>NZ_QTQJ01000003.1:0-375001 GCF_003853795.1 Burkholderia sp. Bp8991 | reverse complement strand
TACAGCACGATGCTGCGCAACGAGATCTTCGATTTCGCGCAGATCGGCGCGTTCGTCGAGCGGGCCGACAACACCGCGCGGATCATCGACGTGAAATACCACCTGCTGCTGCCGTCGGTGTCGCACGTGGGCACGATCCTCGACAACTACCAGTGGGAGACGATCCTGCGCTGCGTTGCTGCTCACCGGTCGTATCGCTGGGTGTACGACGTGCAGTACAAGCCGATGAACATCGCCGACTACCTGATCCTGAACGGCCGCATGCCGCGCTCGCTGCGCTATTGCTACGGGCGCGTGGTGTCGAGCCTGAACCTGCTCGCGAAGGATTACGGCGTGACACACCCGTGTCACGACACGGCCACGAAGATTCTGCAGATGCTGTCCGACACCTCGGTCGAGCGGATCTTCAAGAGCGGCCTGCACGAGTTCCTGACCGACTTCATCGGCCGCAACAACAGCCTGGGGATCGATATCGCCCAGGCCTACAACTTCGACTGAGACTTGCCATGCGACTCGCCATCCGACACATCTCGCGTTATCAGTTCGACGATCAAGCCACCCATGCGCTGCAACGGCTGCGGCTGCGCCCGCAATCGGGGCCCGGGCAGACGGTGCGCGCGTGGCAGGTCACGATCGACGGCGTCGAGCCGACGCTTTCCTATGCGGACGGATTCGGCAACCGGATCGACCTCGTGCGCCACGACCGCGGCGCGAAGAACGAGGTCGTCGTGGTCGCGGCCGGCGTCGTCGAGACGCAGGACCGCGCGGGCATTCTCGGCCACCCCGAGGGCTATGCGCCGCCGTGGATCTTCGAGCGCGAGACCGCGCTCACGAAGGCCGGCGACACCGTGCGCGAGCTCACGCAGGCGCTGCCGATCGAGCCGCACAGCCTCGATGCGCTGCACTGGCTGATGACGGAAGTGCACGACCGCATCGCATACGCGCCGAACCTGGCCGACGCGCCGGTCGATGCCGAAACCGCGCTGCAAAGCGGCGAGGGCACCAGCCGCGACCATGCGCACGCGTTCATCGCGGCCGCTCGCGCGCTGAAGGTGCCCGCGCGCTACATCTCGGGCTACGTGCTCGCCGACAGCGCGATGCAGCGCATCGCCGACGCGAAGCAGAGCGCGAGCGACGAGGATGCCGAGGAAGCGCTCGCGCTGCAGACGGGCGACGGCATGCAGCAGGTGCTCGGCGCATCGCATGCCGCACAGTCGCAGGGCTTGCCGCAGGCGGCACTCGGCGCGCAGCCGCAGGCCGTCGCGCTGATGCAGCAGCCGGCCGGTCACGCGTGGGCCGAGGCGTACGTCGAAGGGCTCGGCTGGGTCGGCTTCGATCCGTTCATGAACCGCTGCCCGGACGAGCGCTACGTGCGCATCGCCGTGGGCCTCGACTATCGCGACGCGCAACCGGTGACGGGGATTGGCGCGAGCGCCGTCGGCATCGAGATCAGCGTCGTGCAGTCGCCCGAACTGGTCTGACGCATACCTTCTCCGAACCCGCCGTGCCGTGCCGCCGCAGCGACGGCGACGCGGCGCGCGCGGCCGGTCCAACCCGAACCGAGCGGCTCTCCCATGCCCATTCACGTCGCGCTGCATCACACCACCCGCTACCGCTACGACCGGCCCGTCAACCTCGGGCCGCAGATCGTGCGGCTGCGGCCCGCGCCGCACTGCCGGACGCCGATCGTCGCGTATTCGATGACCGTCGAGCCCGCGCAGCACTTCATCAACTGGCAGCAGGACCCGTTCTCGAACTATCTCGCGCGGCTCGTGTTTCCGGAGCGCACCGAACACTTCGAGATCACGATCGACCTGGTTGCCGAGATGTCGGTGTACAACCCGTTCGACTTCTTCCTGGAAGCCAGCGCGGAGCAATACCCGTTCAGCTATGACGATGCGCTGAAGACCGAACTCGCGCCGTACCTCGCTTGCGATCCGCAGACGAGCGCGGCGCCGCTGTTCCGCGCGTATCTCGACGGCGTCGACCGCACGCCGGCCGGCACCGTGAACTTCCTCGTCGCGCTGAACCAGCAGCTGCAGCACGACATCGGCTATCTGGTGCGGATGGAGCCGGGCGTGCAGACGCCCGAGCAGACGCTCGAACTCGCGTCCGGGTCGTGCCGCGACAGCGCGTGGCTGCTCGTGCAGCTGTGCCGGCATCTCGGCATCGCCGCGCGTTTCGTGTCCGGCTACCTGATCCAGCTCACGCCCGACGTGAAGGCGCTCGACGGCCCGAGCGGCACGTCGGTCGACTTCACCGACCTGCACGCGTGGTGCGAGGTCTACCTGCCGGGCGCGGGCTGGATCGGTTTCGATCCGACCTCGGGCCTGCTCGCCGGCGAAGGGCACATCCCGCTCGCATGCACGCCGCAGCCGACCAGCGCCGCGCCGGTGGAGGGGCTGATCGACGAATGCGAAGTGTCGTTCGAGCACGAGATGGTGGTGACGCGCGTGTACGAATCGCCGCGCGTGACGAAGCCGTATACCGAGCAGCAATGGGACGCCGTGCGCACGCTCGGCGCGCAGGTCGACGGCGCGCTGACGGCCGGCGACGTGCGGCTGACGCAGGGCGGCGAGCCGACCTTCGTGTCGATCGACGATCGCGACGGCGCCGAATGGAACACCGATGCGCTCGGCCCGACCAAGCGCGGCTATGCGACCGAACTCGTGCAGCGGCTGCGCGCCGAATACGGCGAAGGCGGCTTCCTGCATTTCGGGCAGGGCAAGTGGTATCCGGGCGAGCAGCTGCCGCGCTGGGCGCTGTCGATCTTCTGGCGCGCCGACGGCCAGCCCGTGTGGCACGACCCGTCGCTGTTCGCCGACGAGCGCGAGCCGTCCGCGTGCACGACCGAGGACGCGAAGCGCTTCATCGACGCGCTGGCCGCGCGCCTCGGACTGACCGACGAATTCGTGCGGCCCGGCTACGAGGATGTCTGGTACTACCTGTGGCGCGAGCGCCGGCTGCCCGTCAACGTCGATCCGTTCGACTCGCGCCTCGACGACGAACTCGAGCGCGCGCGGTTGCGCAAGGTGTTCGACCAGCATCTCGACAGCGTGGTCGGCTACGTGCTGCCGATCAAGCGCACGGACGACGCGCCGGGTCTCGACGGCCCGCGCTGGCAGACCGGCCCGTGGTTCTTCCGCGACGAACGGATGTACCTCGTGCCCGGCGATTCGCCGATGGGCTATCGGCTGCCGCTCGATTCGCTGCCGTGGGTCGCCGGCGCCGACTATCCGTACCTGGTCGAACGCGATCCGTTCGCGCCGCGCGACGCGCTGCCGGACGCGGCCGCGTTCCGTGCGCGTCATGCGGGTGCGGCCGACGCGCCGCGTTACCTGGCCGGCGTGCATCGCGAAGCGTCCGCGCAAACGGTCATGCAGTTGCGCAGCGACGGCAGCGCCGCCGGCGACCGGCACGCGCATGCCGCGCAGGACCCGCAGCGCCACCCCGAGCGCTTCGAATCGGCCGCATGGATCACGCGTACCGCGATGTGCGCAGAAGTGCGCAACGGCATCCTGTACCTGTTCATGCCGCCGCTCGCCGCGCTCGAGGATTATCTCGACCTGCTCGCGGCGATCGAGCTGACCGCGCAGGCCCTCGGCGTGAAGCTCGTGCTCGAAGGCTATCCGCCGCCGCGCGATGCGCGGCTCAAGCTGCTGCAGGTCACGCCCGATCCCGGCGTGATCGAGGTGAACATCCATCCGGCGAAGAGCTTCGACGAACTCGTCGGCCAGACCGAATTCCTGTACGACGCCGCGTGGCAGTCGCGGCTGTCCAGCGAGAAGTTCATGGTCGACGGCCGGCACGTCGGCACGGGCGGCGGCAACCACTTCGTGCTCGGCGGCGCGACGCCGGCCGACAGCCCGTTCCTGCGCCGCCCGGACCTGCTCGCGAGCCTGATCGCCTACTGGCACAACCATCCGTCGCTGTCGTACCTGTTCTCGGGGCTGTTCATCGGGCCGACGAGCCAGGCGCCGCGCGTCGACGAGGCGCGCAACGACCAGGTCTACGAGCTCGACATCGCATTCGCGGAAATCCAGCGCAACAAGCTGCTGTACGGGCAGGACATGCCGCCGTGGCTCGTCGACCGCGTGCTGCGCAACCTGCTGATCGACGTGACCGGCAACACGCACCGCAGCGAATTCTGCATCGACAAGCTGTATTCGCCGGATTCGTCGACCGGGCGGCTCGGCCTGCTCGAACTGCGCGCGTTCGAGATGCCGCCGCATGCGCGGATGAGCATCGTGCAGCAACTGCTGCTGCGCGCGCTGGTCGCGCGCTTCTGGGCCGCGCCGTATACGACGCCGCTCACGCGCTGGGGCACCGCGCTGCACGATCGCTTCATGCTGCCCGCGTTCCTGAAGATGGATTTCGACGACGTGCTGGCCGAGCTGCGCGACGCCGGTTTCGCGTTCGATTCCGCATGGTTCGCGCCGCATTTCGAATTCCGCTTCCCGCTGTTCGGCCAGATCGCGGTGAACGGGATGCAACTGTCGCTGCGCGGCGCGCTCGAGCCGTGGCACGTGATGGGCGAGGAGGGGGCGCCCGGCGGCACGGTGCGCTACGTCGATTCGTCGGTCGAACGGCTCGAAGTGCGCGTGACCGGGCTGAACGACAACCGTCACGTCGTGACCGTCAACGGCCGCGCGCTGCCGTTGCAGCCGACCGGCACCGTCGGCGAATACGTCGCAGGCGTGCGCTACAAGGCGTGGGCGCCGCCGTCGGCGCTGCATCCGACCATCGGCGTGCATGCGCCGCTCACGTTCGACATCGTCGATACGTGGCTGCAGCGCTCGCTGGGCGGCTGCCGGTATCACGTCGCGCACCCGGGCGGGCGCAACTATGCGACGTTCCCGGTCAACGCGTACGAAGCCGAGAGCCGCCGGCTCGCGCGCTTCGTCGCGATGGGGCACACGCCGGGGCGGATGGACGTGGCGGCCGCCGCGCCGAGCCGTGAATTCCCGTTCACGCTCGACCTGCGACGGCCCTGATCGTCGGATGAAAGGACGCACGACGATGCGCGGTTTCCGACCTCCCGGCGCGCCGGGAGGAGTGCTAGGATGCGGGCAGACTGCGGCCGCCCGCCGCGTCTGCCGTGCCCGGACGACGGTGCGGCGGCGCGCGGGCACCGCTGCCCCCTGACGACGGAACGATACCGACCGTGCCGCCCATTCACCCCGACGATCTCGCCGACGCCGACGCGATGCCCACGCTTTTCGATACCGGCGCGCAGCCGGACGCCGCGGAACTGGCCGCCGCGCTCGCGGCGCCGGCCGCGGCCGGCCGCTACGACGAACTGCGCGGCAGTGCCGCCGGCCTCACCGCGCCGCTGCTCGCCCCCGCATGGCGCAGCTTCTTCACGTCGATCGGCAGCGACGGCGTGGCCGACCTCGACCGACGCGCCGACGCGCTGCAGCGCCGCATGCGCGAGAACGGCCTGTTCTACCAGCTCCACGAACAACGCGCGGGCGACGGCGCGGCCGGCCCGTGGTCGCTCGACCTGCTGCCGCTGATCGTCACGCCCGAGGACTGGGTCGCGATCGAGCGCGGCGTGCTGCAGCGCGTGCGGCTGCTGAACGCGACGATGGCCGATTTGTACGGACCGCAGACGATCCTGCAGCGCGGGCTGCTGCCGCCCGCGCTCGTGACCGGCCACCCGGGCTACCTGCGCGCGATGCGCGGCGCACGCGTGCCGGGCGATACGTGGCTGCACGTCGTCGCGTTCGATCTCGCGCGCGGCCCCGACGGCCAATGGCGGATCGTCGCGCAGCACACGCAGGGCCCGTCCGGCCTCGGCTATCTGCTCGAGAACCGGCTGATCGTGTCGCGGCTCTTTCCGCGCGGTTTCCGCGGGCTGCGCGTGCAGCGGCTCGCTTCCGCGTACCGGTCGCTGCTGCAGAGCATGCAGGCGCTCAGTCCCGCCAGAAAGAATTCGCGGATCGTGCTGCTGACGCCCGGGCCGCACAGCGCGACCTACTTCGAGCATGCGTATCTCGCGCGCTACCTCGGCCTCACCCTCGTCGAGGGCGGCGACCTGACCGCGCGCGACAACCGCGTCTTCCTGAAGACGCTGCGCGGGCTCGAACCCGTGCACGGGATCTTGCGGCGCGTCGACGACGCGTGGCTCGATCCGCTCGAACTGCGTCCCGATTCGATGCTCGGCGTGCCCGGCCTGCTGCAGGCCGTGCGGGCGGGCAACGTGCTGCTCGCGAATGCGCCGGGTTCGGGCTTCCTCGAGTCGCCGGGCATGCTCGGCTTCATGCCGCGCCTCGCGGAAGCGCTGCTCGGCGAAACGCTGACGCTGCCGGCCGTGCATTCGTGGTGGTGCGGCGAGGCGGCCGCGTGCGGCGACGCGCTGCCGCAGCTTGCGCGCAGCATCGTGAAGCCGTCGTATCCGCCCGAGGTGCAGGCCGGCGGCGCGTTCGACCCGGTGATCGGCGCGCGGCTCACGCCGGCGCAACTGGCCGAATGGCGTGCGCGGATCCTGGCCCGGCCCGAGCATTACACGGTGCAGGCCGACCTGCCGTTGTCGCAGGCGCCGACCTGGCCGGGGCACGACGCGTCCGACGGCAGCGGCGGCGCGCGCATCGTGCCGAAGCCGCTGCTGCTGCGCGTGTTCGCGCTCGCCGACGGCGCGCAGCGCTGGCGGCTGCTGCCGGGCGGACTGTCGCGGGTCGGCACGCGCGATACGCTGTTCAACGCGCCGATGCCGCGCGGCGGCAGCACGGTCGATACGTGGGTGATGACCGAAGGCATCGTCGATTCGACGACGCTGCTGCAGACGCGTCTCGGCCCCGACGATCTGGTCGAGCGTCCGCGCGCGATCGCGAGCCGCGCGGCGGAGAACCTGTTCTGGCTCGGCCGCTATACCGAGCGCGCGACCAACCTGATGCGTCTCGCGCGCGCCGCGCTCGAACGGCTGCGCGGCGAGGACGACGTCGACAGTCCCGCGCATCTCGAGTTGATCGACACGTTGTGCCGCGACACCGGCCTGATCGCGCCCGACGCGCCGAACGCCGTCGATGCGCCGCGCGCGTTCCAGTACGCGCTCGCGACGTCGCTGACGCGCGGCGCGGACCGCACGTCGGGCATCGCGTCCTGCCTGTTCGGGATGCGCGGCGCGGCTGCGGCGATCCGCGAACGGCTGTCGAGCGATCAGTGGCGGCTGATCGACGACGCGACGCAACTGTTCGCCGACAGCGCCGATCATCCGGAAGCCGAGGAGCAGATCGGCAACGAGGCGCTGCAGTTGCTGGAGCGCCTCGGGCTGCTGCTCGGCGCGATCACCGGCGCGCAGACCGACAACATGACGCGCGACGACGGCTGGCGGCTGTTGTCGATCGGGCGGCAGATCGACCGGCTGGACTTCCTGTGCAGCGTGCTGAAGTTCGCGTTCGACGAAGGCGCGGTGCACCGGCAGGACGGCTTCGAACTCGTGCTGGAGCTGTTCGACAGCACGATCACGTTCCGCTCGCGCTTCCAGCGCGGCTTCGACGTCGCGCCGCTGCTGTCGCTCGTCGTGCTCGACACCGACAATCCGCGCTCGCTCGGCTGGGTCGTGCAGGCGTTGCGCGGCCGGCTGACGAAGGTCGAGCGCAGCGAGGGCTATGCGCTGTCCGAACTGGCCGAGACGATTCCGGACGTGCCCGCGTGGTCGCTGCACGAACTGTGTGAAACCGGAGATGATGGTCGGCACGACGCGCTGCTCGATGCGCTCGACACGACGGTGAAGGCCGTGTGGGATCTGTCGAACCGGATCGGCGAGCGGTATTTCAGCCACGTTCGCGAGGCGGGCAGGACGCTATGGTGACGCCGAAACACGCGGCGAAGACGCCGCCCGCGGCCGCCCCCGGCAGTGCGAAGCAGACAGCGGCGGCGGTCGTGCCCGCGGCCTCGAATGCATCGGCCACGTCGGCCGGTCGTGTCCTGCGCGTCACGCACGACACCGAATATCGCTACGCGGCGCGCGTCGAATCGGCCCAGCACCAGGCGCGGCTGCAGCCGCTCGCGACGCCGCGCCAGCAGGTGCTGTCGTTCGCGCTCGACATCGAACCCGGACCGGAAACGGTCGGCACCGAGATCGACGCGTTCGGCAACGCGCGCGCATCGTTCGCGCTGAACCAGCCGCACGATGCGCTGCTCGTGCGCAGCCGCAGCACGGTGCGCGTGAGCCCGCCCGTCTGGTCGCAGGGCGCACGCGGCGCGCCGCCGCCCGCGATCGCGCATCCCGACCCCGAGCACGCAACCGCATGGGAAGCCGTGCGCGACCGCCTGCGGTTTCGCGCGGGGCAGCCGTACGACGCGGCGAGCGAGTTCGTGTTCGCGTCGCCGCACGTGGCGTGCGATCCGGAACTGGCTGCGTATGCGGCCGCCAGCTTCACGCCGCAGCGGCCGCTCGTGCAGGCCGCATGGGACCTGATGCGGCGGATTCACGCCGACTTCGCGTATACGCCGAACAGCACCGACATCACGACGACGGCGCTCGATGCATTGCGATTGCGCAAGGGCGTCTGCCAGGATTTCGCGCACGTGATGATCGGCGCGCTGCGCTCGCTCGGGCTCGCCGCGCGCTACGTGAGCGGGTATCTGCTGACGCAGCCGCCGCCCGGGCAGCCGCGGCTGATCGGCGCGGACGCATCGCATGCATGGGTCGACGTGTACGACCCGGCGTGGCCCGAAGACGGCGGCTGGCTGCAGCTCGACCCGACCAACGACCGCGCGCCGGGCGACGACTACGTGATGCTGTCGATCGGCCGCGACTACGCGGACGTGACGCCGCTGCGCGGCGTGATTCGCGGCGGCGGCGCGGATCAGGAGCTGAAGGTCGGTGTGACGGTCGAGCCGCTCGATGAGGCGCTCTAAGGCCTGACGCGCCGGCCGCCGGACGTTTAAGTCGTCGTTAATACTGCCCGCCTAGCATGGTGTTGCCGGCGAACGGATCGGACCCGATCCGGCGCCGGCGGCACGCACGGGTGCGTCGACGTCACGGCGCCGCGCCGTCGCGCGTCGCCATTCCCTTGCAACGGCGGCAGACATGATCAAGAACTTCGACTACACGCTCGGCAACGAGACGATCGAGCTTTGCGCGAGCTTCGGCGCGGGCCCGGCGTTCCGCCGCGTGCTCGTGAGCCGTGCGGATTCGATGGAAACGCTCGTGGTGCTCGACGCGCGTGGTCTGTCGGGCCTGCTGAAGGTCGCGACCGAGGAGCCGGAAGGGTTGCTCGACGATGCGATCCGCAAGGTTGGCGATGAACGACTCGTCGAGCGGGCGATCAGCGGCCGCACGATCGTCGAAGCGGCGCTCTGAGCGGGGCGGCGCGCGCCGGACGGCATGGCCGGCTGCCGCGCGCCGCGTGGTATTGCGCGGTATGTGCTGCGTTGCTTGCGCTTACGCCGCGAACCGGTCCGTCGCCGCGAGCAGCGCCTTCAGGATGCCCGGTTCGTTGTATGCGTGTCCGGCATCCGGCACGATCTCGAACCTCGCGTCGGGCCATGCCTTCGCGAGATCCCATGCGGTGCGTGCGGGCGTCGCGATATCGTAGCGGCCTTGCACGATCACGCCCGGAATCCCGGCGAGGCGATGCGCGTCGCGCAGCAACTGGCCCTCCTCGACGAACCCGCGATTCACGAAGTAGTGGTTTTCGATCCGCGCGAACGCGAGCGCATAGTGGCCGTCCGCGAAGTGCGCGGCCAGCGCCGGGTCCGGCAGCAGCGTGATCGTGCGGCCTTCCCAGAGGCTCCATGCGCGCGCGGCTTCGAGCTTCGCGGCTTCGTCGTCGCCCGTCAGCCGGCGATGGTACGCGGCCATCAGGTCATCGCGCTCGGCTTGCGGAATCGGCGCGAGGAATTCTTCCCACAGGTCCGGGAACAGCCACGACGCGCCTTCCTGGTAGTACCACAGCAACTCCGCGCGGCGCATCGTGAAGATGCCGCGCACGACGAGTGCGCCGACGCGTTGCGGATGCGTCTGCGCGTACGCGAGGGCGAGCGCGCTGCCCCATGAGCCGCCGAACACGAGCCACTGTTGCGCGCCGACCATCTCGCGCAGCCGCTCGATGTCGGCCACCAGGTCCCAGGTCGTGTTGTTGTCGAGGCTCGCATGCGGTGTGGAGCGCCCGCAGCCGCGCTGGTCGAACAGCAGGATGTCGTAGCGCTCGGGATCGAACAGGCGGCGATGGTCGGGGCTGCAGCCCGCGCCCGGGCCGCCGTGCAGGAACACCGCGGGCTTGCCGGACGGGTTGCCGCAGCGCTCCCAGTAGATGCGGTGGCCGTCGCCGGTGTCGAGGTGGCCGTGGGCGTAGGGTTCGATCGGTGGGTACACAGGCAGGCTCCGGGTGAGGGTCGGCAGGGCGGCGGACGAGGCACGGGCCGGTGGGCGATCGGAATACGGCAGCGCCGGTATCGCGGATATTGCGGCGCCGCAGATTCGTTGTGTCGGCATCGGCCCGGCGGCCGCCGGGCAAGGCTTGTCATTATGCCCATTCATTGCGGCCGCTGCGTGCGGTGGCGATGCCGGTTGCACGGCGCGGCATTGCGGCCGGCATGCTCGGCGGAATTTTTTGAGCAATTTCATTCGGATATTTTTCAGACAAAATCCCGGCGGCATATCGGCGCACCGATCGCGGGCGCCGACCTTCATTCCGTTCCTCCGCCGTGCCAACGGGAAACGAACCGATGAACCATCGCGTCAAGCAACTGACCGGGTTGCGCGCCGTCGCGGTCACGATGGTCGTCGTCGGCCATGCGGAACGCGTGCTGCCGGGCGGCTACACCGGCTGGCTCGCGCCGCTGCGGCTGGTCGCCGACGGCCGGCTCGGCGTGCTGATCTTCTTCGTCCTCAGCGGCTTCCTGATCACCAACGTGCTGCGCGCGGAGTTCGCGCGCACCGGCGGGATCGCGCTCACGTCGTTCTACGTGCGCCGCGCGCTGCGGATCTGGCCGGCGTGCTACGTGTATCTCGCGACCGTCGGCGTGCTCGCCGCCGTCGGCTGGCTCGACGTCGGGCGCCGCCAGTGGCTGTATGCGGCGCTGCATCTGTGGAATTTCTCGGCATGGTTCGGGCTGAGCGGCGACAACGTGCTGCACCCGGACGGCGCGTGGTATCTCGGCCATTTCTGGTCGCTCGCGCTCGAGGAGCAGTTCTACTGGTTCTGGCCGCTGCTGTTCGTGTTTGGCGCCCGCCGTCGCGGCACGCGCTGGCTGGCCGCGCTGATCCTGGCCGTGCCGCTCGCGCGCGCGCTCACGTATTTCGTCGCGCCGGCGCTGCGCGGGCAACTCGGGATGATGCTGCATACGGGCGTCGATCCGATCCTGATCGGCTGCTACGCGGCGCTCGAACGCGAACGGCTCGAAGCATGGATCGGCTCGTGGCGCGGCGAGACGCGCATCGTGACGGCGCTCGTCGTCATCGTGCTGTTCGGGATGCCGCTTGCCGAACATCGGCTCGGCGGCTTCTGGAATGCGACCTACGGGGTGACGCTCGAGGCCGCGCTGATCGCGATCGTGATCGTCGTGCTGAATTTCCGCAGCGAGTTCTGGTGCGCGCGGTGGCTGCGGGCCGCGCCGATCGTGTTCGTCGGCTCGATCTCGTTCAGTCTGTATCTGTGGCAGCAGCCGTTCGCGAACCCGGATCTGGCGGTTCCGCACGCGTTCCCGCTCGGCATCGTGTGGGCGCTGCTGGCCGCGATGGCCAGCTACTTCCTCGTCGAGAAGCCGTTCCTGCGGTTGAAGGATCGCTATACGGCGCGCGAGGCGCGACGCATGCGTGGCGACGCGTTGCGGATGCCGGCGCCGCCGGCAGATCCGATCGGGCCGAAGGTGGCGGAGTAGGCGGGCGAGTCGCGGCCCGCCGCCGCGTCACTTGAAGCGCTTGACCGCCGTCGGCGAATACCAGAACGTCCGGAACATATCGATTCCGTACGACTTGCCGTCGTATCGGACGACCGTGCGCGCGGTTCGCTTGCCCGTATCCGAGTAGGTGCCGTCTTCGCGTTTCGTCTGCGTGATGTGCGCGGTGATCGACAGGTCCGCAAAGCCGTGGCTCATCGTCTTCTCGACGGCGATCGTCGTCTTCGCGTCTTCGCTGCGCGCGTCGCCGGCACCGGCGCCGCAAGCCTCGCCTTCGACGCTGATCCAGCCATACAGATTGGTGCCGAACACCGGCCGGATGCGATTGCCGTCGCGCACCCACAGCGTCAGCTCCTCGCCGGCGTTCGCGTCGGGACAGCTCGGCCCGCGCGCGCTGCTGACGAACACGACGCCGAACGCGCGCACGTCGGGCGACAGACGGTACGGCGCGGTGTCGATGCGATAGCTGTTCGGGCCGACTTCGGTGGTTGCGTCTTCCTCGACGGTCGACTCTTCGGCCGCGACGACCTTGCCGCCCTCGACCAGCGCGACGACCTGCAGCTTGCGGCTTTCGTCGGGGTTCTTGCTTTGCGGCAGCGTGTCGAACGCGACGGCCGCGATCGTCGTCTGCGGCGCGTTCGGCATCGCCTTGCATGCCGATGCGATGACGAGCCGGTCCGCGTCACGCGTCGCGATGCGTGCGCTCGCGATGCCGGCCCAGCGGGCGACGGCCGTGACGGTTGTGTCGTCGCAAGGCTGGCCGTCGGCAGCCTGAACCACGGGGCAGGCGGCGAGCGCCAGAAGCGAGGCGAAATGGAGGATTCTCGGGGGCATGAGGGCGAATGGTTTCTTGGCTGTGGACGATACTGAACGGCCGGAAGCGGCCATTCGCACGGAGATCACCGCGAACCGCCGAGTATCGCATCGACTCCGGGCACCGACATGTACGCGTCAACTGCATATATTCCTGGCTGACCAGCCTTCGTGAGCACGGCAGTTCAGCGGATCCGATCGCAGGTCACACGGTTTTGCCGAGGGGGCGCTTCGGCGTTGCGATCCTGGCCGCCTGCAATTGCGCTCACCTGCTCGCGCCCATTCGATTACCGCGCGCCTGCAGAAACGGAAAGATCGCAAAGCAAAGTTGGCTTGCGAGGCCGATCGCGCCGGGTACAGACCAAAAGCCGGCAAAGTACTCGAGCACGGTCCTTCCAAACAGGAGTCCGTTGGTGCACAACTCCGCAATCGTCAATATGGCCAGGGCGATCGCGCCCATCAGCAACGCCTCGTTGGTATCCGTCAGGAGGTCGTGTTTTTTCGCGCTCCAGTGCGACACGTACCAACTCGCGGCCAGCATGAACGGCGCTTCGAGCGATACGGCTGCCGTCTCTCCCAGCAGCCGCACAAGCAGCAGGACGCGCATCGCCCCGAAGGCGAAGCCGATCGCAAAAACGATCAATGCATAAAGGCAGCCCGCTTCCGCGCAGGTTGCCCATCGGGGGCTACGATGTGAGCACCGCGTCACGGCGTCTTGTGTTTTTGATATGGAAGGAGATCAGCAAATGCAAAGATCGGTGTGCCCGAAGCCTTGTGAATAATCGAGCACCGAAATGACTATCGGAATCACGCGAAATATCCGGACCTCGTCAGGAGACGGCATCGGCATTGGCAGCGCGTGCATGTCCGGATACTTCAGTGGAAGCATGTGCAAGACCTTCTCTGCTTCGGCACGATCAGTTACCAGTTGTGCACGTGCCGCCATCGACAAACCGGTAATCGCCATCAGATCCGATGTGTCGTGGTCGATCGTGAGCGATACCCGGTCGTCGCGGGCCAGATTGGCCGCCTTCTGGCTTTCCAGGCCGCAAAGGAAGTAAAGCGTCAGTGCCTGGCTCACGTATCCGACGGTGGTCGCCTGCGGCCAGCCGTCCGGCCTTAGCGTGGCGATCGTCATGATTCGGTGCTGATCCAGCAATGACAGGATCTTTTCCTTGATCTGCTCGTCCATGGATCACCTTCCAGTTCGTGAAATCCTATCCTGTCCCACCGGGTCATCCGGCGCTTGATGCAAATCAAATACCGAAGATGACCGACTTCGAGACGCACGGCGCGCAAGCGTGAGCGGCCCGCCTGCACGACCTGCCGCGCAGGCCGCGATTCACGCCGACCGCAATTGACTCAGATCAACGGAGCCGGCATTTGCCTGACACAGGTTGACGTGACAGGCTAGATAGTCGACAACGCGCGCCGAAAACGGCCCGCTGCGGAGATACGGGTGTTGAGAATCCAAGCGACGAAGGGAATTGCCTTTGCGTCTGGATGCGTGCCGAGTCGCGTGTCGCGGTGGCGGTTTTCAGCAAGTCTCGCTGTGGAGGATTTGGGGCTGCGCCGGGGGCTCGGAATCGCAGTCCAAAGGGGCGTTGCGAATTTTCCATTGCCGCTGCACGTGAGCAACATTGCGCGTCAAATCACTGCATGCGCGCCGCACTCTGGCACGGCAGCCGCGACAACTTACGGGAATTGAGCATGGACAGGCGAACTTTCTTCGTCGGCGCCGGCGGCGCCTTGATGCTGGCAGGCGGCGCGACTGCCTGGATGTCGTCCGTGGGATCGATGGCCGACTATCAGGCCTATGCAAAGCGCCTGCGTGCGGCTCTGACAATGCCGCCGAGCCTTGGCGGCCTCATCCGCTATGCGGCACTTGCCGCCAACAGCCACAACACGCAGCCTTGGCGGTTTCATGTCGGCGACGGGTTCATCGACATTCTGCCGGACCTCTCGCGCCGCACACCCGCTGTCGACCCGGACGACCATCATCTGTTTGTGAGCCTTGGATGCGCGGCGGAAAACCTCGCCATCTCGGCTGCAGCAACGGGCTGGCCAGGAGAGGTTCAGATGGCTTCCGGCGGAGACGGCGCACGTTATGCATTCGTACGCGGATCGATAAGGGCGAGTTCGCTTTTTGCCGCAATTGCCAAACGACAATCGACGCGCGCGGAATATGACGGGCGTGCCGTTCCTGCCGCCGATCTCGCGTTCCTCGAGCGGACGGCTGCCACGCCCGGCGTTCACTTGACCCTCATCACCGACCGAATGGGGATCGACAAGGTCAGAGATCTGGTGGTAGCCGCCAACGACATTCAAATGGCGGATTCGGCTTTCATGAGCGAACTGAAGCGATGGATCCGGTTCAACCCACGCAGCGCCATGTCGTCGGGCGATGGCCTGTTCTCCGCTGCAAGCGGGAATCCAGTGCTGCCGAGCTCCCTTGGACGCTTCGCGTTCGAACGGTTCTTTGACACCCGAACCGAGAACGACAAATATGCCCGCCAAATCGATTCGTCGGCAGGCATTGCCGTGTTTGTTGGCGATCGGGAAGACAAGATGCATTGGATCAGGGTCGGCCAGGCCTGTCAGCGCTTCGCGCTGACAGCGACAAACCTCGGGATCAAGGTCGCCTTCGTCAATCAGCCCGTCGAGGTCGCTCGCCTTCGTCCGCATCTGGCAGGCATCGTCGGCGATACCAGCCGGCGACGGCCTGATATCGTCATGCGCTTCGGCTATGGACCGACCCTGCCATTCTCGCCCCGCCGTCCCGTGGAGACTGCGCTGGCTTGACGCCGCCGGTATTGACGCGCTGTTGACGTCAGGCGAGCGTCGGCCAATTGCCGCTGTTCAATCCAATCATGGGGCCTTTGCACGGGCCAAAGCGGAATACGCGCAGTTCGTCGACGCGGTTCGCCGGGAAATCCTGGAATACTTCGACGTGACCGACAATCAACCGGACTGGAAGGTCGTGCTGCGCAATGACGACAGCGATGAGCTGTGGGCGGAAGTCAACCGGCAGCGCAGCGGGTTGGGAACCGGCGAAGTGCGTGGAGATCTCTGATCATTGCTTGCAGTCGCATGTGCCCGCTGCCGGAAAGGCTCACTCCACCAGCAATTTCGCGCTGTGGCGCGACAAGATCCCGACGAACTGGTCGGCAGGCTGTGGCCGCGCGAACAGGAAACCTTGCCCCTGATGGCAACCGATCTCCTGCAGGAAGGCCAGTTGTTTTTCCGTCTCTACGCCCTCCATCACGACATCGAGCCCGAGCGCGCGGCCCATTGCAACGATCGCGCGCACGATCGCATCGTCCGTGCTGCCCGAACCGCAGTCCGTGAGGAACGACCGATCGATCTTCAGCGTATCGACGGGCAGATCCTTCAGATACACCAGCGACGAATATCCCGTACCGAAATCGTCGATCGCCAGGCTGATCCCCCGGATCGCCAGTTCGCGCAGCAGGATGCCGATTTCCTCGCGGGTGTTCATCGCCATGCTTTCGAGCAACTCGAGCTGTAAGCATTCGGTCGGCAACGCGGTTTCGCTGAGGATGGTCGTCAAGTCGCTGAGGAAATGGTCGGTAAGGCATTGCCGTGCCGACACGTTCACCGCCACACGCCCGAACTCGAAGCCCGCGTCGAGCCATCGGCACGCCTGGCGGCAGGCTTCATGGAGCACCCATCGGCCGATCGGGACGATCAGCGCGGACCGCTCCGCGAGCCCGATGAAGTCGCCCGGCGGTACGAGCCCCCTGCGTGGATGCAACCAGCGCAGCAACGCCTCCACGCCGACGATCCGGCCGCTGGTCAGATCGTATTGCGGCTGGTAGAACAGGCGGAATTCATTCTGCTCGAGCGCGCGGTGCAATTCGCCGAGCATATCCAGCTGCTCGATCGCCGACGACGTCATCTTGCTCTCGAAGAACTGGAACACGTTCCTGCCGCGACTCTTCGCGCCGTACATCGCCTGGTCCGCAAGCAGGATCAAGTGCTCCGCCTCGATCCCGTCGTCAGGATAGATGCTGATGCCGATGCTCGGTGTCACGAAGATCTCGTGGCCACCGATATCGATGGGCCGCGCCACTTCGTCGAGCAGCGTGCGCGCAATACGCCCGACGTCGCGGACGTCGTCGAACTCCTCCAGCACGAGCGCGAATTCGTCACCGCCCATGCGTGCCACCGTGTCGTTCGCGAGCACTTCCGCGACGATGCGTCCCGCGACGATCTTCAACACCTCGTCGCCGGCGTTGTGGCCGAGCGTATCGTTGACCAGCTTGAAGCGGTCGAGATCGAGGTACATCACCGCGACCTTGCGACCGAGCCGCTTCGCCTGGACGATCGCGTGCGCGAGCCGCTCCTCGAACAGCGCCCGGTTCGCGAGATTGGTTAGCACGTCGTGCGTGGCGAGATAGCCCAGCCGCTCTTCCGCCTGGCGCCGCTGCGTGATGTCGGAAAAGATCGCCGCGTAGTTGGAGATCCCGCCTGCGTTGTCGCGAATGCTGGTGATCGTCAGATATTCGAGAAACAGCTCGCCGGTCTTGCGGCGATTCCAGATTTCGCCTTGCCAGTGGCCATCGGTCGTTAGCGAATGCCACAGCTGCTTGTAGAACTCGGGCGTCTGGCGCCCTGAACTCAGCATGCTTGGGTTGCGCCCGATCACTTCGTCCTCGGTGTACCCGGTCAGGCGCGTGAAGGCCCGGTTGACGCGCTCGATCTTCGCGTGCCGGTCGGTCACCATGATGCCTTCGAGCGCCGATTCGAACACCCGATCCGCCATGCGCAGGTTGAAGCGGGCGAGACCCAGTGCTTCGTCGCGCTCGCGCAGGGCGCTGCGCAGCTCGTTCGCGTATTCGTGCTCGATGCTCTGCAGCACGTCCGCGAAACAGAGCAGCCCGGTGAGCCTGCCGTCCTCGTCCTGGATGCCGACGTGTCGCATATTGTGCTCGGTCATGAAGCGCTGCGCGGCATACAGACTCTGCCGGGCGGACAGCATCTGCAGCGGCTTGCTGGCGAAGGCGCCGACCGCGCCTTGGGTTCCGCCGTCCGCCAGGAGCCGGACGACGTCCCGTTCGGTCAGGATGCCGTGCTCGCCGTCGTCGTAGCCGACGAGGATCGCATCGAGCCGTTGCGCGCGCATCTGCGCGATGACTGCGTGCAGCGCGGCATGCTCGGGCACTACGACGGGCGGATGGACGGAGATCGATTCGATCGGCTTCAGGTGGAGGAAAAATTCCGGCCCCTGGTTCACGACGACGTCGGTCTGCGTCAGCACACCGATCGCGGCGCCATCCCGGACCACCACGAAGTGCCGCACGCCCGACTGCGTGAACTTCATCGCAGCTTCACCCAGCGGCGTATCGGCCTCGAGCGTCAGCACCGGATGGCTCATCGCCTCGCTGACCGGCCGATCGAGCCCGCGCGGATTGTCGCTGGCCGACAGTGCATCATGCTCGGTCCAGATCCCGACGACCTGGTCATCCTGCATCACGACGATCGAGCTGCAGTGCTCGGCGAACATGCGTCGCGCGACCTCCCGCACCGGCGTGGCGGGTGCGCAAGAAAGAATCTGACGCGCGATCAGGCGCGCGATCGGAACATCGTAGCTGTTCGGATACATTTTCTAACCAACACGAAAAAACCTTGCCGGCGCATGGTGATCCGGCAACCTGCGGGCTCGTCTGCGGCGGCCGGCAAGACCTGATTCCGCTCGCCTCGAATGGTTGCGTACTCATCGAATTCGCAAGCGGGGTATTGCCCCGTCGCTCGAGGCATCGTGGCGGCGAGCGCGGTGCCGTGACCCCCGGCACCACATTCGACGATCCGATGTCCAGCGCACCCAAACGCCGGAGCATCGCCTTCTCAAGAGCGGCCATCCTGCGTTAACGACAGGTTCGGACAAGAGTTGAGTGCCATGACGGCATCGGGGCTGCGTGGCGGCAAGTCGAACGGCTGCGGGCAGGGGTGACACGTCGATGCTCACGCTACTTCCCGAACAACAAAAAAGGCCCTTGCGGGCCTCTTACGGATGAAGGGGTGAGCAACGTTCATTGCGTCAACGCGGCAAACCCCTCCAGCAACCGCTCGACATCAGCCGCTTGAATCGCGCCCATCGTCGAGATCCGGAACAGTTCCTTCGACAACCCGCCTTGCCCCGCATAAATCACGAAGCCACGCGCCTTCAGCCCGTCGTGCAGCGTCTCGTACGTGACGCCTTGCGGCAGCCGGTACGCACGCAGCACGACCGACGACGCGCCTTCCGGCAGCACGAGCGACATCCCGCGCGCCGCGAGCCCGGCCTGCGCCTGATCGGCGAGCGCCTTGTAGTGCGCATGCCGCGCACGCCAGCCGCCGGCCTCATCGAACTCGCGCAGCGCCTCGACGAGCGCGTAGTACGCGTGCACGGACGGCGTGAACGGCGTATTGCGCTGATCCTGCAGCTTCGCGAGCCGGCCGAGATCAAGGTAATACGTGCGGCTCGCCGCCTTCGCGAGCGCGCTGCGGCGCACGATCACGAACGCGGCGCCCGGCACGCCGTGCAGGCACTTGTTCGCGGTCGCGGCGACCGCGTCGATCACGCCGCCGGCGAAGTCGATCGCTTCGGCGCCGAAGCTGCTGACGCCGTCGACGAGCATCTTCACGCCACGCGCACGGCACACGTCGGCGATCGCGCCGAGGTCGTTCAGCCGGCCGGTCGTCGTTTCGTGATGAATCACCGCGACGTGCGAATAACCGCCCGCGTCGAGACGCGCGGCGATCTGCGCGAGATCGGGCGCCTGCATCCATTCGTGCTTCAGCACCTCGTGCGCGATTCCGTACTGCGTCGCGATCTGCGTGATGCGCTCGCCGTACACGCCGTTCTCGATCACGAGCAGCTTGCCGTCCTGCGGCACGAGCGCCGCGATCATGCTCTCGACGGCGGCGGTGCCCGAGCCGGTCATCAGCACGGCGGCCCATTCGGCCGGATCGAGCTCGTACGCGGCGACGAGGCGCGCACGCGCTTCATCCTGCAGATCGAAGAATTCGCTTTCGCGATGGCACAGGTCGGGTTGCAGCAGGCTGCGGCGCACGCGTTCGGTGAGCGTGACCGGGCCGGGATTCAGCAGCAGCATCAATGAGCTCCTTCGGCGTGGGCTTCAGCCTGTGCGGCGCCGATATGCCGCATCAGGCGGGTCTTGACCTCGACCGGCGTGACGGTCGGGCGGGGCAGGCCGTCGGGCACGCCCGTGCGGATCGCCACGCGCACGAACTGCGCACCGTCGGCCCGCGCGGCGAGCGTTGCATCGAGCACGTCGAGCGTGTCGCCTTCGACCGCCGACGCATAGCCGCATGCGGCCGCGACACCCGCGAACGACACATGCTGCGACACGGTCGCCTGGCCGCCCGTCGATTCGTGCGCGCCGTTGTCGAGCAGCACGTGCGTGAGGTTGGCCGGGCCGTAGGTGCCGAGCGTCGCGAACACGCCCATGCGCATCAGCGCGGCGCCGTCGCCGTCGACGGCCACCACGCGCAGGTCGGGGCGCGCGAGCGCGAGACCCAGCGCGAGCGGCGTCACGCAGCCCATCGAGCCGACCATGTAAAGCTGGTTCGGGCGGTCGTCGATCGCATAGAGCTCGCGGCCGCAGAAGCCGGTCGACGCGAGCACGACGGTCGAATCGACCGGCGTGTGCGCGATCACGCGCTGCAGCGCGTCGTGGCGGGTCGGCCACGCGTCGGCCGACGCGGCACGCGACGACGCTTGCGCGGCGACATGCGCGCGCGGCGCTGCCGCCGGGTTCGCCTTCAGCTCATACGGCGCGACGCTGCCTTTCTGCATCACGAGCGCGTACGGGCGGCCCGTCGCGTCCATGTGCGCGATCGCGCGGTCGAGCGCCGGGCCGACCTGTTCGGGGTCGGTCGGGAACGTCTCCCACGGGATTTCCATCGTGTCGAGCATCGCCGGCGTGATCGGGCCCATCAGCGCGTGCTGCGGCTCGTCGGCGACACCCGGCTGGCCGCGCCACGTGACGATCAGCAGCTGCGGCAGCCGAAACGTCCAGGTCAGCGACGTGAGCGGGCTCACCGCGTTGCCGAGCCCCGAGTTCTGCATCATCGCGATCCCGCGCTTGCCGCCGAGCGTGGCGCCGGCGATCAGCGCGACCGCGTCGCCTTCGTTCGCGGCCGACACGTAGTGCAGCGTCGGGTCCTGCAGCACGTAGTTGATGAACGGCGTCAGGTACGAGCAGGGCACGCCCGCGTACCAGTCGAAACCGCGTTCGCGCGCGGCCTCGACGAACTGGGCCGCTTCGATCATTGCGCGCTCCCGTTGCCGGCGCCCGGCTCGGACAGCGGCGTCTGGCCGTGCGCGAAGTCGCCCGCGCGGCGGAAGTCTTCCAGATCGTTGACGCCGCGCCAGTGGCCGTGCACGTACTGCACTTCGATCTTCTCGCCGGCGGCGATCAGCTCGTTGAGCAGCGACGGGATGTCGAGCGTGTCGAAATCGGGGCGTGCCTGCAGCGTCGCGAGCATCGCCTTCAGGCGGTCGACGCCCGCGCCGCGCACGTTCAGGAGACCGATCCAGCGGCCGTGCGGCGTGCCGGCGGCGACGTCGCTCGACACACGTTGCAGATACGTCTTCTGGCCGAACAGGCCGCGGTCGTCCGCCGCCGAGCACAGCGCGAAGTCGCGCACGCTCTGGTGGGTTTCCGTGTGCGACGAATCGACGACGACGCTGAACTCGGCCTCGCTCTCCGCGAGGTCGCGCACGATGTAGCTGCGGAACAGCAGGTCGCCGTACGAGATCACGGTGTCGCCGGTCAGGCGTTCGGCCGCACATGCGAGCGACGCGAGTTCGCCCGTCTGCGCATGGCGTTCGTTGACCACGAGCTTGATGCCCGACGTGTCGATCGCGTCGGCGCGATAGCCGCCGACCACGGTGATGTCGTTCACGCCGTGCGTCTTGAAGCCGTCGACGAGCCAGCGCAGCAACGGCTTGCCGGCGACCGGCAGCATGACCTTCGGCTTGTCTTCGGTGACGGCTTCGAGGCCCTTGCCGCGGCTCGCGGCGAGCACGATTGCGGCGTTCGACGCGCGCGACGACGACGACAGGTAGATGCGCTCGGCGGCCGAGTACTCGTCGGCGTCCTGCAGGCGGAAGATCTCGTTGACCGATGCGACGCGGTCCTCGACGTTGATCAGCGTTTCGCTCTCGTGGATCTCGCGCGCGGTCGCCTGCATCGCGGATGCCGACGCGCGGATCAGGTGGTTCGCCCAGATCACGGTGCTGATGCCGGCCTGGCGGAACACGTCGGTCGGCGTGCTGTAGTACTTGGTCGGTACGATCACGAGCGGCGCCTTGCCGCTCCATTCGCGCGCGAACTGCAGGATCTCGTCCGGGCGCGACAGCTTGCTGTGGATCAGGATTGCGTCGGCGCCGGCTTCCGCGTACGCGTTCGCGCGACGCAGCGCCTCGTCCATCCCCCAGCCTGCGATCAGCGCTTCGACACGCGCGACGATCGAGAAGTCGGGATCGGTCTGCGAATCCTTGCCGGCCTTGATCTTGCCGCAGAACTCGTCGATTTCCGCGAGCGGCTGGCGCTCGCCGCCGATGAAGCTGTTGGTCTTCGGGAACTGCTTGTCCTCGATACAGACGCCGGCGATGCCGCGCTGCTCGAGCTTCTTCACGAGGCGGCGCACGTTGTTGAAGTTGCCGTAGCCGGTGTCGCCGTCGAGCAGGATCGGCAGGTCGCTCGCGTCGGCCATGAATTCGAGCACGTCGACGACCTGCGTCCAGCTTGCCTCGTTGTTGTCGCGCACGCCGAACTGCGCGGAGATCGCGAGGCCCGATGCCCAGATCCCCTTGAAGCCCGCTTCGCGGACGATGCGCGCGGACAGGCCGTTGTGCGCTTCCATCAGGAATTCGAGTTCGCTGCTGACGAGCATGCGGCGCAGGCGTGCGCTGCGCGATTCGGAGAAGTTGGGTTCGCGTGCGTTCATCGTGCGGCTCCGGCGGTCGTGCGTTGAATCAGGGGGAGAATTTCTTGCGTCGCGCGTGCGACGTCGTTCGGGAAGTCGATCTCGATCCACGGCGAACCCGTGACGTCGGCGACGTCGAACGCGTGGCCGCCTTCGAGCAGCAGGTCGCGCACGGCTTCCTCGTGCGGCATGTTCGCGCGGCCGCTGTCGACGTAGCCCGCGACGATTTTCGCGAGGCGGCGCGCGGTGCCTTCGGTGAAGCGGAAGAAGCCGACCGACTCGCCGATCGTGTCGTAGTCGAGGTCGACCGCGAGCTGCTTGCGCAGCTCGACCGGCACGCTGTTCTTCAGGCACAGCTTGACGGGCTCGTCGCCGGCCTCGAAGTCGCGATCGATCAGCAGGCGGTCGACCGACTTGTCGGCATCGGCGACCAGCGCGTGCAGGATGTTCTCGTCGTACAGCACGTCGGCGTCCATCAGCAGCACGTCGCCGCCGCGCGTCATCGCGTCGGCGACGGTGTGCACGGTCAGCACGCTGCCGAGGTCGTAGCGCTCGTTGATCACGATCTCGGCGGTGCGGCCGAGGCGCTTCAGTTCCTGCTCGACCTTCTCGTGCTGAAAGCCGAGCCCGAGCACGATTTCATCGACGCCCGCGGCGTCGAGCACACGCAGATGGCGCTCGAGCAGCGACACGTCGTCGAAGCGCAGCAGGCACTTCGGGAATTGCGCCTCGGGCGGTTGTTGCAGGCGCAAGCCGAGGCCTGCCGCAAGAATGATGGCTCGCATGGGTTCTCCAACCAAAAAGCCGGCGGATCTGAACGATCAGTCGGCGATGGGCTGCGGCGCACGGCGCCGCTGCCAGTTTCTTTCACTGAAATGCAGATAGAGCAGGCCGGGCAGGCCGAGCGCGAGTTCGCGCGCGCGCTTCGCGAGCGACAGCGCGAGCGCCGCGTCGGGCGGCAGGCCGACCAGCGGGGCGAGCAGCAGGTAACCGCCTTCCTGTGCACCGAGCGAGCCCGGGATCGCGAACGCCGCACCGCGAATCGCCTGGCCGACGCTCTCGAGCAGCAGCGCGTCGAGCCAGCTGACCGGGTGCCCGAGGAAGTGCAGCGCGAGCCACACTTCGGCGGTGCCGACGATCCAGCCGGCGAGGCTCAATGCGAAGGTCTTCGCGACCTTCGCGCGATCGCGGTAAAGCGCGCCGACCGCGTCGTCGATCGCGTCCGCGCGGGTCGCGAGCGACGACCAGTCGCGCGGGCCGAGCAGCTTCGACGCGAGACGCAACCCGCGGCCGAACAGCCCGCGCCGCTGCGCCGCGTAGAACGCGACGGCCAGCGCGCCGAGCACGCCGGTGGCGATCAGCGCCGGCGTGCGCAGGTGAGCGACCGACTCGTGCGTCGCATACACGCTGAACGTGGCGATGCCGATCAGCGCGAACGCCATCTGCGCGAGCGCCTGCATCGTCGTGCTGACGGTGACCGCGGCGGCCGCGTCGGCCATCCGCGTGCCGCGCTGCGCGAGGTGGCGCACCATCAGCACCGGGCCGCCGATCTGCCCGGCGGGCAGCAGGCTGTTCACCGATTCGCCGACCCAGCGCGCGCGCAGCGCGTTGCCGAGCTCGGCGCCCGGCTGGCCGCGGCGGAACATCACCGAGATCGCCAGCGCGTCGATCACGAGCGGGACGACGTGGAATGCCGCGACGAGCGCGAGGCCCCAGCCGGCCGCGAGGAACGTCGACGCGACCGCGCCGACGCCCTGCCACGCGAGCAGGGCGACGAACAGTGCCGTTCCGAGGGACAGCAGGATCAGGCCGGCGCGTGTCATGACCCGCTCGACCGGCGCGTAGCCAGCTGCTTGAACACCTGGCGGAAACCGAAATATGCGATCGCGTCCTTCATGTTCGAGATGAAGCGCTTCCACGGCCGCATGCCGGGGTTGGTCACGTATTCGAACGTGAGCGACACGCGCGTCTCGTTCTGGCCGAGCGGCGTGACGCGATGGCGCAGCTTGTCGCCGTCGAACAGCACGATGCCGCCGTCGGCGATCTGCACGGAGCCCGGTTCGTCGGGCACGTCGGGATTGCGCGTATGCAGCTCGTAGTCGAGCCGGCACGACGACTCGTCGATCACGCCGATCAGCAGCGTGTAGCGGCGGCCGTCGTAATACGACGTGTCGTAGTGCCAGCCGATGTGGTCGCCCGGCTTCGTGTAGTAATACAGCGCATACGCATGCGGATCGTCGTCCGGCGACAGCATCAGCTTGTCGCCGGTGACCTTCTCGAGGAAGCCGATCAGCGCCTTCGAGCGGTACAGCTCCGCGATGTACGGCGCCTGCTCGTCGATCGTGTGCCGGCTCACGCTGCCGCCCTGCTTGTGGCCGGGCAGGTAATTGCGGTTCAGGCCGGCCTGCATCGCGCGGGCGGCGGCCGCGAGCTTCGCGTGCGCGTCGGCCGGCAGGAATGCGTCGAGGTACAGGAACGAGCCCTGGCGCGTGTAGTCGCCGCGCAGGCGGTCGAGGTCGAGACGGCCGACGCAGTCGGCCACGGTGCGATCGGGATCGGCCGCTGCCGCGCGCGCAGGCGCGGGGCGTGCCGGGCTCAGCACGGAGTCGTCGCGCGTGCTAGGAGTCATTTGGAAACCTGGATTTCGGTAGGGTTCTGCGGGAGATTGCCGCGGCGGACGATGCGCCACCAGTCGATCACGACCCACGCGGCGAACAGCGGGGCGCCGATCGATGCCGCGAGCAGGAACGGCTGGACGCCGTCGACGAGCGTCACGATCGGCAGCAGGTAGAGCACGTCTTCCGTCTCGAAGCCGCCGGCGAACGCCTGCTTGGTGCCGGCCTTGCCGGCGATCGATTCGATCCGCATGCGCAGGAAGAAGATCAGCGCGACGGCCGCCCCGGCCACCGCGCCGAGCAGCACCGGCGACGCGGCCATCTGGCCGCCCTGGGCGACGATGCCGAGGCCCATGCTGACGAACAGCGCGACCGTCACGAGCGCGTCGGCCGCGAGGTCGTAAAAGTGACCGATCTTGCTGGACTTGCCGCTGATGCGCGCGAGTTCGCCGTCGGTGTGGTCGACGAAGTTCGACAGCACGATCAGGAATGCCCCCGCGTTGATCCAGCCGAAGCCGCCTTGCGCGAGGCACCAGGCACCGGCGAGGCCGATCAGCAGACGAAGGGTAGTGAGGTGATTCGGGGTGACGGGCGTGTCGATCAGCGGGCGTACGAGCGAGCGCGCGAGCCGCGCATCCCAGGTGCGTGGCAGGGGCGGTTCGGAACGTGTGGCGGTTTTTCTTTGGTCCATCGGCGAAATATATACGGAATTGTAATTTGTTGCTTTTTATTCGATCAATGTCCTGACATACGGGAGTGTTACCGCGTATTCCGGACATCGCCCGGTTGCGAACCGGATGTGCGAAACGGCGTTCGCACAGGCGGGCCTTACCAGCTTCAGTGTGGTTCGCGTCGCGCGGCTGTCAAGGGCGGACGGGCCTTGCGCGCGGGCGCGGCGGCGCTCCGCGCGCGTCGCCGCGTTGATGTGCATCAGGCCCGCAAAAGCCGCGTCGGGCGACAATCGGCCGCGGCGATCGCCGATCGGCCGTCGCGTGCGGATTCCCTGCGTTTACGCGATCAATCCGGAAAGATATCGATCGATTGCCGTTCAGCAGCTTGCAATCCGGGCGCGGCAAACTGGCGGTCCGCTTTCGCGTACCTTTCGAGCGGATTCGATGCGCGGCCGCGCCCTGTCACAGAACGGCCGTTCGATACCCGGCGCATTCGGCAAGTATCTTTTGCATTCAACGGACATTTCGCGGCGATGGCCTCTGCGATACTCCGACCGTGCCCGTGGTGCCGGGCCGCCCCTCGCGGCCCCAAGGGCTTCGCGTCGCCCAGGAGACACCCCCCGCGACGTCAACGACAGACCAAAAGCGTCAGATATACAGCCATGTCTTCTTCACGCATCCTCGCTCCCGCCCTGCGTTCGCTCGTCCGCACCGCCGACGAAGCCGCCGCGCTGATCCGCCCCGGCATGACCGTCGCCATGAGCGGCTTCACCGGTTCCGGCTATCCGAAGGCCGTGCCCGCCGCGCTCGCCGCCCACATCGACGCGGCCCACGCGCGCGGCGAGGACTTCCGGATCAACGTGCTGACCGGCGCATCGACCGCGCCGGAACTCGACGGCGCGCTCGCCCGCACCAACGGCATCTCGATGCGCCTGCCGTACCAGTCCGACCCGACGCTGCGCGACAAGATCAACGCCGGCGAAGTCGACTACCAGGACGTCCACCTGAGCCACGTCGCGCAATACGCATGGTTCGGGCTGTACGGCGAGCTCGACGTCGCGATCGTCGAAGTCGCGGGTATCCGCGAGGACGGGTTGCTGATTCCGTCCGCGTCGATCGGCAACAACAAGACGTGGCTCGAGCAGGCGAAGCACGTGATCCTCGAAGTCAACGCGCGTCAGCCGCTCGGCCTCGACGGGATGCACGACGTCTATTACGGCACCGCGCTGCCGCCGCACCGCAAGCCGATTCCGCTGACGAAAAGCGACGACCGGATCGGCGAGCCGTACCTGCGCTGCCCGGCCGAGAAGATCGTCGCGATCGTCGAGACCGACGCGCCGGACCGCAGCAACGCGTTCTCCGCGCCGGACGCCACGTCGAAGCAGATCGCGCTGCAACTGATCGACTTCCTGCGCCACGAAGTGAAGCGCGGCCGCCTGCCGGAAAACCTGCTGCCGCTGCAGTCGGGCGTCGGCAACATCACGAACGCGGTGCTCGCGGAACTCAGCTCCGCCGGCTTCTCGAACCTGACCGCGTACACCGAAGTGATCCAGGACGGCATGCTCGACCTGCTCGACGACGGCACGTTGAGCTTCGCGTCGGCCACGGCGTTGTCGCTGAGCCCGGCCGCGGTGCAGCGCTTCGCGGACGAGATCGCGACGTTCCGCGAAAAGATCCTGCTGCGCCCGCAGGAGATCAGCAACCATCCGGAACTCGTGCGCCGCCTCGGCTGCATCGCGATGAACGGGATGATCGAGGCCGACATCTACGGCAACGTGAACTCGACGCACGTGATGGGCACGAAGATCCAGAACGGCATCGGCGGCTCGGGCGACTTCGCGCGCAACGGCTACCTGTCGTGCTTCATGTCGGCGAGTACCGCGAAGGGCGGCGCGATCTCGCGGATCGTGCCGATGGCGAGCCACGTCGACCATACGGAGCACGACGTCGCGGTGGTCGTCACCGAGCAGGGGCTCGCCGACCTGCGCGGCTTGTCGCCGAAGCAGCGCGCGCGCAAGATCATCGCGACCTGCGCGCATCCCGACTACCGGCCGATGCTCGAGGACTACTTCGAGCGCGCGTCGCGCGAGAGCTTCGGCAAGCACACGCCGCACCTGCTCGCCGAGGCGCTGTCGTGGCACGAGCGCTACGTGCGCACCGGGACGATGAAGGCCTGACGTCGCGGCCCGCGGCGGGCAGGTGCCCGCCGCACTGAGTCAATCCATCGCCGCGTGCGCGACGTCGACGCTCGCCGTTTTCTGCGGCGGGCGGATCAGCAGCAACAGCGGGATCATCAGCAGCGTCGCGACGAACATCAGCTTGAAGTCGTTCAGGTAGGCGATCATCGCGGCCTGCTGGTTGATCGTGCGGTCGAGCAGCGCGATGTCGACGTGGCTGCCGGCCATCGCCTGCACGGCCGGGTCGAACGGCGTGATGTGGGTCGCGAGGTCGGCATGCGCGACCTGCGTGTTGCGCGTCATCAGCGTCTGGACGATCGAGATGCCGATACTGCTGCCGATGTTGCGCATCAGGCTGTAGGTGGCCGTGCCGTCCGCGCGCAGCTCGGGCTGCAGCGTCGAGAACGACAGCGCGCTCAGCGGCACGAACACGAGCCCCAGGCCGAAGCCCTGGACCACCCCGGGCCACACGATGTCCGCCTCGGACAGCACGATCGTGTACTGCATCATCTGCCACAGCGCGAGCGCGGAAATCGCCAGCCCGGCGAGCAGCAGCGCCCGCGCGTCCACGTATTTCAGCAATCGTCCGACGAACAGCATCGCGATCATCGTGCCCGCGCCGCTCGGCGCGGTGACGAGCCCCGTCGTCGCGACGGGATAGCCCATCAGGTTCTGCAGCATCGGCGGCAGCAGCGCGCGCGTTGCGTACAGCACCGCGCCGACGACGAAGATGAACAGCGTGCCGGTCGCGAAGTTCGGGTCGCGCAGCAATTCCGACTTGAAGAACGAGGCCTTGCCGACGGTCGCCGTATGCACGAGGAAGAACGCGAAGCTCAGCGCCGCGACGAGCGCCTCGATGCGGATCTCGTACGAACCGAACCAGTCGAGCTGTTCGCCGCGGTCGAGCATCGCCTGGAACGCGCCGATCGCGAGCGCGAGCGTCGCGAAGCCGAACGCGTCGAATTTCACGTGCGGGCGCGGTGCGCGCGCGGGCAGGAAGGTCAGCACGCCGGCCAGTGCGAACGCGCCGATCGGCACGTTGATGAAGAACACCCAGCGCCAGTTGTAGCTGTCGGTGAGCCAGCCGCCGAGCGTCGGGCCGAGGATCGGGCCGACCATCACGCCCATCCCCCAGATCGCCATCGCCTGGCCCTGTTTCTCGCGCGGGTTGATGTCGAGCAGGATCGACTGCGACAGCGGCACCAGCGCGGCGCCGAATACGCCCTGCAGCAGCCGCGCGCCGACGATCTGCACGAGCGACTCGGACAGCCCGCACAGCGCGGACGCGATCGTGAAACCCGCGATCGAGATCGTCAGCAGCCGTTTCATGCTGAGCCGGTCGGACAGCCAGCCGGTCAGCGGCGTCGCGATCGCCGCGGCGACGATGTAGGAAGTCAGTACCCAGGTGATTTCGTCCTGCGACGCGGACAGCGTGCCCTGCATGTGCGGCAGCGCGACGTTCGCGATCGTGCTGTCGAGCGTCTGGATCAGCGTCGCGAGCATGATCGACAGGGTCAGCATCGGCCGATTGAGGGCGGGCGGCGAGGCGGGGGCGTCGGCGGCGGGATTCAAGCGGGTGTCTCCGTGGGGCGGTCGCCGTGGGCGGCGATCCGGTACGGCTCGAATTATAAGCATGCTTATTATGTTTGTGCTCATCGCTTGGTCGGGGCCGCGGGTCATTCGCGGCCTGCCCCTATAATCGCCGCATGGACAAGACCTACGAGAACCGGATCGGTTACCTGATTTCCGACGTGGCCCGCCTGCAAGGACGCCTGTTCGACCGGCGCGCGAAGCGCATCGGGCTGACGCGCGCGCAAAGCCGCGTGCTCGCGTACCTGACATGGAAGGGCGAGATGAATCAGGCGCGGCTCGCGGAATGGCTCGAGATCACGCCGATCTCGTTGACGCGGCTGCTCGACCGGATGGAAAGCTGCGGGTGGATCGAACGCATCGCGAACGACGACGATCGCCGCGCGTTCGTGATCCGGCTGACCGACAAGTCGCGCGAGATCTTTCCGCAGATGCTGGAAGTGGGCGACACCGTCACCGACGACGGGCTGCGCGGCTTCACGCGCGACGAGCGCGACACGCTCGTGCGCCTGCTCGGGCGCGTGCGTCACAACCTGATCGACAGCGGCGGCGAATGACGCGGGCGCGGGCGCGGCGCAGTTGAATCGGCCGGCAACGGCGGGGCGGCTGCGGCAACGGCGGGGCGGTCCGGGCTTGTGTCGGAGGAGTCGGGCCGCTATCTTGCAACCTCAAGTTCACTTGAGATCAAGCATGAGCCGTCTGGACATCGCCGATGTCGCGCGCCGCTCGGGATTGCCCGCGTCGACGCTGCGCTACTACGAGGAAAAGGGATTGATCGTGCCGACCGGCCGTCACGGGCTGCGGCGCCAGTATGACGAATCGGTGCTGGAGCGCCTGGCGCTGATCGCGCTCGGCCGCGAGGCCGGTTTTTCGCTGGACGACATCGTCGCGATGTTCGGCGCGGACGGCCGGCTCGCGCTCGATCGCGCGAAACTCGACGACAAGGCCGACGAGCTCGACCGCACGATCCGCCGTCTCGGCGCGGTGCGCGATGCGTTGCGACATGCGGCCGTGTGCCCGGCGCCGAGTCATCTCGAGTGTCCGTCGTTCCGCAAGCTGCTGCGCATCGCCGCGCATCGTCATCCGGTGCGCCGCACGAAGACGGACGGCACGTAAGCGGTCAAGCGGTCCGGTTTGCCGGAACGGCGCGCGCGGGCGGGCGGCGGGGGCGGCCGGCGCCCCCGAGCGGATCATCCCGCGTAATACACACGACACTCCATCTCGCGTCCGCGCACGATGCGCTTGCCGACGAGCGAGCCGAGCGTTTCGGTGACGACCGTCCTCTGGTACTCGCATTGCAGCGCGTCGTAGAAGTAGAGCGCGACCCAGTCGGCGGTGCGGGTGGACTCCTGCGGGCGAACGGGATACGGGCACAGCGCGGTGAAATGCCAGCCGCCTTTCGTCATGTGCATCACGGGCGGCTGAACGCTCAGGTCCGCGTTCAGCCGACGCGACACGAGCGTGGGCAGGATGCCGGCGGCGGCCTTGTTGCGGTACAGGCGGTCGATATACAGCAGCAGCTCGACCGGCGGCTCCGTGCCGAGATCGGCGTTGCGCGCGTGGCCTTGCCAGCGCCGGCGCCGGGTCAGCACGTCGTCGAGCGCAGCGCGGATGCCGGACGCGCGACGCGGGCCGACGCCCGCGATCGCTTCGAGCTGGCCGCTGCGGGCCGCGCGTTCGAGATCCTCGAGCGTATCGATGTGCAACTGGTCGTGAATCCGCAGCGCGAGCGCGTGGCCGATGCCCGGCACGGCTTCGAATGCGGACGCGCGCTCCGCGTCGCCGCGCAGCCGGTCGAGCAGGCGCCAGCGTCCGGTCACCAGCAGTTCGGCGATCGCCTGGGCGACGCCCGTGCCGATCTCCGGCAGTGCGGCGAGCGAATCGACGCCGCCCGCGTCGAAGCGGGTGCGGATGCCGTCTTCGAGCGAGGCGATCGTGTCGGCCGACGCGCGGTAGGCGGCAACCCGATAAGGATTCGCCCCCTGTTCGGCAAGCAACTGCGCGGCTTCGCGCAGGCAGGCCGCGATTTGCCGGTTTTCCTCGTGTGTCTGGCCGATGGTCGTTTGCATGTGCGGAGCCCGGGGATGTGCAAACGGAATGGACACGGCGGATAACGCGCCGGTCGCATTTTTTTTTATTTCAACACATTGTCAGGGCCGGCGACGAACAAAACTTGATGTGCATCAATAGCAAACGTTGCACAGGCGGAAGCGGGCCGCGCACGTTCGTGCCGGGTCGCGGCACGAACGTGCGATGCGTCACGCTTCGAGGAACGTCTGCGCGCCTTCCGCCTCCGCGGCCGTGCGCAGCGCGGCGAGCGCGCGCTTCTCGATCTGCCGCACGCGTTCGCGCGACATGCCCGCGTCCTGCGCGATCGCATCGTAGGTGTCGGGCTCGGCGCCGCCGAGGCCGAACCGGCGGCGCAGCACGTCGGCCTCGGCCGGCGTGACCGAGCGCAGCAGCGACGTCACGCATTCGCGCATCCGCGTGTCGGCCAGCTGCTCGAACGGGCTCGCCGATGCCTGGTCCTCGATCAGGTCGACGAGGCCGGCGTCCGCGTCGGGCAGCGGCGTGTCGAGCGACACCGGCTCGGCAGGGAGCGCGAGCACCGCGCGCAGCTTGTCCTCGGCGAGCCCGGTTTCGGCCGCGAGTTCGGCCGGCGTCGCGCGCCGGCCGGTGCGCTGGCGGAAGCGCAGTGCGTGCCGATGCACGCGCTGGTACTGGTCGCCGACGTGCACCGGTACGCGGATCGTGCGCGCGCGATCGGCCACCGCGCGCGCGACCGCCTGCCGGATCCACCAGGTCGCGTAGGTCGAGAACTTGAAGCCGCGCCGGTATTCGAACTTCTCGATCGCGCGCATCAGGCCGAGGCAGCCGTCCTGCACGAGGTCGGGCAGGTCGACGCCGCGGTTCATGTACTTGCGCGCGATCGACAGCACGAGCCGCAGGTTCGCCTCGAGCATCGCGCGCGTACCGTCGCGCACCTTCTGCTGGCCGTCGCTCAGCGCGGCGCCGAGCGCACGCCGCGCGACCGTGTCGAAGCACGCGGCGTCGGTGCCCGCGGCGGCGTCCGTCGCGGCGTCGACCGGCGCGGCGGCCAGTGCGCGCACGACGCGGCTTGCGTCGTCGACGGCCGGTGCCACCCACGCGAGCGAACCGAGCAGCGCGGCCAGGCGGTTGCGCGCGTCGCGGTATTCGGCCGAGCGGCAACCCTGTGCGTGCAATGCGCGGCGCACGGCCGTCACCGCGTCCTGCAGCGTGTCGTAGCGTGCAGGCACCGGTGCGTTGCCGTCGCCGTCGCGGACTTCATCGCCTTCGTTGACGGCCGCGCCGGTGGCGCTCGTCGCGCCGTGGCGCGCGAGCAGCGCCTCGACGGCCGCCGGACAGCCGGCGAGCGCGTGCAGGATCTGATGGCGGCCCGTTTCGATTTCGCGGGCCAGCACGATTTCGTCCTCGCGCTTGAGCAGGGGCACCGCATGGATGCGCCGCATGTAGAGCGCGAGCGGATCGGTCGATGCGCTCGTGCCGCGGGCCAGATCGCCGAGCAGCGCACGGCCCTCGTCGAGCGCGTCGCGATCGACGTCGACCGGCGCCGCGCCCGCGAACGGCACCGGCGCGGCCGGCTCGTCGAGCACGGCGATGCCGATGTCTGCCAGCGCGGCGCGCACGACGTCCAGCGCGTCGGGGCTGTCGCTTTCCGGCGGCAGCGCGTCGACGAGGTCGGCGTGCGTCAGATAACCCTGTTCGCCGGCAAGCGCCAGCAGCTGGATGATCGGATCGAGGGGCGTGTCCGCCCGAAGCGTGGGGCGTGGCGTAGTCATGTCGATGGCGGCGTGAGCCGCGTTCCTGTCTGGGCGGGCCGAAGTCCGCGGGTTTCAGGCTCCCGGAGGCCGCGAACGCCCGTCCGCGCCGGCCAGCCTGACTCGATATTCAAGTTGAGGGCATTTGCGTCAACTTCAACGTCGGCGCGGCTGACGCGCGAGCATGCGGCATGCCCGCCCGGTTGCGACCTGGATTCGACCGTGGAAACAAAAAGTAACGGATCGAACCCGCAGAAATATGCGGGGGACGTAAGCTAGAGTCAGGCGCGCGCCACGCAGCGACGCGCGGATTCCTGCGGAGCATGAAATGAACCCGATTTCCGCCGCGAGGCCTGCCGTCATGGCGCTGGCCATGCTCGCGCTGAGCGGTTGTTATTACACGAGCCCGTACGGCTATGCGCCGTATTACGCACCCGTGCCTGCCACGGTTTCGCAGCGCGAACTCCCGGCAGGGCCGGCAAATGCCGGGCCGGTTGCCCCGTCGACACCCGCGGTGCCGGCCGTGCCGCCGCCGGCGGACGATTACGCCGACGCGCCGGCTCCGGTATATGCCGCGCCGGTCTATGTGCCTTACCCGGCCTACTATCCCGCGTATTACCCGGGCTGGTACGGGCCGCCCGTCACGATCGGCCTCGGCTTCTGGGGGCATTGGGGCGGCGGCTACCGCGGCGGGTACTGGCGCCGTCCCTGGGGCGGCGGCCACTGGGGAGGCGGGCATTGGGGCGGGGGCCATCGACATTGACCGACGCGCGGCGGCACCGCGCGGGAGAGCAACATGAGCAACACGATCATCCGAAGTCTGTGCGTCGTCCTGTTCGGTCTCGCCGCGATACCGGGCCTCGCCGACGCGCAAAGCAGCGCCTATACGAATTCCGGGGCCGAAATCTATGCGGGGCCGGCGCCCGATTATCCGGTCGTCGCGCAGGTCCCGCCCGGCACCGCGCTGGACGTGTTCGGCTGCCTGAGCGATTACTCATGGTGCGACGTCGCGCTGCCGGGCGTGCGCGGCTGGATCGACGCGGAGCAGCTCGACTATCCGTATCAGGGCAATTACGTGCCGTTGCTCGAATACGGCGCGATCATCGGCGTGCCGGTGACCGGGTTCGCGATCGGCGCGTACTGGGATCGCTACTACCGCCACCGGCCGTGGTTTCACGATCGCGACCGCTGGGAGCATCGTGCCGAGCCGCGCATCGGCCCCGGCGGGATGCCGCCGGCCTACGGGCGCCCGCAGCCGGGCGGGCCGGTTCAGCGCGCGCCGGGCGGCGAGCCGTCCGAGCGGCATGATGCACGGCCGTCGGCCACGCGCGGCGGCTGGAACGGCCCGAACCGCGCGCCGGCGCCGCAGGCCGCGCCCGCGCCCGCGCAGATGCCTGGCGCGGCTGCCCGTCAGCCGGCGCCACCGCCGCAATCGTCACCGCCCGCACCGAGCGGTGGCGCGGCCCGGATGATGGTGCCGCCGACGCATCAGGGTGGTGGAGGTTACGGCGGCGCACGGCCGCAGGGCGGCGGAAACGGCGGCGGGAACCACGGCGGTGGCGGGGGTGGAGGCAGCAGCGACGAGTTTCGCCGTTGACCGGCCGACGGCAGCGGGGGCGCGGCCCTTGGCCTGCGCCGGACGAAAAACGGATCGGTCGGCTCGCTCATCGCGCCCCTGCAAGCCTGTTCCTGGAAAAACGAAACCCCACGCTCCGAAAAACGTGGGGTTCGTCAGCAGTCCGATGCCGCTCCGGAGAGCGGCTCCCGATCGAGGCGGGCGGGCCCGTCGTGGGGCCCGCCGCCGCGCGTCAGTCGTCGAGCAGCGACAGGTCGCGCACGGCGCCCTTGTCGGCCGACATCACCAGCTTCGCATAGGCCTTCAGCGCGGCGGACACCTTGCGCGGGCGCGGTTGCGCCGGTTTCCAGCCCTTCGCGTTCTGCTCCTCGCGGCGCCGTGCGAGCTCCTCGTCCGAAACGAGCACGTCGATCGTGCGGTTCGGGATGTCGATGCGGATCTTGTCGCCGTCGCGCACGAGGCCGATCGCGCCGCCCGCCGCCGCTTCCGGCGAGCAGTGACCGATCGACAGGCCCGACGTGCCGCCCGAGAAGCGGCCGTCGGTCAGCAGCGCGCATGCCTTGCCGAGGCCCTTCGACTTGATGTAGCTCGTCGGGTACAGCATTTCCTGCATGCCGGGGCCGCCCTTCGGGCCTTCGTAGCGGACGATCACGACGTCGCCGGCCTTGACCTTGTCGTTCAGGATGTTCTCGACCGCTTCGTCCTGCGACTCGGTCACGTGGGCCGAGCCCTCGAACACGAGGATGCTTTCATCGACGCCGGCCGTCTTCACCACGCAGCCGTCGAGCGCGATGTTGCCGGTCAGCACGGCGAGGCCGCCTTCCTTCGAGAACGCATGCTCGTACGAGCGGATGCAGCCTTCGGCGCGGTCGAGGTCGAGGCTCGGCCAGCGCGTGTCCTGGCTGAACGCGACCTGCGTCGGGATCCCGGCCGGGCCGGCCAGGTAGAACGTGCGGACCGCTTCGTCTTCGGTGCGGACGATGTCCCACTGGTCGAGCGCGTCCTTCAGCGTCGGCGCGTGCACGGTCGGCACGTCGGTGTGCAGCTTGCCGGCGCGGTCGAGCTCGCCGAGGATCGCCATGATGCCGCCGGCGCGGTGCACGTCCTCGATGTGGTACTTGTTCGTGTTCGGTGCGACCTTGCACAGCTGCGGCACGCTGCGCGACAGGCGATCGATGTCCTTCATCGTGAAGTCGATGCCGGCTTCCTGCGCGATCGCCAGCAGGTGCAGGATCGTGTTGGTCGAACCGCCCATCGCGATGTCGAGCGTCATCGCGTTCTCGAACGCCTTGAAGCCGACCGAGCGCGGCAGCACGCGCAGGTCGTCCTGCTCGTAGTGCTGGCGGGTCAGCTCGACGATGCGGCGGCCGGCGCGCTTGAACAGCTGCTCGCGATCGGCGTGCGTCGCGACGACCGTGCCGTTGCCGGGCAGCGACAGGCCGAGCGCTTCGGTCAGGCAGTTCATCGAGTTCGCGGTGAACATGCCCGAGCACGAACCGCAGGTCGGGCACGCCGAGCGTTCGACTTCGGCGACGTCGGCATCCGAATACGACTGGTCGGCCGCGATCACCATCGCGTCGACGAGGTCGAGCTTCTTCAGTTCGATGGCCTTGGTGACCGGGTTCGCGAGTCGCGTCTTGCCGGCTTCCATCGGGCCGCCCGACACGAAGATCACCGGGATGTTCAGGCGCATCGCGGCCATCAGCATCCCTGGCGTGATCTTGTCGCAGTTCGAGATACAGACCATCGCGTCCGCGCAGTGCGCGTTCACCATGTACTCGACCGAGTCGGCGATGATGTCGCGGCTCGGCAGCGAGTAGAGCATGCCGTCATGGCCCATCGCGATGCCGTCGTCGACCGCGATCGTGTTGAATTCCTTCGCGACGCCGCCGGCGGCCTCGATCTCGCGCGCGACGAGCTGGCCGAGATCCTTCAGGTGCACGTGCCCGGGCACGAACTGCGTGAACGAGTTGACGACCGCGATGATCGGCTTCGAGAAATCGTCGTCTTTCATGCCGGTGGCGCGCCACAGCGAGCGCGCACCTGCCATGTTGCGGCCGGCGGTGGAGGTTTTGGAACGGTATGTGGGCATGGTGATGGCTGAAGAAATATCGCGGAAAAGGGTGGAGGCACGGGAATAAAGGCCTCTCTCGCGCCCGTGCGAACAACCTCTTGAGCTGCGCCCTGGGCAAACTCGACGATTATCCCACAGCCGCCGGGCGCGCGGCGCCCGCGGGCGCGGGCGCGGGTGGAGTGGTGCGCCGGACAGCGCCTCGGTGTGCCGAGCGTGAAGGCGAACCGGGCGCACCAGGCACGAAGGCGGACGCCGGCCATCGCCGGCGGAGCCGGCAGCGGCTTCATCGCCCGTTCCGCCGACGATGAAGCCGTGCGCCGTACCCGTCGATCGCGCGTCAGTCGAGCAGCGTCAGGATTTCGTCGTACAGCGCCTGCGGAATCCGCACGCCGTGCGCGATGCTGCGCGCGCGGGCATCGAAGCGCCGTTGCGACGGCAGCCGCGCGCCTTGCCCGGTGATCGACGCGAACATCCGCTCTCCGCGCGCGAGGCCCGCGTCGAGATCGTCGCCGAGGAACACCTTCGGGTCGAACGCGATCACGAGTTCGCCGTGGCACGGCGTCGCGCCGACGCCTGCGTCGAAATCCATCGACTCCTGGCTCGTCATGTCGCCGATCAGCGCGCCGCCGAGCAGTTCGACCATCGCCGCGAGCGCCGAACCCTTGTGCCCGCCGAAGGTGCGCATCGCACCCTGCAGCGCGGCCTTCGGGTCGGTGGTCGGCTGGCCATCGGCGTCGATCGCCCAGTGCGGCGGGATCGCCTTCCCCTGTTTCGCATGCAGCTCGATGTCGCCGCGCGCGATCGCGCTGGTCGCGAAATCGAACACGAACGGCACGCCGTCCGGGCGCGGCCACGCGAATGCGATCGGGTTGGTGCCGAACACCGGTTCGCGGCCGCCTTCCGGCGCGACCCAGCTGTGGCTCGGGTTCATCGCGATGCCGGCCAGCCCCTCGGCGGCGATCGCCTCGACCTCGGGCCACAGCGCCGAGAAGTGGTAGCAGCGGTTGATCGTCATCGCGGCGATCCCGTGCTGCTTCGCCATCTCGACGAGCACCGGCAGGCCGGTCTCGAAGCTCAGCAGCGAGAAGCCGCGATGCGCGTCGACGGAGACGATCGACGACGACAGCCGGCGCAGCGTCGGCACCGCCTGCGGATCGACCTTGCCTTTCTTCAGCGAGCGCACGCACACGAGCAGCCGGTACACGCCGTGCGAGTGGCACTCGTCGCGCTGGCCCTGCGTGATCACGCTGGCGATAGCCTGCGCGTGCGCAGCGGACATCCCGTGGTGCGTCAGCACCCGCAGCGCGAGTGCGTGCACCTCGTCGAGCGACAGGACGACTTCGGCGAGCGGCTCAGACATCGCGCGCTTCCCGCGGCGCGGGCACGCCGTCGATGCGTTGCGGCACGTTCAGCGGGTTACCGTTGCGGATGGCGTCCGGCAGCAGCGCGTCCGGCACGTCCTGGTACGACACGGGGCGCAGGAACCGCTCGATCGCGCGTGCGCCGACCGATGTCGTGCGCGTGTCGGACGTGGCCGGGAACGGGCCGCCGTGCACCATCGCATGACCGACCTCGACGCCCGTGCCGAAGCCGTTGACGAGAATGCGGCCGGCCTTGCGCTCGAGCGTCGGGCGCAGCGCGGCGAACAGCGCGGCGTCGCCGTCGGCGAGATGCGCGGCGATGGTCAGCTGGCCTTCGAGCGACTTCAGCACGCGATGCAGCGTGTCGGCATCCGGGCAGCGCACGATCAGCGACGCGGGGCCGAACACTTCGTCGCGCAGTTCGGGGTGGGCGATGAACGCGTCCGCCGACGTCGCGAACAGCGCCGCGCGCGCCTGGTAGCGGCCGCCTTCCACGCCTTCCGCGAGCAACTCGACCGCGTCGTGCGCGCGCAGGGTGGCCACGCCTTGCGCATAGCTCGCGTGGATGTGCGGCGTCAGCATCGTCTGCGCGGCGGTCGCCTGCACGGCGGTGGCCGCCGCGGCTTCGAACGCGCGCAGCGCGGGGCCGTCGACCGCGAGCACGAGGCCCGGGTTCGTGCAGAACTGGCCGGCGCCGAGGGCGAGCGACGCGACGAACTGCGGCGCGATCGTGTCGTGGCGCGCGTCGAGCGCGGCCGGGAACAGCAGCACCGGGTTGATCGAGCTCATTTCCGCATAGACCGGAATCGGCTCGTGGCGCGCGGCCGCGATGTTCATCAGCGCGACGCCGCCGCGGCGCGAGCCGGTGAAACCGACGGCCTTGATGCGCGGATCGGCGACGAGCGCCTGGCCGATTTCACGCGACGCATCGAACAGCAGCGAGAACACGCCGGCCGGCAGCCCGCATTCGCGCACGGCCTGCTGGATCGCACGGCCGACGAGCTCGGACGTGCCCGGGTGCGCGGAGTGCGCCTTGACGATCACCGGGCAGCCGGCCGCGAGTGCCGATGCCGTATCGCCGCCCGCGACCGAGAACGCGAGCGGGAAGTTCGACGCGCCGAACACGGCGACCGGCCCGATCGCGACGTTGCGCAGGCGCAGGTCGACGCGCGGCAGCGGCTTGCGGTCGGGGCGGGCCGGGTCGATGCGCGCATCGACGTAGCCGCCGTCGCGCACGAGCGACGCGAACAGCGCGAGCTGGCCAACCGTGCGGCCGCGTTCGCCTTCGATGCGTGCGCGCGGCAGCCCCGTTTCGGTGACGCAGCGCTCGATCAGGTCGTCGCCGAGCGCCATGATGTTGCGGCCGATCGCGTCGAGAAACGCGGCGCGTTGCTCGGGGCCCGTTTCGCGATACGTGTCGAAGGCTTCGTCGGCGAGCGCGCAGGCCGTCTCCAGGTCGTGCAGGCTCGCGCCGCCGAACGCGGGTTCGAGCGGTTCGCCGGTCGCGGCGGCGATCGCGTGAAGGGTGCCGTTCTGTCCGGCGACGGCCGACTGGCCGATCAGGAGCTGACCTGTGAGTTGCATGGTTCTTCCTCGGAAAATGCGGGGCCGGGCGTGATGCGCCCGGCCGGAGTGGAAAGGGGAAAGCGGGTGCGTCAGTCTTCGTCGTCTTCGAGCTGCAGCTTGTCGGAACGGATGCCGGTGTTGGCGCCCCAGTAGAAGATCACGAGCGCGACGGCCGCGACGACGACCGTGTCGTACGGATGCGCGAGCTGGCCCGTGCCGCCGAAGCCGCCGAAGTACGACAGCACGATCATGGCCGCGTAGAACGCGATCAGCCACGCGGACGAGCGCACCTGTTCGGCGATGCTCAGGTGCGCGGTCGGCACCCAGCGGCGGCACGCGAGATAGATCACGAACATCACGATCTGCAGGCCGAGCAGCCAGGACACCGTGCTCCAGCCCGACCAGTAGACGATCAGCGCGGCGATCACGAACGACGCGGGGCCGGTGATGCCGAACGCCACCGCGCGGAACGGCCGCGGCAGGCCGGGCGCGGTGCGGCGCAGCGCGGCGACCGACACGGGCGCGACCGCGTAGCTCAGCACGAGCGCGGCCGACACGATGTTGATCAGCGCTTCCCACGACGGGAACGGCATGGTCCAGAAGATCGCGAGGCCGAATGTGAGCCACAGGCCCGCGCGCGGGATGCCCGATGCCTCGTCGACACGCGTGAACACCTTGAAGAACGTGCCCGTCTTCGCCCAGCCGTAGACGACGCGCGGCGTCGCGTTCATGTAGATGTTGCCGCAGCCGCTCGGCGAGATCATCGCGTCGGCCACCACCATCACCGCGAGCCAGCCCACGCCGAGTGCGAGCGCGATGTCGCGGTACGGCAGCGAGAAGGCCTTGCTCACGTCGTGCCAGCCGGCGGCCAGCATGTCGGTCGGGATGCTGCCGATGAAGGCGAGCTGCAGCAGCACGTAGATCAGCGTGGACAGCAGGATCGACAGAATCAGCGCGATCGGGATCGTGCGCTGCGGATTGCGCACTTCGCTCGCGACCGACACGATCGGCGTGAGGCCGAGGTACGCGAAGATGATGCCGCCGGCCGACACGGCCATCTCGATGCCCGGCATGCCGAACGGCGCGAAGCCGTGCATGGTCAGGTTGGCGGGCTTGAAGAACGTGAACAGCACCGCGATCACCGACAGCGGCACGATGAACTTGAAGATGCTGATGATGTTGTTCGCCTTCGCGAACGTCTTCACGCTCGAATAGTTCAGGTAAAAGAACAAGCACAGCAGCGCGGCCTGCACGAGCCAGCCGAGCGTGGTCGGGTCGCTCGAGCCGGCCTTGGTGAGACCGGGAAACCACGCGGCCGCATATTGGCGTGCGGCGACCACTTCGATCGCGATCAGGCTCGAGAACGCGATCAGCGTGATGAAGCCCATCAGGTAGCCGAGCAGCGGGCCGTGCGAGAACACCGGGTAGCGGACCACGCCGCCCGCGCGCGGCAGCGCGGCGCCGAGCTCGCAGTAGACGATGCCGAGCAGCAGCACCGCGAAGCCGCCGAGCAGCCACGAGAAGATGCCGGCCGGGCCGGCGATCGTCGACACGTGACTCGCGGCGAACAGCCACCCCGAACCGAAAATCGCGCCGAGGCCGATGAACGTCAGGTCGGTCAGCGACAACTGCTTCTTGAACTTGCCGTGACCGCCGTCGGCGGGCACGGAACGGGAAAGCGGGACGGACGGGTGTGTGTTGCCTTGGCCTGGCATGGGTTTGTCTCCTGGGAAATATCGGTGCAGGTGTGGCTTGCGCCGGGCTCCGACGGAGCTGCGGCGCAACACCTGCCGGCCGGCGTGCGACCGGTTCGAGCGACCGGCGCGAGCCGGGGGCCGTTCATGCGCGGCGCGGGTTGGCGCCGCAGCGAACGGCCCGCGCGAGCCATGCCGGACCGGAAGCGGCGATGCGACGGGGGATGCCGTTGCACCGCCGGGGGGGAAATCGGTCGGCGCGGTCAGCGGTTCGCCCGATTCCGATCGGCGCGGCGCGCGGCGTCGAAAGCGATGGAAGCGCCCGGTGCGAACCGGTTGCTGAGGGCGGGGAAAACTCCGGTCCGCTGGATGGCGTTTCGGCTCACTGCAATCTCCTGCTTCGTATCGGTCGACGACAGGCGTGTCGACGTGCAACCAGTATCGCCGTGCAAACACCCATCACGCTTGAGCCGGATCGCGGAGCAAAATGACGAAATCGGCATAGTGGCCGGAAGGGCCGCGAAGGGTGCTTCGCACTATGCCGATTTCGTCGCCGTCCTTATCGAAAAGCCACAAGCGGACGGACGCGCGACGGAGGAAGCTATGCTCTTTTCCCCACATCGGACGGCTCATGATGAAGCGCATCCAGATCATCGATTCGCACACGGGCGGCGAACCCACGCGGCTCGTCGTGTCCGGTTTCCCCTCGCTCGGCAACGGCACGATGGCCGAGCGCCGCGACGTGCTCGCGCGCGAGCATGATCGCTATCGCACCGCGTGCATTCTCGAGCCGCGCGGCAGCGACGTGCTGGTCGGCGCGCTGCTGTGCGAGCCCGTGTCGCCGGAGGCGGCGGCCGGCGTGATCTTCTTCAACAACAGCGGCTATCTCGGAATGTGCGGGCACGGCACGATCGGCGTCGTGCGCACGCTGCATCACATGGGCCGCATCGAGCCGGGCGTGCACCGGATCGAAACGCCGGTCGGCACCGTCGAGGCGACGCTGCACGACGACCTGTCGGTCAGCGTGCGCAACGTGCTCGCGTATCGCCACGCGAAGGCCGTCGATGTCGACGTGCCGGGCTACGGCCCCGTGAAGGGCGACATCGCGTGGGGCGGCAACTGGTTCTTCCTGATCAGCGATCACGGCCAGCGCGTGGCCGGCGACAACGTCGCGGCGCTTACCGCCTATTCGTCCGCGGTGCGCGCGGGGCTCGAGCGCGCGGGCATCACCGGCGCGAACGGCGGCGAGATCGACCATATCGAACTGTTCGCTGACGATCCCGAGCACGACAGCCGCAGCTTCGTGCTGTGCCCGGGCCACGCGTACGACCGTTCGCCGTGCGGCACCGGCACGAGCGCGAAGCTCGCGTGCCTCGCGGCCGACGGCAAGCTCGAGCCGGGCGTCGTGTGGCGGCAGGCGAGCGTGATCGGCAGCGTGTTCCAGGCGAGCTATGCGCAGGCCGACGGCGGCATCGTGCCGACGATCCGCGGCAGCGCGCACCTCAGCGCGGAAGCGACGCTGCTGATCGAGGAAGACGATCCGTTCGGCTGGGGCATCGTGTCGTGAGCGAAATCAGGACCGACGTCGTCGTGATCGGCGCCGGCATCGTCGGCGCGGCGTGTGCGCACGAACTCGCGCAGCGCGGGCTGCGCGTGCTCGTCGTCGATGACGCGAGCGGCGGCGCAACCGGCGCCGGCATGGGGCACCTCGTCGCGATGGACGACAACGCGGCGGAGCTCGCGCTGAGCCATTACTCGATCGAGCTGTGGCGCGCGCTCGCCGGCGAGATGCCGGAAGGCTGCGCGTACCGCAACTGCGGCACGCTGTGGCTCGCGGCCGATTCCAGCGAGATGGACCTCGCGCGCACCAAGCAGGCGACGCTCGCCGCACATGGCGTCGCGGGCGAACTGATCGATGCGGCGACGCTCGCGCAACTCGAGCCGATGCTGCGCGCGGGCCTCGGCGGCGCGCTGAAGATCCCCGGCGACGCGATTCTCTATGCGCCCGTCGCCGCGAGCTGGCTGCTGCAGCGCGCGCCGGGCATCACGTTGCGGCGCGAGCGCGCGGTGGCGGTCGATGGTCCGAGCGTGACGCTCGCGAGCGGCGACACGCTGCGCGCGGAACGCGTGGTCGTCGCGAACGGCGTCGCCGCGCGCACGCTGTTGCCCGAGCTGCCGCTGCGCCCGAAGAAGGGGCATCTGCTGATCACCGATCGTTACCCGGGCCAGGTGTCGCACCAGCTCGTCGAACTCGGCTATGCGGCGAGCGCGCACGCGAGCGACGGCACGTCGGTCGCGTTCAACGTGCAGCCGCGACCGACCGGCCAGCTGCTGATCGGCTCGTCGCGCCAGTTCGATACCGACGACGCGCGCATCGAGCCGCCGGTCCTCGCGCGCATGCTGCGCCGCGCTGTCGGCTACTTGCCCGACCTGGCCGACCTGAACGGGATTCGCGCATGGACGGGTTTCCGTTCGGCGAGCCCCGACGGCCTGCCGCTGCTCGGCGAACATCCGGCGCGGCCGGGCGTATGGCTCGCGGTCGGGCACGAAGGGCTGGGCGTGACGACCGCGCCGGGCAGTGCGCGGCTCGTCGCCGCATTGATGACCGGCGAGCGGCCGCCCATCGACATCGAACCGTATTTGCCGGGACGTTTCCTGACGACGTCCCCCGTAGCTGGAGCGCTGACATGAAACGACCCCCACGCACACTTCGTTCGCCATCGACCGGAGTTGGCGCTTCAGCGCTTGCCCCGGTCCCATGCAAGGCGCCCCCCGCGGGGGCGGCCCGCCGGAGGCTCACATGATCATTCATCTGGACGGCCGCGCGCTGACGGTGGCCGACGGTGCGACCGTCGCGGCCGCCGTCGCGGCGAGCGGTGACGACACGACGCGCGTGTCGTGCACGGGTGCGGCGCGCGCGCCGTTTTGCGGTATGGGCATCTGCCAGGAGTGCAGGATGACGATCGACGGCCGCCGCCGCCTGGCCTGCCAGACGTTGTGCCGCGACGGGATGCGGGTGGAGCGCACGCGATGAGCACGGCGAAACAGGAAAGACTGAGCGTCGACGTCGCGATCGTCGGCGCGGGCCCGGCCGGGCTGTCGGCGGCGCGGGCCGCCGCACGAAGCGGTGCGACGGTCGCGATCGTCGACGACAATCCGCGCGCGGGCGGGCAGATCTGGCGCCAGGCGGCGGCCGCGACGCCGGTGCCGGACGCGGCGGAACGCCTGGCCGTGCTGCGTCAGCCGAACGTCACGCATCTCGCTGCCACGCGCATCGTGGCCGAAACGCAGCCGGGCACGCTGCTGCTCGAGGACGACGAGCGCGGCTTCCTGCTCGAATTCCACACGCTGATCGTGTGTTGCGGTGCGCGCGAGCTGCTGCTGCCGTTCCCGGGCTGGACGCTGCCGGGCGTGACCGGCGCGGGCGGGCTGCAGGCCCTGATCAAGTACGGCCTCGACGTGCGCGGGCAGCGCACGGTGATCGCCGGCAGCGGCCCGCTGCTGCTCGCGAGCGCGGCGACGGCCCGTCAGGCCGGCGCGCAGGTGTCGCACGTGCTCGAACAGGCGGCGTGGAGCGACGTGGCCGGCTTCGGCGCGGGGCTTTGGCGCTGGCCGTCGAAACTCTCGCAGGCGGCGAAGCTCGTCACGGCAGCCTACCGGCCCAATGCCCACGTCGTCGAGGCGTTCGGCGACAAGCGGCTCGAACGCGTGCGGATCCGGCAGGGCGAGCGAGAGTTCGAGGTCGACTGCGACAGGCTCGCGTGCGGCTTCGGCCTCGTGCCGAACACCGTGCTGCCGAGCCACCTCGGCTGCCGGATAGAAAACGGCGCGGTGGTGGTCGACGCGCATCAGCGCACGAGCCGCGACGGCTGTTTCGCGGCGGGCGAGTGCACGGGTGTCGGCGGCAGCGAACTGGCGATGGTCGAAGGCGAAATCGCCGGCTACGCGGCCACCGGGCAGACGGCGCCGCTCGTCGAGCGGATTGCGCAGCGCGCGCACTGGCAGGCGTTCGCGGATGCGGTGCGCGAGCGCTTCGCGATACGCGAGCCGATCCGCAAGCTCGCGCGGCCCGACACGCTGCTGTGCCGTTGCGAGGACGTGCGCTTCGACGCGGTCGCAGACGCGGCCGCGCCTGCGCCGGGCTGGACGGCCGCGAAGCTGCAGACGCGCTGCGGGATGGGCGCATGCCAGGGCCGCGTGTGCGGCGCGGCCGCGCAGGCGCTGTTCGGCTGGACGCCGCCGGTGCCGCGCACGCCGCTCGTGCCCGCGCGAGTCGGCACGCTGATGCTGGACGACATCGCGTCCTGCGACGGCGGCTGATGCGCCACGGCGCAGCGCCCGGTTCGCGCCGGGTCGCTGCGTCGCTCACTCCGCCTTCACTTTCTCCCATCCACCCACCTGCGGCGCCGCACAGGCACGCAGGCACTCGATCGCGGCGGCCACGGCCGCTCGCTTCGCGCTGTCCGGATGCCAGTAGATCGACACCGCGCCCTGGCCCTCGAGCCGCATCGGCAGGATGCGGATCGCGTTCAATTGCTCGAAGCGCCGCGCGGCACGATGCGATGCGACGCCGAGCAGGTCGGTGTTGTTCAGCAGCGTGAGGTTAAGGATCGACGAATTCGATTCGACGCAATGCGGCGGCTGCACGCGCCCGGCGGCCGTCAGCGCGACCTGTAGCGCGTTGTGCACGGGGGTGCCGGGCGGCCAGACGATCCACGAGCAGGCCAGCACCTCGTCCCAGCCGACGGATGCCGTGCCGACGAGCGGGTGATCGGGCCGCGCGACGAACACCACCGGATCGACGTACAGCGCTTCTGCGTGCAGGTGCGGATCGACGGACGCGGACCCGGAACGGCCGACGACGATGTCCAGCTCGCCGCGCGCGAGCTGCGGCATCAGCTGGTTCATCGTGCTCTCCGCGAGCCGAACCTGCGCGCGCGGCATCCGCTTCAGCAACTGCGATACCGCGAGCGGCACCGTATCGGCGGCCGCGACGCCCGACGTGCCGATCGTGACCAGGCCGCTGCCGCCTTCGCGCAGCGCGGCCATGTCGTCGCGCGCGACGTCGAGCTGCGCCTCCACGCGGCGCGCATGCTCGATCAGCGCGTCGCCGTAGGCCGTCGGCCGCAAGCCGCGCGCATGCCGCTCGAACAGCGGCAGGCCGACATCCTCCTCGAGTTCCTTCAGCCATTTCGACAGCGCCGGCTGGGTGGTCGCGAGCGCAGCCGCCGACTGGCTCAGGTTGCCCGTGCTGGCCAGGCTCAGCAGGACCTGCAGGTGCCGCAAGCGCAGCCGGTGGGTCCAGTCCATCGCACGCTCCGTATCGGAAGATATATCCGAATCAATATGGATTAGATGATTTCACCATTTTACCGGGTATGTCTGCGTCTAATATAAATGCGCTAACGGACTGCGGCACGCGGTCCCCGACCCGACACAGCGCCGACCGCGATCGGCCGCCCCAAGGAGACATCATGACCAGCCGACACCCGGATACGTCGCGCGCCGATTACTACGCCCGGATCGCCGAGCAGCGCCTCGCCCCGTTGTGGGAATCGCTGCACAACCTCGTGCCGAAGACGCCGCAGCCGGCCGCGCAGGCCGCGATCTGGAAGTACGCGCGGGTGCGGGACCTGGTGATGCAGGCCGGCAGCGTGATCAGCGCGGAAGAAGCCGTGCGCCGCGTGCTGGTGCTGGAGAACCCGGGCCTGCCCGGCAAGTCGAGCATGACGCCGACCCTGTACGCAGGCCTGCAGCTGATCCTGCCCGGCGAGATCGCGCCGAGTCACCGCCATACGCAGTCGGCGCTGCGCTTCATCGTCGAAGGCAAGGGCGCATGGACCGCGGTGAACGGCGAGCGCACGACGATGCATCCGGGCGACTTCATCATCACGCCGTCTTGGGCGTGGCACGACCACGGCAACCCGTCGGTGGAAGACGGCGGCGAGCCGGTCGTGTGGCTCGACGGGCTCGACATTCCGCTCGTCGCGAACCTCGACGCGGGTTTCGCCGAAAACCATCCGACGGCCGAGCAGCCGGTGAGCCGCGCGGAAGGCGACAGCTTCGCGCGCTTCGGCCACAACATGGCGCCGGTGCGGCATCGCGCGAGCGATCCGACGTCGCCGGTGTTCAGCTATCCGTATGCGCGCACCCGCGACGCGCTCGACGCGCTGTACCGCAACGGCGAACTCGACGCGTGGGACGGCGTGAAGCTGCGCTACGTGAACCCAGCGACGGGCGGCTGGCCGATGCCGACGATCGCGACCTTCATGCAGTTCCTGCCGGCCGGCTTCGACGGCCGCACGTATCGCAGCACCGACGCGACGATCTACTGCGTCGTCGACGGCAGCGGCACCGCGCACATCGGCGGCGACGCGTTCGCGTTCGAGCCGCACGACATCTTCGTCGCGCCGTCGTGGGCGCCGGTGCGGCTGTCGGCGTCGTCCGACAGCGTGCTGTTCAGCTATTCCGACCGGCCGGTGCTGTCCGCGCTGAACCTGCTGCGCGAAGCGCGCGACTGACGCCCGTTTTCCCCGCTTCGTTGCGTGCGTCGCCGACGCGGCGCGCGTTCCTTCCTTCATGCCTACGCTGGAGCCGTTCATGACTTATGTTTTCCCGCCCGAAGCGCCGGTCGCGCTTCCCGTCGCCGGCAGCGACGCCCGCTTCGCGGTGCGCCGCGTGTACTGCGTCGGCCGCAACTACGCGGCGCATGCGCGCGAAATGGGCTTCGATCCCGATCGCGAACCGCCGTTCTTCTTCTGCAAGCCGGCCGATTCGGTCGTGCCGGTCGCCTACGGCGAAACGCTCGATCTCGCGTATCCGTCGCAGACGCAGAACTATCACTACGAAGCCGAGCTCGTCGCGGTGATCGGCAAGGGCGGCGCCGACATTCCGCTCGAGCGTGCGCTCGAGCACGTGTGGGGTTATGCGGTCGGCCTCGACATGACGCGCCGCGACCTGCAGATGAAGATGCGCGAGATGGGCCGGCCGTGGGAAATCGGCAAGGCGTTCGACCGTTCCGCGCCGATCGGCCCCGTGCATCCGGCGAGCGAGGTCGGTCATTTCGAGCAGGCCGGCCTGTGGCTGACGGTCAACGGCGCGACGAAGCAGAAGAGCGACGTGTCGCACCTGATCTGGTCGGTCGCGGAAACGGTCGCCGACCTGTCGAAGTTCTTCCGCCTCGAACCGGGCGACGTGATCTTCACCGGCACGCCGGAAGGCGTCGGCGCGGTGGTCAAGGGCGACGTGATGCAGGTCGGCGTCGAGCGGCTCGGCGAACTGGCCGTGCACGTGGTCTGACGCGCGCCTCGCTTTCCTCGAAAGGTCACATCGTGCAACTGCATAGCTTCTTCAACAGTTCGACGTCCTATCGGGTGCGCATCGCGCTCGCGCTGAAAGGACTGTCGTACGACACGCTGCCCGTCAACATCCGCACGGGCGAGCACCGCGAGGCCGGCTACGTCGCGCATGTGAATCCGTCGGCGTCGGTGCCGGCGCTCGTCGACGGCGATTTCCGTCTCGGCCAGTCGCTCGCGATCATCGACTACCTCGACCGGATTCATCCGGCGCCGCGGCTGATTCCGCTCGAACCGCGGCAGCGCGCACGCGTGCTGGAACTCGCGACGCTGATCGCATGCGACATCCACCCGGTCAACAACCTGCGGGTGCTGCGCTACCTCGACAGCGAACTGCAGGTCACGCCGCAGCAGAAGAGCGCGTGGTACCGGCACTGGGTCGCGGAAGGGATGGCCGGCGTCGAGCGTCTGCTCGCGCGTGCGGACACGGGTCCGTGGTGTTTCGGCGAGGCGCCGACACTCGCCGACGTATGCCTCGTGCCGCAGGTCGCGAACGCGCTGCGGATGGATTGCGACCTGGGCGCGTATCCGCGCAGCCTGGCGATTCACGAACACGCGCTGCGCGAGCCGGCATTCGACGCAGCGCAGCCGCAGCGGCAACCGGACTACATCGCGTAACACGAAGCAGGAGACAGACATGGGCGAGACACACAACACAGGCCGACGCGTACTCGTGATCGGCGGCGGCATCGGCGGGCTCGCGACGGCGCTGGCGCTCGCGCGCCAGGGCATTCGCGTGACGCTGCTCGAGCAGGCCGCGCAAATCGGCGAGATCGGCGCGGGCATCCAGCTCGCCGCGAACGCGTTCAACGCGCTCGACGCGCTGGGCGTCGGCGAGGCCGCGCGCGGCCGGGCGGTGTTTACCGACCGGCTGCAACTGATGGATGCGGTCGATGCGCGGGAAGTCGCGTGCGTCGATACGGGCGCCGCGTATCGCGAGCGCTTCGGTAACCCGTATGCGGTTATCCATCGCGCGGACATCCACCTGTCGATCTACGAGGCGGTCAAGGATCATCCGCTGATCGAGTTCCGGACCAGCACGCAGGTGTGCGGGTTCGAGCAGGACGGCCACGGCGTGACCGTGATCGACCAGCACGGCGAGCGTTATCGCGCCGATGCGGTGATCGGCTGCGACGGCGTGAAGTCCGCGATCCGTCACGCGTTGATCGGCGACGCGCATCGTGTGACGGGGCACGTCGTGTATCGCGCGGTCGTCGACGTCGACAACATGCCGAAGGATCTGCAGATCAATGCGCCGGTCGTCTGGGCCGGCCCGCATTGCCATCTCGTCCACTATCCGCTGCGCGGCGGCCGGCAGTACAACCTCGTCGTCACGTTCCACAGCCGCGAGCAGGAAACCTGGGGCGTGCGCGACGGCAGCAAGGAGGAAGTGCTGTCGTACTTCGACGGCATCCATCCGCTGCCGAAGCAGATGCTCGACCGGCCGACGTCGTGGAAGCGCTGGGCGACCGCCGACCGCGACCCGGTCGAGCGCTGGAGTGCGGGCCGCGCGACGGTGCTCGGCGACGCTGCCCATCCGATGACGCAATACCTCGCGCAGGGCGCGTGCCAGGCGCTCGAGGATGCGGTGACGCTCGGCGCGGCCGTCGCGCAGGCCGACGGCGACTTCGAGGCCGCGTTTGCGCTGTACGAGCGCGTGCGGATTCCGCGCACCGCACGCGTGCTGTATTCGGCGCGCGAGATGGGGCGGATCTATCACGCGAAGGGCGTCGAGCGGCAGGTGCGCAACGCGCTGTGGGTCGGACGCACGCAGGCGCAGTTCTACGACGCGCTCGACTGGCTGCACGGCTGGCGCGCGGAGAACTGCCTGAAGTCCGTTGCCTGACGCCTTTCGGTTTGCATCCGGCGGCGCGCATTTCAACGACATCGCGCGCGACCGCCTTCATGGAGGAGACATCATCATGGCCGATACGCTGTCCATCGACGTCAGCGAATGGATCGACCGACATCGCGTTGCGCCGTTTCAGGCCGCGATCGTCGTGTTGTGCTTCCTGATCGTCGCGATCGACGGTTTCGATACGGCATCGATCGGGTTCATCGCCCCCGTCATTCGTGCGGAATGGGGCCTGTCGCCCGCGCAGCTCGCGCCGGTGTTCGGCGCCGGGCTCGCCGGGCTGATGGCCGGTGCGCTCGTGTTCGGGCCGTTCGGCGACCGGTTCGGCCGCAAGCGCCTGCTGCTCGCCTGTGTCGCGTGTTTCGGCATCGCGAGTGCGGCGTCGGCGAGCGCGGGCGGTCTGACCGAACTGATCGCGTGGCGCTTCGTGACGGGCCTCGGGCTCGGCGGCGCGATGCCGAACGCGATCACGCTGACGTCCGAGTATTGCCCCGCGCGGCGGCGCTCGCTGCTCGTGACGACGATGTTCTGCGGCTTCACGATCGGCTCCGCGCTCGGCGGACTCGCGGCCGCGTCGCTGATCGAACGCGACGGCTGGCGCGCGGTGCTCGTCGTCGGCGGTGCCGCGCCGCTGCTGCTTCTGCCGGTGCTCGCATGGCGCTTGCCCGAATCGGTGCGCTACCTCGTCAACACCGGCGCGGCGCGTGAACGGATCGCGGCGATGCTCGCACGCATCGCACCGGACCCGCATCTCGCGCACGCGTCGTTCATCGCACCGCGCGGCAAGCCGGCCGCTTCGCCGCTCGGCCGCCTGTTCGGCGCCGACCTGCTGCGCGGCACGCTGCTGCTGTGGCTCACGTTCTTCATGAGCCTGCTCGTCATCTACCTGTTGTCGAGCTGGCTGCCGACGCTGTTGCGCACGACCGGTGCGACGTTGCAGACGGCCGCGCGCGTGACCGCGATGTTCCAGGTCGGCGGCACGCTCGGCGCGATCGTGCTCGGCGGGCTGATGGACCGCTTCGATCCGCATCGCGTGTTGGCATGCAGCTATGCGGCGGCCGGCGTGTTCGTCGCGGCGATCGGCGTGCTGGCCGCGTCGCCGGCGGGCGCCGCGCTGGTCGTGTTCGCCGCGGGCTTCTGCGTGTCGGGCTCGCAGGTCGGCGCGAACGCGCTGTCGGCCGCGTTCTACCCGACCGAGTGCCGGACCACGGGCGTGAGCTGGGCGAACGGAATCGGCCGCGGCGGGTCGGTCGTCGGTTCGATGGCGGGCGGGGCGATGCTCGCAACGGGGCTGCCGTTGCCGATCGCCTTCGCATTCGTCGCGGTGCCGTGCGTGATCGCCGGGATCGCGGTGCTGGTGCTGGGCGCGGTACGGGCCGGCGAGAAGCGCGCGGCGGCAGCCGATGCGCTTGCCGGCGAGCAGGCGTAGCGGAGGCAGGGGTGGGCGTCGCAGACGGCGCTTTCCTTTTTCTTCCGATGGCGCCGACCGAAAGTACGAATCAACGATATATAAATATATATAATATTGATTCGTTAATCGAATGCGATCGCTCTCATGAACGCCGACCCTTCCACCGGGCTGCCCGAGCCCGATCAGATGCGCGCCGCCGCCGAATCGGCGTGCGCGCTGCTCAAGGTGCTGTCCAATCCCGATCGCTTGCTGCTGCTGTGCGAACTGTCGCAGGGCGAACGCTGCGTGAGCGATCTCGAGGCGCGGCTGGATATTCGCCAGCCGACGCTGTCGCAGCAGCTCGGCGTGTTGCGGGACAACGCGCTCGTCCGCACGCGCCGCGAAGGCAAGAACATCCACTACTCGCTCGACAGCCCGGCTGCGATCGCGGTGATGGGCGTGCTGTACGAACAGTTCTGCGGCCCGGCCGCGAAGGGGACGCGCGATGCAGCTTGATGCGCTTCATTTCACGCCGTGGCTGTCGCTTGCCGGCGGCGTGCTGATCGGGCTTGCGGCCGCGTGGCTCATGGCGTTCAACGGGCGGATCGCCGGAATCAGCGGCATCGTCGGCAGCCTGTTTACGGCCGGCGCGGCGGAGCGCGGCTGGCGTGCCGCGTTCGTCGCCGGGCTGATCGCCGCGCCGCTGCTGATGCGTGTCGCCGGTGCCGCCGTGACGCCGCAGGTCGATGCAGGCTGGGGCGAGTTGCTGGCGGCCGGCCTGCTGGTCGGGATCGGCACGCGCTATGCGGGCGGATGCACGAGCGGTCACGGCGTCTGCGGGCTGTCGCGCGGCGCGACGCGCTCGATCGTCGCGACGGCGGTCTTCATGGTCGCGGGCTTCGCGACCGTATTCGTGCGACGGCACGTGCTCGGGGGCTGACATGCAGGCAGGATTCGCGTTTCTGGCGGGGCTGATGTTCGGCGTCGGCCTCATCGTGTCGGGGATGGCCAACCCGCAGAAGGTGCTCGGTTTTCTCGACCTGGCCGGCCGCTGGGATCCGTCGCTCGCATTCGTGATGGCCGGCGCGATCGGCGTCGCCGTGTTCGCGTTCGCATGGGCGAAGCACCGGTCGCGGTCGTTGCTCGGCCTGCCGATCCAGTGGCCGGCCGTGCGGACGATTACCGTGCGCCTCGTCGCCGGCAGCGCCGTGTTCGGCATCGGCTGGGGGCTTGCCGGGTTCTGCCCGGGGCCGGCGATCGTGTCGATCGGGCTCGGGTCGGTGAAGGGCATCGCGTTCGTCGGCGCGATGCTGGCCGGGATGGCATTGTTCGAATGGATCGAGCGCGCGCGGAAGGTGCGGTAGCAACGCGCGGCTGCTGCGGCCGAGGTTGTCGGCGTGGCCGAAGCGGCCCGGCGAGGGCGCCGGCAGGGCTGGAATTCGTCGCCGGGGAGCGACACGGTGATCGTGCGGCGACAACGGCGACGGCGTGTAGGCGTCGCGCGGCCGGGCTCGAATTCGTCGCCGGGGGAGCGACACGGTGATCGTGCGGCGACAACGGCGACGGTGTGTAGGCGTCGCGCGGCCGGGTTCGAATTCGTCGCCGGGTGGAGCGACACGGTGATCGCGTGGCGACACCGGCGACGGTGTTGTAGCCGTCGCGTCAGGACTGCTCGCGCACATGCCGCTCGCCGAGCAGCCGCGCGGACGCCCGCTGCAGCCACGCACGCCACACCGCGAATACGCCGGGCCTGGCCACGGGCGCCGCGACGGTCGCGGCAACCGGCCCGGCGCCGCCGGCGGACAATGCCACGTGACCGGCCGTCTCGATCGTCAGGCATTCGCCTTCGTCGAGCACGCGGCGAACGTATTGCGGCGCATCGGGCAGCCAGTCGAGCCCGCCGTGACGTAACGTGACCGCGAGCGCGCCGTCGAGCACGATGACGCGGCTGCCCTTGTCGAACCACGCAAAGTGGCTTTGCCCGGCGTCGAGCCGGATGTCGTGCGTCCGCATGGCGTGTCCTTTTCCCGGTTGCGCGGCCCGGCGATGGCAGGGCGACAGCGTGCAATCAGGTTAAGGAAACGCGTGCGGACAGGACAGATTCAGGGGACGGGTATCTGTTACGGTGCAGACGGCGATTTCATGTTGCTGTATCGGTGAGTTTCCCCGGAATCTGTATCTGGCGTGCGCCCGGGCGCGCGGGCAGGATGACCCGCATGACGCCCATCACCGATCCATCCCGCATGACTTTGCCGATGGCCGGCGAGCCGCTTTACGAACGGCTCGCCGAGCATTACCGCCGCATCATCGCGGCCGGCACGCTGTCGCCCGGCGACCGGATGCCGTCCGTGCGTGCGTTCATGGCGCAGCACGGCGTGAGCCTGTCTACCGCGACCCAGGCCTTCCGGCGGCTCGAGGATACGGGCTGGTGCGAAGCCAGGCCGCGCTCGGGCTACTTCGTGCGCCGGCGCGCGGCGGCCGCGCTCGACACGCTGCCGGAAAGCGACGGGCAGCCGCTGAGCGTCGAGCCGCCGTTCGCGGGGCTGCACGAACGCGTGTCGCGCGTGATCGATCGTGCGAACGCGAGGCCCGACGCGCTGAATCTCGGTGGCGCATCCGCGCTGGCGACGCTGTACCCGGCCGAGCGCCTGCAGGCGCTGGCGATCCGGCTGCTACGGCGCAAGCCGACGCTGCTGACCGACGCGGGGCCGGTTGGCGGCTCGGCCGAATTCCGGCAGACGATGGCCAAACGCGCGCTGTCGTACGGCGTGACCGTGTCGCCGGACGACGTGATGTCGACGAGCGGCGGCGTCGATGCCGTGAATCTCGCGTTGCGCGCGGTGGCGCGCCCCGGCGACACGATCGCGATCGAATCGCCGGCCTTTTTCGGCTTGATCCAGCTGCTCGAAAGCCTCGGCCTGCGTGCACTCGAGATTCCGGCCAGCCCGACGACCGGGTTGTCGATCGAAGCGCTCGACGTGGCGCTGACCGCGTACCCGGATATTCGGGCCGTGGTCGTCGTGCCGAATCTGCAGAACCCGCTCGGCAGCGTGATGCCCGACGAACGCAAGGCTGCGCTGGTCGCGCTGTGCTCGCGTCGCGGCGTGGCCGTGATCGAGGACGAGCCGTATCGCGAACTCGTGGAAGCGCCGCACGCGGTGAAACCCGTGAAGGCATGGGACCGCGACGGCACGGTGATCTATTGCCCGTCGCTCAACAAGGTGCTGGCGCCCGGAATGCGGCTCGGCTGGATGAGCGCGGGCCGCTGGCACGCGCGCGTGAAGATGCTCAAGTTCGCGCAAAGCCGGCACAACGCCGCGTTGCTGCAGGCCGTCGCGGCCGAATTCGTCGGCTCGGGTGCGTTCGACCGCCACCTGCACCGGTTTCGCGAACAGCTTCGCGTGCAGCGCGATGTGACGATCGATGCGATCGCGCGCCATTTTCCCGCCGGCACGCGGATGAACCGGCCGCCCGGCGGCATGCTGCTGTGGATCGCGCTGCCCGACGGCGTGCGTTCCGAAGCCTTGTTCGATGCCGCGCTCGCACGCGGGGTAAGGATCGCGCCAGGCGCGATCTTCTCGAATTCCGACCGCTTTGACGCGTATATCCGGCTTGCCTGCACGCGGGTGTTCGACACGGCACATGAAGCGGCAATCGAAACGCTCGGCCAGTTGATACGCGACGCGGCGGCCGCTGCGTGAGCAGGGCGGGTGTCGGCCGGGCTGGCGCGTTGGCTACCGGGCTCGGCGGTCGTGACGAGAGCACGGGCCGGCCGATCCGGCTCGCCGCATTCTCCGCGGCCGGCCGCCGCGCGGCGACACGCCGACGATACGATTTCGGCGATTTCATCGGCTGACCGCATGCGCGGCGAGGTGCTGACGGATCAGCGACAGATAGCGATCTCCGACCGAGAAGTCGCGTGCGGCACGCGGCCGCTCCGCCGGGCGCAGCGTGGCCGGCGCGCTCATGCCCAGATACCGGCATACCGCCGACGGAAAGGGCTTTCGCGTATGCCCGAGCTGGCGCGCCGCACGCTCGACGCGGGCGTCGCCCACCTGCGCACGCAGCCATGCCAGCACTTGGCGATCGGTGTCGTTGACGATACGGACCAGATGTTCCATCGCGCACCTCACTGTTCATAAATACAGTACTGTAAATATAACCAGTGTTTGCGGCGACCGCAAGCGGATGCGCATGCGCCTGGCCGTTCGGCCAGGGTCAACGCGCCGGCGCGGCGGCGCGGGCGATGCGGGCGGCGGCCGGGACGGGATTCGCGTAGCGTGCGTCGGTCAGCGTGCCGAGGAACGCGACGATGTCGTCGATTTCCGCGTCGGTCAGCGCGGGCGGCGTGCCGGGCCGGCGGTTCATCGGCGTCGAATTGACGTTGATGTTGCCGCGATAGGCGGCCGGCACGTCGTCGAACGTCCGGGCGCCGTGATACCAGCGGCCAGGGTCGGTCGAGCGCGTGTTGTAGAACGCGACCGCGTCGCGCAGCGTCGTGAACACGCCGTTGTGCATGAACGTCTGCTTGACCGCGACGTTGCGCAGTCCCGGCGTGCGCAGGTAGCCGCACCATTGCGTCGGCTCGGGCCAGCGCAGCCGCGCAGCCGTATCGCACAGACCGTTGTCGAAATGGCGCGGATCGCGGTTCGCGGGCAGTGCGTGGTTGCGCGGCACCGCGATCGCGTCGTAGCCGAAATCGGTGAAGAGCGAGCGCTCCGGCCGGCTCGACGTTTCCGACAGCGTATGGCAGCTCATGCAATTGCCCTTGTCGGGATTGCGGAACAGCGCCAGGCCGCGCATCTCGGCCGGCGCGAGCGGCTTGCGCGTGCGCAGGAACGCGTCGAAGCGCGACGTGAACGGCGCCATCTCGTCGCTCTGCAGATAGGCCTCGACGGCCGAGCCGAGCGCCCGCACCAGTTGCTCGGGATCGCGCCGCGCCGACGTGCCGAAGCGCGCGGCGAGATCGCCCGCCAGTTCGGTGCCGTCGACCTTGCGCAGCAGCGCGGCCGGCGACCGGTTGTTCATCTCGTTCGGGTCGAACAGCGGCCCGCGGATCTGTTCGGCGAGCGTGTCCGCGCGGCCGTCGCTGAACAGGCCGCCGAACGGCGACGGCGCGGGCGCGTCGTCGTCCTGGTAGAAGTGGCGGCGCGGCACGTAGCGCACGTAGAGCAGCGATGGCGCGTTGCGCTGGCTGAAGCGCCCGTGGCGGCTGCCTTCCGGCACGCCCGGCCCCGCGAGCGAAGCGGCCGACAAGGTCGGCGCGAACGCGCGCCCCGGATCGTGGCAGCCCGCGCACGACATGCCGCGCGGCTCGGACAGCCGCGGATCGAAGAAGATCCGGCGGCCCAGCGCGACGAGCGTCGGGTCGGGCGCGAAACGGGCGGTGGCCGCGTCGACCTTGTCGGTCACCTGCGGCGTGCCGTTGCCGATCGTACCGACGACGCGCGCCGGCGGCGCGCCGGGGAGCAGGGTCGTTTCGGCAGGTGCGCCGTGGGCCGCGAGCGCCGCTCCGGCGAGCACGGCGGCGGCAAGGGCGCGTATCGCCCGTCCGCCGGCGGCCGGAACCGCGGCGGACGCCGGACGCCCGGCGAGGGCGACCGAAGGAATCGGCTGCCTTCGCGATCCAGCCATTCCTTCCCGGCAGCCGGCCGCATCCGCCGAACACGCCGAACACGCCGAACACGCCGAACACGCCGAACACGCCGAACACGCCGAACACGCCGAACACGCCGCATACGCCGCATCCGCAGAATCCATCAAGCCGCCGTGCAATCGAACTTCGTCACTCACGGCGCGATGAACCCCGTCTTGTCGCATGCGAGCGTGTTGCCCGACTGGTCGCACGACGCGAGCAGCTTGCCCGCCGCCGAATACGCATGGAACACCCAGCCCGTCGCCGGCGCCGCGCGTCGCTCCATGATCAGGAAACCGAAGCTGTTGTTGTGCGACAGCCGTTCGATCACGGCGCCCGGCGCTGGCGTCAGGCCGGCGGGGAACGGGTCGGGCAGCGCGACGTCGAGGTTGTCGCCGCCGTTGCCGGACACGATCGTCGCCGGATGCCCGGACGAGAAGTTGATCGCCTGGAAGTCGTGCACGTGCCCGTGCAGCGCGACGTGGATGCCGGGCGGGTAGTACGCCTGCGCGTTCAGGCTCGCCATCACCGACTGCAGCGCGAGGTTGCCCGGCGCGGGCGTGCTGCCGGCGATCGGCGCGAACGCGAGGATCGGATGGTGGTTCGTGAAGATCGTCGTCGACATGCCGGCCTTCGACGCGAGCGACGCGACCGTCTGGAACTGCTTCTGGTAGATGCGGAATTGCACGTCGGTCGTCTTCAGCGGATTGCGGCCGACCTTCGCGGTGTCGAACACGATCACCTGCGTGCCGCCGCCGAGCGACACCGCATAGGGATCCGAGTAGTTCGCGTCGTCGTCGTTGGCCGGATCGTCGCACGAACGGGCCGCCGAATACGGGCGCGGATCGAGGAAGCGGTACCAGCCCTGGCCGGCCCGTGCGCATTCCTCGTGGTTGCCGCGCACGACGACCCACGGCGCCTTCGCGAACAGCGGCGCGGCCGGGCGGAACAGGTCGGCCTGCCACGCATCCCAGCCATAGCCCCACGGGCTGTCCTTGCAGCCGGCGATGTCGGGCGGGCACGCGTTTTCGCGGTAGTGATAGTCGCCGACGTGCAGCACGAGGTCCGGCGACAGCTTCGCGACGCTCGCCGCGATCGTGTCGAACGGCCAGACCGTCGCGTCGTTGCACGCCTGCCATGCGTTGTCGGCCTTCTTCATCCGGCAGCCGGTGTCGGCGATGATCGCGATGCGCTGCGGCTGCGCTTTCGGCAGCGGCAGCGCGCGGCCCGCGACGCTCGCCGTTTGCGCATCGGCCGGCAGCGCCGCTTCGCAGACGGACACCGGGAAGCTCGACGGTTTCGAGTCGGCCGCGGCGCTCGCCGTCGGACGCTGCGCGACGGTCGCGGCGCCGGCGCGCAGCGTCATGCGCGACAGCTTGCCATCGACGGACAGTTGCGGGCACAGCGGATCGCTCGCGGATGCGGGGCTGTAGCTCGTGATCACGCGTGCGATCGCCTGGTTCGCGTCGCCGATCTCGACCCACGCGGCCTGGAGGTTGATCGCGGCACTGGCCGGATCGGCGGGCGTATCGATGTGATTCGAACACGCGGACAGCGCCGCGAGGGCAACAAGCGGAGCGCAGCGCGCGAGCAGTGCGCGCGGGAGGAGTCGTCGCATGAGAGGCACCGTAGGAAAGTCGTCAACGATACGCAGTGCGAGTGTAAGAAATGTGAAGGGCGGAGTCCGACGGCCGGCCGGCGCGCGAGTCGTGCCGCGGTCGCGGCCTTGACCTCAAGCCGGCTTGAAGCAGCATAGTCCGGATCACGGTCAACGATACGGACGAAAAAGGAGAATCGACGACGAAAGACAGCCGGGCAAACGAAGCGCAGTCTGCGCTGTGGAATGGTCCGTCGGGGCTGGCATGGGTCGACGCGCAGCGCTCGCTCGACCGGATGTTCGAGCCATTCGAGACGCTGCTCGCGGACGCGGCGGCCGCGGCATCCGCGCGCAGCGTGCTCGACGTCGGCTGCGGCACCGGCGCGGTGACGCTCGCGATCGCACGGCGGCTTGGCACGCACGCGCACTGTACCGGCGTCGATATTTCGGCGCGGATGATTGCCGCCGCACGGGCGCGTGCCGAACGCGCCGGCCTGGGCGCCGGCTTCGTGCATGCCGATGCGCAGACGCATGCATTCGCGCCGGGTCGGTTCGACCTGATCGTGTCGCGCTTCGGCGTGATGTTCTTCGACGATCCGGTGCGCGCCTTCGCGAACCTGCGGCAAGCGGCGCGCGCGAACGCGCAACTGCGATTCGTTGCATGGCGCGGCGCCGCCGACAATCCGTTCATGACGACGGCCGAACGTGTCGCGGCAACGTTGCTGCCGGACCTGCCGGCGCGGCAGCCGGGGGCGCCGGGGCAATTCGCGTTCGGCGACCGGCAGCGGATCGCGTCGGTGCTGTCGGACAGCGGCTGGGCCGACATCGCGATCGAGCCGATCGACCAGGCGTGCGCGTTGCCCGAGGCGGCGTTGAACGACTACATCGCGCGACTGGGCCCGGTCGGGCTCGCGCTTCAGGACGCGGACGACGCGACGCGGCGGCGCGTGGTCGAAACGGTGCGCGCTGCGTTCGAGCCTTACGTGCAGGGCGCTGACGTGCGGTTCGACGCGGCGTGCTGGCTCGTCACGGCGCGGGCGCCGTCTGCATGACGCGTCAGGCTACGAGGACGACCGACGTTCGGCATGCACGCTGCCGTTCGCGCATGACAAGGCAAGGCTGCGCCGCCGCGCAAGCGACAGATATCAGCCGCGCCTCGCACGCAACATCAGCCACGCGCAGCCCGCCGCGACGAGCGCGAGCCCGAGCAGCACCGCCTCGACGCCGAGCGCGAAACCGGGCGGCATCTCGCCGCTGTTCGGCACGGGCGACAGGTTGGCGGTGATCGCGATCGCACCGCCGGCCAGCAACGCGATGCAGACGATCCAGTAGACCTTGCCGCGCGGCGCGGCGGTGCGGATCCGCCACAGCGCGAGGCCGACGCCGCCGAGGTAAAGCACCGCGAGCGTCGCGAGCGCGATGAAGTCGCCGGTGCGATCGTGCAGCAGGCCGCTCATCGTGCGACTCCGTCGGAGGCCACGCGTCCGCACGATGCGATGAACGCGTCGACCGCGTGGCCGATCCGGCCGTTCACGCGCTCCCGCAGCATCGGATACAGCCCGGACCGCAGCGTCAGCGGCAGGTTGTAGCGGAAACCGAAGTACGCGAGCACGAGCCCCGTCAGCCCGTAGATCGCCCACGCATGGAAGCCCCAGTGGAAGAAGGGCATCAGCATGGCCTCGCGCGCGGTGGCGGACGTACTGGGGGCGACGGCCTGCGGCTCTAACGCCGTGCGGGTCGAGGGACGGGAACCTGGCATGGCTGGCATCCAGTTGTGGGCGCAACGAGGCGCGACGCCGCCCGGCGCGCGCGTCGCACGTCGGACCCTGATACGGCGTGCGTCGAGTGTAGCGCGGTGTCGGGACTGCAAGAAGGGGCAAGCAGCAGGGGTTAACCTGACGAATTGTAGGGTATCGGGCCGATCGCGAACACCCTCGCACTGAGCCGGCGAGTGCGACGGAGCCCAGACCGAGCGCAGACGAGGCGCGGAATCCGGCGCCCCGGATGATGCGGACCGTCCGGGGCGCCGGCGGGCGATGCGCTGCCGCGATTTCAGAACGTCACGGCGATCCCGGCCATGCCGACGAACTGGCCGTGCGTCGTCGACGGCGTGAGCTGCTGCGAGTCGCCGACGATCGGCGCCGCGTCGACGATATGGCCGGCACCTTGCGCGCCGAGCGTGCGCCCGCTCGAATGCGTGTACGCCTGCAGCGCATAGAGCGTCGTGCGCTTCGACAGGCTGTACGACTCCTTCAGCGAATACTGCTGGTAGCGGGCCGCGCTCGACACGCCGTTCGCCTTCGACGCGAGCGTGTACGCGAACGCGCCGGCCACCGAGAAGGTCGGCGTGAAGCGGTACGCGGCGAGCGCGCCGTAGGTGTTGAACACGGCCGTGTTCGCGAACGCGGAGCCGCTGCCGGGCAGGTACTTCACGTTCGAGTAGTTGAGGCCCATCGTCAGGTTGCCGAGCGTGTAGTTGCCGGCCGTCGCGACCTGCTCGACAGCCTTCGCGGTCAGGTAGCCCTGGTTCAGCACGGACACGGCGAAGCTGCCCGACGCCGCGGTCGCCGGATTCAGGAACCCCGCCGACGAACCCGAGCTGTTGATGCGCAGGTAGCCGGCCGCGATCCCGACCGGCCCGTTCGCATAGCGCAGCGCGGCGCTGAACGTATTGCCCTTGCCGGTCGCGCCGGCGATGCCGCCGAACGCGTACATCGCGCTCGCGGTCAGCCCGGACAAGGTCGGCGACGTATAGGTGACCGAGTTGTTCACGCGGATGGTCGTGTCGAGGCCGTCGATGTCGCCCGGATGCGCGCCGGTCGCACCGGTCAGCCAGCTGCTCGACGCGTAGGGGCCGACCAGCAGGAAGTACGGCGTGTACTGGCGGCCGGCCGTCACCGTGCCGTAATGGTCGTTGCGCAGCCCGACGAAGGCCTGGCGGTTGAAGATCGTGCCGGCGGCGGCTTGCGCGCCGGTGTTCAGGTTGAAGCCGGATTGCAGGTCGAAGATCGCGTGCGTGCCGCCGCCGAGATCCTCGTCGCCGCGCAGCCCGAACTTCGACGCATACAGGTTGCCGTCGCGCATGTACACGTTCGAGTGGCCTTGCTGGTTGTTCACGTACGCGAGCGAATCGTCGACCACGCCGTACAGCGTCACGCTGCTCTGCGCATGGGCGGCGGAAGCGCCGAGCGACGCGGTGGACAAAATCAGGATTGCATAATGATGATGCGGTGCCTTCATTGTCGATCTCCAGGTCTCTTCAGGGGGCGGGAGGCTGGACGGCCTCCTCTTGGATGGCGGGGCGGGCCGCGTGCGCGGTCCGCCCGAACATGGCTCGGCGCTTGCCCGAGCGTGCGCGGTCAGTCGTCGAGCGCCACGACGAGGCGACGCCACGCGCCGTCCCGCGCATCGTGCTCGACGCGCGCGCCGCGCACCGCAAGCGCGCCTTGCAGCGACGCCGGCAGCAGGATCTCGAGGCGCTCGGCGGGGCGATGCATGCGGCCGTCCCAGCGGACCGACACGCCGAGTTCGCCCGACGCCTGGCGGCCGGTCTCGATGCGCCACAGCCCGTATTCGCCGTCGCGCCACGCTTCCGTTTCGCCGTCGTCCTCGACGCATTCGCCGTATGCGACGCCGTCCTCGATGCGCGGCGCGACGAGGAAGCCGCGCGTGTCCGCGCGCGCGCCGAAGCGTTGCTCGGCGACGTTCAGCGGCAGCACACGGCCTTCGCGCAACAGCATCACCGGCGTGTCGAGCGGCGCGGGCAGCGTCACGCTCGCGCCGCCGTCGAACGATCGCGCGCTCGCGCAGCACAGCCAGCGCGCGCCCGACGGCAGGTAGACCGTGCGTTCCGTGCGGCCCGGGTCGACCACCGGCGCGACGAGCAGCGCGTCGCCGAGCATCATGTCGTCGCATTCGTCGTAGCAGCGCGGGTCGCGGGGGAAGTCGCCGAAGGTCGGCCGCAGCACGGGCTCGTAGCGCGTGGTCGACAGCCACAACAGGTGATAGAGATAAGGCAGCAGCCGGTAGCGCTGCTTGATCAGCGACGCGATCCGCGCGGTGATCTCCGGATACATCCACGGTTCGTTGACGGTGCCGTCGTCATTCCACGAATGGATGCTGAAGCGCGGCATGAAGATGCCGAACTGGACCCAGCGCAGCAGCAGCTCGGGCGACGGTGCGGGACCGGAGAAGCCGCCGATGTCGTGACCGATGTTCGACACGCCCGACAGCGCGAGCCCGAGGCCCATCTTCAGGTTGTAGCGCAGCGTTTCCCATGACGTGTAGTTGTCGCCGGACCAGGTCTGCACATAACGCTGCATGCCGGCGCCGCCGGAGCGTGACACGAGGAACGGCCGCTGCACCGGCGCATGCGCGCGCTGCGCGTCGCGCGACGCACGCATCATCAGCATCGTCTGCAGCACTTTCGCCTCGCGCGCGGGAAATGGCTGGCCGAAGCCGTGCGCGATCGCGTCGGGCGACCAGATCTCGTATTCGTTGTTGTCGTTCCAGGTCGACTCGATCCCGTAGTCGAGCAGCGCCGACGTGACCTGCTCGCGCCACCAGCGGCAAGCGTCCGGTTGCGTGAAGTCGATATATGCGCCGACCTCGTCCCAGAACTGCACCCACGCCGGCTCGCCGGACGCCGAGCGGATCAGCAGCCCGCGCCGTGCAGCGTCGTCGAACGCGGGATGGTCGCGCAGCAGGCACGGCTTGATGTTCGCGCACAGGCGGATGCCGTGGTCGCGGTAGTGCTTCACGAATCCCTTCGCGTCGGGAAACTTCTCGCGGTTCCAGTTGAACACGTAGCGCTTCGCGCCGATCGACGTATAGCCCGACGACAGGTGGAACGAATCGCACAGGATGTCGTGTGATTCACACTGCTCGACGAACTGGTTCATCTGGCGCTGCGCGTCCGGCGCGTCGGTGTAGCTCATCGTCGAGCCCGAATAGCCGAGCCCCCATTTCGGCGTGCGCGCCGGGCGCCCGGTGAGCCACGTGAAGCGCCGGGCGGCGGTGAGCGGCGTGTCGGGCGATGCGATGAAGTAGTAGTCGAGATCGCCGTGCTCGGCGACGAAGTAGCGGTACAGACCGTGGTAGTTGTCGAGCTCGCGGCCCATGTCGAACGCGCAATCCGACAGCGTGTCGTAGAACAGCCCGAAGCCCTGGCACGCGTCGGGCGACCAGGTGACGTAGAACGGGATGTGCTTGTAGAGCGGGTCCGTGTGCTTCGCGCTGTAGCCCATCGCGTCGATGTTGCGCATCTCGAAGCGCGCGCCGGTACGGTCGAGGTCGCCCGCGCGTTCGCCGAGGCCGAACACCTTGTCGCCGTGCTCGCGGGCGACGTAGTGATAGGCGCGGTCGTCCCACCAGCCGAAGTTGTACGCCTGCGTCGCGCGGTCGGCGAGCACGACGCGCCACGCGCCGTCGGCACCACGCATCGACCACGTGCAATGGCCGCCCTGCCGGCTTACCGTGAGACGGACCTGCGCGGTTTCGATGCGCACGCCGCCGTCGTCCTCGCCGAAGTCGTAGTCGGGCAGCGCGAACCCGCCGAGGTCGAGACGGTCGCGGCCCTCGAGCGGCACGTCGTCGAGGCCCGGTGCGATCGTCCAGGTGCGCGGGTTGCGCGGCGTCGCGCCGGGCAGCACGCGCACGCGCACGATGTCGTCCTCGAGCACGAAGATCTCGAGGGTCGCGCCCGCGTCGGACGCGAGCAGCACACGGTTCGCCTGCCGGGCGGCGACGCGGAACACGGGCGGATGAAGAAGCGAAGTCATGAAGGCGATTCCTGATGAAAACGAAGGTCAGGCGTGTTGCGCGAGCAGGCGTTCCTGCTTCGACTGCCCGCGGATCAGCACCGCGAGCAGCGTGACGCCGATGATGTCGAACAGGCCGAGGCACGCGAACAGCGGCGCGTAGCCGATCTTGTCGGCGAGCGCGCCGACCAGCAGCGAGAAGCCGAGCCCGCCGATCCACGCGGCCATGCCCGCGAAGCCGCTGGCGGTGCCGACTTCCTCGGGATCGAACACGTCGGCCGACAGCGTGTTGACGAGTGCGGAGATCATCTGGTGCGCGAAGCCGCCGACGCAGAACAGGGCAATGGCCGTATACGGCGACGACACGAGCCCGATCATCGCCGGCCCGAGCATCAGCACCGAACCGAGCGCGACGCCGGCGACGCGGGACCACACGAGCGGCAGTTTGAACCGGTTCGCGAGGTAGGGCGACAGGTAGCCGCCCGCGATGCCGCCGAGGTCGGCCGCGAGAAACGGCATCCACGCGAAGACGGCGATCTGCGTGAGCGCCATGTGGCGCTCGGTGGCGAGGTACAGCGGAATCCAGAAGCTGAAGGTCTGCCATGCGGGTTCCGCGAAGAAGCGCGGCAGCGCGATGGCCCAGAAGCGGCGCGCGGTGACGACGTCGCGAATCCGGCGCTTCGACACGGCCGGCATCGTGGCCTGGCCGTCGCGGATCAGCGTGCGCTCCTGCGACGTGAGGCGCGGATGATAGGCCGGCGAGCGGTACTGCGTGTACCAGAGCGCGGCCCACAGGAAGCCGAGGGCGCCGGTGACCATGAACGCGGATTGCCAGCCGAACCGCATCGACAGGAACACGACGAGCGGCGGCGCGATCGCGGCGCCGAGCGACGTGCCGGCGTTGAAGTAGCCGACCGCGACGGATTTCTCGCGATCGGGAAACCATTCGGCGACGGCCTTCATCCCCGACGGAATCGCGGCGGCCTCGAACAGCCCGAGCAAGCCGCGCAGGATGCCGAGCGACAGCCAGCCCGACGCGAAGCCGTGCGCGACGCCGACCACCGACCAAAGCATCGCGAACAGCGCGAACCCGAGCCGCAGCCCGATCAGGTCGACGATGAACCCGCACACCGGCTGCATGATCGTGTAGCCGATCTGGAATGCGCCGACGATATACGAGTACTGCTGCGTCGAGATCGCGAACACCTGCTTCAGTTCCGGTGCGAGCACCGCGAGGGAGTTTCGAGCGAGGTAGTTGAGGATCGTGCCGAGGCATACCAGCACGATGATCCACCAGCGCAACGCCTTGACCTTTTTCACTGCTGTCTCCTGATCCATGCAAGTCGCCCGGCTAGGGCGTCTCGTTCAGTCTTATTTGTACGATGTCCGATCTTGGTGGGCGCCGATTCGCCCGGTTTTTCTCAAAATGACCACATTCAATCGAACATTTCGATGTTATCGAAAGCTGATGTTATCGGACGACTGATCATTTTCGAGCATCCTATGTTCGAATTCGAATCAGGTCAACGTTAATCTGCATTCGAACGAACATGCTTGGGGTATTCCCGATAGGCGTGCAGATCGGGTGTCCGGCGCGTTGCGTGACGACCGAGCGCCGAACGCCCGCTTGCCGGGGCCGAGCGGCCGTCGACGGGCCGACTGCATCAGCCGGGCCCGGCAATGGGCGTGACAACCCTGATGAAAATTTATTTTTTTCCTGTCGGCAGATTGTGTAAATTGATTTTCATCCACCTTGCAAAACCATTCGCATGACGCCGCTCCTTCCGCACGATGTCAGTCACGAGGAATCCGCGATCGCGGAGCGCATCGCCTCGGCCATGCCGCGGATGACGCCGATCCACCGCCGGATGGGCGAGTTCGTGCTCGCGAATCCGTTCCGCGCGGCGACGATGCGGATCGACGAGCTGGCGCAGGCCGTGAACGCATCGATCGCGACCGCGAACCGCTTCGCGAAGGCGCTCGGCTTCGACGGTTATCCGGCGATGCGCGCGGCGCTCGTGCGCGGCTTCGAGGCGACGCTCGGCCCGGTCGAACGGCTGCGTTCCGCGCAGGAGCAAGAGCAGGAGCAGGGCGTGCGCGGCGCCGCGTGGATCGACGCGGTGTTCGACCAGGCCGTCACGAACATCGAGAACACGCGCGCGCAGCTGGATGCGGCCGACGTCGAAGCGGCCGTCGAGGCGATCGTCGGCGCGCGGCGCGTGCTGATCCTCGGCGCCGGTTCGAGCGCGTTTCTGACCGGGCTGATGGAACACGGCCTGTCGGTGTGTCACGACAACGTGCAGTCGCTCGCGCTGCTCGGCGGCCCGTCGCATGCGGCGCGGCGCCTGTACACGGCCGACTCGCGCGATCTCGTGATCGCGCTCGCGTTTCCCCGCTACGTGAAGGACACGATCGAGCTGGCCCGCCGCGCGGCGGCGCGCGGCGCGCGCGTGCTCGGCATTTCCGACGGGCCCGGTTCGCCGCTGGCACCGATCGCGTCGCTGAACCTGTACGTGAAGGCCGAGCGGCGTTTCGCGGCCACGTCGGAAGCGGCCGTGCTGACGATGATCGAGGCGCTGATCGACGCGGTCGCGCTGCGCACGCACCGCTCCGCGAAGTCCGCCGCCGAAATGACCGAATTCCTGTTGCCGTGGCTGGTCCAGCCGCAAGCGGCGCTGCCGGCCGCCAACCCTTCTTCTTCCGGTCCGAAAAAATCATGACTTCATCCGCGATCGTCGCGATTCATGGCGGTGCAGGCACGATCCTGCGCGAGGCGATGGACACCGACACCGAACGCCGTTACCGCGCCGAGCTCACCGCGATCCTGCAGGCCGCGCAGAAGGTGCTCGCCGACGGCGGCAGCGCGCTCGACGCCGTCACCGTCGCCGTGCGGATGCTCGAGGACTGTCCGTTGTTCAACGCCGGGCGCGGCGCCGTCTATACGGCCGAAGGCAAGCACGAGCTCGACGCAGCGGTGATGGACGGCACGACGCTCGCGGCCGGCGCGATCTGCTGCGCGACCCGCGTGCGCAATCCGGTCCTCGCCGCGCGGCGCGTGATGGAGGCGAGCGAGCACGTGCTGTTCGCGGGCGCGGGCGCCGATGCGTTCGCGGCCGCACAGGGCCTCGAACTCGCCGAGCCCGGCTACTTCGACACGGAAGCGCGTCGTGCGCAGTGGCTCAAGGCGCGCGAGGCGGCCGGCATGATGCTCGACCACGACGCGGCGACCTTCGCGTTCGGCGCCGGGCAGCCGGCCGAGCCGCTCGATCCCGACCGCAAGCACGGCACGGTCGGCGCGGTCGCGTGCGACCTGCGCGGCCATATCGCGGCGGCGACGTCGACCGGTGGCATCACCAACAAGCAGCCCGGACGCGTCGGCGATTCGCCGATCATCGGTGCCGGCTGCTACGCGGACGACGCGACCTGCGCGGTCTCCGCGACGGGCACCGGCGAGATGTTCATCCGGCTCGCGACCGCGCACGACGTGGCCGCGCAGATGGCCTATCGCGGCGCGTCGCTTGCCGACGCCGCGCACGACGTCGTGATGAACAAGCTGCCGCGCCTGGCCGGGCGCGGCGGGATCGTCGCGGTCGACGCGCACGGCAACGTCGCGATGCCGTTCAACACGGAAGGGATGTATCGCGGCTACGCGCGCGTCGGCGAGACGCCCGTGGTCGGCATCTATCGCGACGATGCGGCCTGATTCCGGATCGTACGAGGAGACCTTCGCATGACTTCGAGCCGAACCCCGTCCGCGCTGGTGCTGCCGGAACAGCGCGTGGTCGCCGTCGACGACCTGTCGGTGATGTTCCGACGAGAGAACGCGACGTTCGACGCGGTGCGCAACGTGTCGTTTCACGTCGATCGCGGCGAGACGCTCGCGATCGTCGGCGAATCGGGCTCCGGCAAGTCGGTCACGTCGCTCGCGCTGATGCGGCTCGTCGAGCACGGCGGCGGCGAGATCACGAGCGGCCGGATCGCGTTGCGGCGCCGCGGCGGCGCGCTCGTCGACCTCGCGCAGGCGAGTGCGGCGACGATGCGCGGGATCCGCGGCGCGGACATCGCGATGATCTTCCAGGAGCCGATGACGTCGCTGAACCCGGTGTTTACGGTCGGCGACCAGATCAGCGAGGCGATCGCGCTGCACCAGTCGAAGAGCGCGACCGAAGCGCGCGCGGAAGCGTTGCGGCTGCTCGATCTCGTGCGCATTCCGGAGGCGCGCCGCGTGTTCGCGCGCTATCCGCACCAGTTGTCCGGCGGGATGCGGCAGCGCGTGATGATCGCGATGGCGCTGTCGTGCCGGCCCGCGCTCCTGATCGCCGACGAACCGACGACCGCGCTCGACGTGACGATCCAGGCGCAGATCCTGCAACTGATCCGCGGCCTGCAGGACGAAATGAACATGGGCGTGATCTTCATCACGCACGACATGGGCGTGGTGGCCGAAGTGGCCGATCGTGTGCTGGTGATGTATCGCGGCGAGAAGGTCGAGGAGGGCGAGTCCGAGCGCATTTTCGCGACGCCCGCGCATCGCTACACGCGTGCGCTGCTCGCGGCCGTGCCGCGGCTCGGCTCGATGCACGGCACCGATATCCCCGAGAAATTTCCGCTGCTGAAGGTGGACGGCGCGAGCGCGGCCGCGCCGGCGTCTGCCGCGAACGACGCGAATGATGCGGCCGATGCGAACGATGCGGCCGATGCGAACGATGCCGCCGCGGTCCCCGCCGCCGGGCAGCCGCGCGTCGATCCGGCCGCGCCGCCGATCCTGCGCGTGCGCGATCTCGTCACACGGTTTCCGGTGAAGAGCGGCGTGTTCGGCCGCGTGTCGCAGTACGTGCATGCGGTCGAGCGCGTGAGCTTCGAGCTGCGCGCGGGCGAGACGCTGGCGCTCGTCGGCGAATCGGGCTGCGGCAAGTCGACCACCGGCCGCTCGCTGCTGCGCCTCGTCGAATCGCAGAGCGGCTCGATCGAATTCGACGGCCGCGACATCAGCGCGCTGAAGGGCCAGGACCTGCAGGCGCTGCGCCGGAACATCCAGTTCATCTTCCAGGATCCGTTCGCGTCGCTGAACCCGCGCCTGACGGTCGGTTTCTCGATCATGGAGCCGCTGCTCGTGCACGGTGTCGCGAGCGGCCGCGAAGCGCAGGCGCGCGTCGACTGGCTGCTCGACAAGGTCGGCCTGCCGCCGGAGGCCGCGCGCCGCTATCCGCACGAATTCTCGGGCGGCCAGCGCCAGCGGATCGCCATCGCGCGCGCGCTCGCGCTGAATCCGAAGGTCGTGATCGCCGACGAATCGGTTTCCGCGCTCGACGTGTCGGTGCAGGCGCAGATCGTGAACCTGATGCTCGACCTGCAGCGCGAGCTCGGCGTCGCGTATCTGTTCATCTCGCACGACATGGCCGTCGTCGAGCGCGTCAGCCATCGGGTCGCGGTGATGTATCTCGGCCAGATCGTCGAGATCGGCCCGCGCCGCGCGGTGTTCGAGGCGCCGCAGCATCCGTACACGAGGAAGCTGATGAGCGCGGTGCCGGTGGCCGACCCGGCACGCCGGCATGCGCCGCGCCAGCTCGCGGCGGACGAGATTCCGAGCCCGATCCGCGCGGTCGGCGACGAGCCGATCGTCGCACCGCTCGTCGCGGTCGGCCCCGATCACTACGTCGCGACGCATCGCGTCGGCGGCGCGTATTGATTGTGCGGCGAGGCGCATATGGACCGTAGCTGCGCACGCGCCAGGCAACGGCGTCACTTCCCGGAGCGGATGCAGTCGCGCCGCGATTTCCACCACGCGTTACCGAATCATCCACAGGAGCCAGACAAGATGAACAAGCCGCATTCGTTCCCGATGTTCCGCCCGCGCGCGCTGTTCGCCGCGGGGGCAGGCGCGCTCGCGCTGTCGGTCGCCGCGCCCGCGTTCGCGCAGCAGAACGTCGTGGTCGCCGTGTACTCGACGTTCACGACGATGGACCCGTACGACGCGAACGACACGGTGTCGCAGGCCGTCGTGAAGTCGTTCTACGAAGGGCTGTTCGGCTTCGACAAGGACATGAAGCTGGTGAACGTGCTCGCGACGAGCTACCAGGCGTCGCCCGATGCGAAGGTCTACACGGTCAAGCTGCGCCCGGGCGTGAAGTTTCACGACGGCACCGACTTCAACGCCGACGCGGTGAAGGCGAACTTCGACCGCGTGACCGATCCGGCGAACAAGCTGAAGCGCTACGGGCTGTTTCGCGTGATCGAGAAGACCGAGGTGGTCGATCCGATGACGGTGCGCTTCACGCTGCGCGAGCCGTTCTCCGCGTTCATCAACACGCTCGCGCACCCGTCGGCGGTGATGATCTCGCCGGCCGCGCTGAAGAAGTGGGGGCGCGACGTGTCGCTGCATCCGGTCGGCACGGGCCCGTTCGAGTTCGTCGAATGGAAGCAGACCGACGACATGAAGGTGAAGAAGTTTGCCGGCTACTGGAAGAAGGGCTATCCGAAGGTCGATTCGATCGACTGGAAGCCGGTGGTCGACAACAACACGCGCGCCGCGCTGCTCAAGACCGGCGAGGCGGATTTCGCGTTCACGATTCCGTTCGAGCAGGCGGCCGACCTGAAGAGCAATCCGAAGGTCGAGCTGATCGAGCGGCCGTCGATCATCCAGCGCTACATCTCGCTGAACATGCAGAAGAAGCCGTTCGACAATCCGAAGGTGCGTGAAGCGCTGAACTACGCGGTCAACAAGGAGGCGCTCGCGAAGGTCGTGTTCGCCGGCTACGCGACCCCGCAGACGGGCGTCGCCCCGGTCGGCGTCGAATACGCGACCAAGCTCGGGCCCTGGCCGTACGATCCGGCGAAGGCGCGCGCGCTGCTGAAGGAGGCCGGTTATCCGAACGGCTTCGAGTCGACGCTCTGGTCCGCGTACAACCATTCGACGGCGCAGAAGCTGATCCAGTTCGTCCAGCAGCAGCTCGCGCAGGTCGGTGTGAAGGTGCAGGTGCAGGCGCTCGAGGCCGGCGAGCGGGTCGCGAAGGTCGAGAGCGCGCAGGATCCGGCGGCGGCGCCGGTGCGGATGTACTACAGCGGCTGGTCGGCCTCGACGGGCGAGGCGAACTGGGCGCTGTCGCCGCTGCTCGCGTCCACGTCGGCGCCGCCGAAGCTCTACAACACCGCGTACTACAAGAACGGAGCCGTCGACGACGATCTCGCGAAGGCGCTCGAGACGACCGACAACGCGAAGAAGGCCGCCCTGTACGCCGACGCGCAGAAGCTGGTGTGGGCCGACGCGCCGTGGATCTTCCTGGTGCAGGAGAAGATCGTCTACGCGCGCAGCAAGCGCCTGCACGGCATGTACGTGATGCCGGACGGTTCGTTCAACTTCGACGAAATCTCGGTGAAATGACGGCAGCTCGCCTGCTGTCCGGCGCCGGCGGCGCAAGCTGCCGGCGCGCTGATTCGATCGGTGTCCCATGCTGAATTTTCTCGTCAAACGCCTGTTCGGCCTGCTGCCCACGCTCGCGATCGTCGCGGTGCTGGTGTTCCTGTTCGTGCACCTGCTGCCGGGCGATCCGGCGCGGCTCGCGGCCGGCCCGGAAGCCGACGACGCGACGGTCGCGCTGGTGCGCACCGATCTCGGGCTCGACCGGCCGCTGCCCGCGCAGTTCGCGAACTTCTTCGTGAAGATCGCGCACGGCGATTTCGGCACGTCGACGCGCAGCAAGCGGCCGGTGTCGACCGAGATCGGCGAGCGCTTCATGCCGACGCTGCTGCTCACGCTCGTCAGCATGGTGTGGGCGACGGCGTTCGGGATGGCGATCGGGATCGCGTCGGCGGTATGGCGCAACCGCTGGCCCGACCGCCTCGGGATGACGATCGCGGTGTCGGGCATCTCGTTTCCGGCGTTCGCGCTCGGCATGCTGCTGATGGAGATCTTCTCGGTGAAGCTCGGCTGGCTGCCGGTCGTGCCGGACGGCACGTGGAAGAGCTACGTGCTGCCGTCGCTGACGCTCGGCGCCGCGGTCGCGGCCGTGATGGCGCGCTTCACGCGCGCGTCGTTCGTCGAGGTGCTCAACGAGGACTACGTGCGCACCGCGCGCGCGAAGGGCGTGCACGAGCCGCTGGTGGTGCTCAAGCATTGCCTGCGCAACGCGATGATCCCGGTCGTCACGATGATGGGGCTGCAGTTCGGCTTCCTGCTCGGCGGCTCGATCGTCGTCGAGGCCGTGTTCAACTGGCCGGGGCTCGGGCGCTTGCTGGTCGATGCGGTCACGATGCGCGATTACCCGGTGATCCAGGCGATCGTGCTGCTGTTCTCGCTCGAATTCATCCTGATCAACCTGACCGTCGACGTGCTGTACGCGGTCATCAACCCGACCATCCGGTTCAAGTGAGCGTGAGGCCAGCATGAACGCGACTGTCCAGCCCGCGGCGCCGGCCGCATCGAACACGATCCGCACGCCGTGGCGTGAATTCTGGCGCAAGTTCCGCAAGCAGACCGTCGCGCTGGTCGCCGGCGGCTTCGTGCTCGCGCTCATCGTGCTGGCCTTCGTCGGCCCGCACATCGTGCCGTTCGATCCGGAGAACTACTTCGACTACGACGCGCTGAATGCGGGGCCGTCGGCCGTGCACTGGTTCGGCGTCGACTCGCTCGGCCGCGACATCTTCAGCCGGATCGTCACCGGCACGCGCATCTCGCTCGCGGCCGGCTTCTTCTCGGTCGCGCTCGGCGCGCTCATCGGCACGTTCTTCGGGCTGCTCGCCGGCTACTACGAAGGCTGGTGGGACCGCATCACGATGCGCGTGGCCGACGTGCTGTTCGCGTTCCCGGGGATCCTGCTCGCGATCGGCGTGGTCGCGATCCTCGGCAACGGGATGGTCAACGTGATCTGCGCGGTCGCGATCTTCAGCATTCCGGCGTTCGCGCGGCTCGTGCGCGGCAACACGCTGATGCTCAAGCACATGACCTACGTGGAAGCCGCGCGCAGCATCGGCGCGTCCGACTGGACGATCATCATGCGGCACATCCTGCCGGGCACCGTGTCGTCGGTCGTCGTCTACTTCACGATGCGGATCGGCACGTCGATCATCACGGCCGCGAGCCTGTCGTTCCTCGGGCTCGGCGCGCAGCCGCCGACGCCGGAGTGGGGCGCGATGCTCAACGAGGCGCGCGCGGACATGGTGACCGCGCCGCACGTCGCGATCTTCCCGAGCCTCGCGATCTTCCTGACCGTGCTCGCGTTCAACCTGCTCGGCGACGGGCTGCGCGACGCGCTCGACCCGAAGCTGGAGCGGCGCTGATGCGAGCCGTGCCCATGTGGGCCGCGACGCTGCCGGCCGGGCCGCGCGGCACGATCGCCGACGTGCCGGGCGTGACGGTCGGCCATGCGACGCTCGATGCGGGCGACGTGCAGACGGGCGTCACCGTCGTGAAGCCGCACCCGGGCGACCTGTACCGCAGCAAGGTGCCGGCCGGCGCGGCCGTGATCAACGGCTTCGGCAAGAGCGTCGGGCTCGTGCAGGTCGACGAACTGGGCACGCTCGATACGCCGATCGCGCTGACCAGCACGTTCGGCGTCGGCGCGGTGGCGCAGGCGCAGATTCGCGCGGCGGTCGCGGAGAACCCGCAAATCGGCCGCGACTGGCCGACCGTCAACCCGCTCGTGTTCGAGTGCAACGACGGCTATCTGAACGACATCCAGGCGTTCGCGGTGACGGCCGCGCATTACGACGAAGCCTGCAATACCGCGGCGCGAGATTTCGCACGTGGCGCGGCAGGCGCCGGGCGCGGGATGTCGTGTTTCGACCTGAAGGGCGGGATCGGCTCCGCGTCGCGCGTGGCCGTCGCGGCCGGCAGGCCGTATACGGTCGGCTCGCTCGTGCTCGCGAATTTCGGCCGGCTGCCGATGCTGATGCTCGGTGGCGTGCCGGTCGGACGGATCGTCGCGCAGCGGCGTGCCGCAGCGGACGCTCAGCCGACGCACGCGGCGCCGCCCGAGCAAGGCTCGATCATCCTGCTGCTCGCGACCGATGCGCCGCTCGACGCGCGGCAACTGGCGCGGCTCGCGCGCCGCGCGGGCGCGGGGCTCGCCCGCACCGGCTCGGTCTACGGGCATGGCAGCGGCGACATCGCGCTCGCCTTTTCCACCGCGTACACGATCGCGCACGATGCGTCGACCGTCGCGCTGCCGGCCCTCGTGGCCGATGCGGCGCTCGATCCGCTGTTCATGGCCGCGGCCGAAAGCGTCGAGCACGCGATCGCCGACGCGCTGCTGCAGGCCGTGACCGTGACCGGCCGCGACGGCCACGTACGGCAATCGCTGCGCGATGCGGTGCCGGATCTCGAACGGTTATTCAACGCAGGCAACGAAGGACGTCCGAGCCATTCATGAAGATTCTGATCTCGACCGACATCGAGGGTGTCGCCGGCGTGTTCGCCCTCGAGCAGACGCGTGCCGGCAATCCGGAATACGAACGCGCGCGCCGCTGGATGACCGCCGAGGCGAACGCGGCGATCGAAGGCGCGTTCGCCGGCGGCGCGCAGGCCGTCTGGGTCAACGATTCGCACGGCAGCTTCCGCAATCTGCTGCCCGACGGGCTCGATGCCCGCGCCCGCGTCGTGCTCGGCAAGCCGCGCACGCTGGGGATGATGGCAGGCCTCGAGCAGCAGCCCGACCTCGTGTTCATGATCGGCTTTCATGCGAAGTCGCAGACGCGCGGCGTGCTTGCGCACACCATCAACAGCTTCGCGTTCACGCAGGTGTGGCTGAACGGCGTCGAACTCGGCGAAGCCGGGCTGTATGGCGCGCTGGCGCGCGAATACGGCGCGCACGTCGCGCTGGCGTCGGGCGACGACGTATTCGCCGAGGAAACCCGGCCGCTGTTTCCGGACGCGCGTTTCGAAACGGTCAAGACGGCCGGCGGCGCATCGAGCGGCGACACGCTCACGCCGGCCGCGTCCTGCGCGCGCATCGCGACCGCCGCACGCGAAACGGTCGCGCATGCGCTGTCGTCCGGCTGGCGCGCGACCGCGCACCGGCCCGCGCCGGCCGCTTGCACGCTGCGCGTGCAGACGGCTGCGCTCGCCGATCTGTTCTGCGTGCTGCCGTCGCTCGAGCGGGTCGATGCGGTGACGCTGCGCTTCGACGGGCCGTCGGTCGAGCACGTGGTGCGCACGCTGAACAGCCTGTCGGCCATGTCGTTCATGCTGCGGTGATGCGTACCGACCGGATGGCGCCGATGCGCGGCGCGTCACGCACCGGGCGCGCGGTCTGCCGCCGTGTCGAGCAGGAACGCTTCCATCGCGGCGACCAGCGCGAGCGGGGTTTCGTTCATCGGGTAATGACCGGCATTGCGCAGCACGTCGACGGTCGCGCGCGGATAGCGCCGCAGATAGGTGCGCGCCATCAGCGCCGCGTCGAACGCCGGATCGTGTTCGCCGATCAGCACCTTCACCGGATGGCGGCCCGTGATCTCGTCGGTGAAATCCGTGTCGGCCCACGCGCGGAAGTACGCGCCGAACGCGTGCGGCGACGAACAGGATGCCGAATACGCGGCTTTCCACTCGACCCAGGCGGCGGGCAACCGGCCGCCGGTGCTGCGATCGATGATGGTGCGGCGATCGGCGAGCTGGTCGGCGGCGCGTTCGAATAGCGCGCGTCGCGCGGCGTCGAACGGCAGGCCGCCGCACGGCACCGGCGCGATCGGCACCAGCGCGCGTACCCGGTCGGGCGCCATGGCGGCGACCTTCTCGATCGCCATGCCGCCCATCGAGTGGCCGACGAGGCTGAACGTGCGCCAGCCGAGCGCGTCGGCGAGGGCGAGCGTGTCGGCGGCGATTTCGGCGATCGAGTACGCGCCGTGCGCGCCGCGCATGCCGCCGTAGCCGCGGTAGTCCATGAACACATAGGTGAAGCGTTCGTGCGACAGCCACGTCTCGACGGGCTCGAACGCACGCGCGTCGCCGAACCAGCCGTGCAGCACGAGAACAGGGTGGGGGCCGTCCCCCACGCGATGAAACGTATTGGGCATCTCCGCTCCGAAGAAGTCGCTATCCGGCCGATTCGGCCGTCAGGTCTTGCGGCCATCCGGTCGCGCAAGCGTGGAGCGGATCGTAGACCGATCGAAGGTGACCCGCCTTCGATATCGGGTCATTCATGATGGAATTCGGGCCTTGAGAAATACGCTGCTGGATCCCTACGAAGACATTCCCCGTAGCGTCGTGGTGACCGCCAACGACTACGCGGCGGGCACGACGTTTCCGGAGCACGCGCACCGGCGCGGGCAGTTCGCGTTCGCGTCGCGCGGCACGATCAGCGTGTCGACGCCGCACGGCCGCTGGCTGGTGCCGCCGCAACGCGCGTGCTGGGTGCCGGCCGGCGTGCGGCACGAAATGACGATGACCGGGCCGGTCACGATGCTCAACACGTTCGTGTCGGACGACACGGCCGAGGCCGCGGGGCTGCCGGACCAGTGCGGCGTGTACGGCGTGTCGCCGCTCCTGCGGCAACTGATCGACGATGCGATCGACCTGCCGGCGATGTACGACGTCGACGGCCGGGCGGGCAAGCTGATGGCGCTGCTGGTCGCGGAAATCGCGACGATGCCGCGGCTGTCGCTGCACGCGCCGCTGCCGGCCGACGCGCGCCTCGCGAAGATCTGCCGGCATCTGTTCGCGTCGCCGTCGATCGCGGCCGATCTCGACCAGGTGGCGACCGACGCGGGCGTGAGCCGGCGCACGTTTACGCGGCTGTTCCGCGCGCAGACCGGCGTGAGTTTCGCCGCCTGGCGTCAGCAGGTCTGCATGCTGGCGGCGATTACCCGCCTGAGCGACGGGCAGCCGGTGACGCGGGTCGCGTTCGATCTGGGCTATGCGAGCGCGAGCGCCTTTACGTCGGCGTTTCGCCGCATCCTCGGCGAAACGCCGAGCCGGTATCTGGAGGTTCGCCGCTAGCCGGAGCGGAGGCGGCGGCGAGTGCGGCGGCGTGCTCCGGTCGCGGACGAAAAAAACGCGTCTGCCAGGTTTCGGTCAGACGCGCTTGAAGGCACTCGGTCAGAAAAATACGCGCTCAGGCAGCGGGGCAGTATTCGCGCATTGCGGGTGAAATTGTTGCCTGTTCCGATTCAATCCCGTCGGTGTCGGGCGGATAGCAAAGCATACGCCGTGTAACGCGCAAACGATATCGTGCGGGCCCGACGATTCATGTGCTGTCGCAGCATGCGTTTCAATCGCGCGTTTGATGCCGGAGGCGGGAGCAGTCAACCAAGGGCGTCGGCCGTCCCGATCGGGCGTGCTGCGGCACGGCATCGAATGTGGGGGCCCGAAAGCGAAAACCGCCGCACGACGCGATGCCTGTCGGTATCGCGCCACACGGCGGTTCGGTGCGGGCAGCCGGCGTGCGCCGGCTCGCGGGTCACACGTCGAAGAACACGGTCTCGTCCGGCCCCTGCATGCGGATATCGAAGCGGTACACGACGGGCCGGCCCGGTTGCGCGTCGCGCTTCGCGACGAGCGTCGCGCGGCGTTCGGCCGGCACGAGGTTCAGCACCGGATCGGCCGCGTTCGCCGCGGCTTCGTCGTCGAAATACAGACGGGTGAACGCGTGGGTCAGGATCCCGCGCATCATCACGGTCACGTTGATGTGCGGCGCTTCGTCGGCGGCGGCGCGGCCCGGCTTGACCGTCTGGACCACGAAGCGGTGCTGCGCATCGGTGCCCGTGCCGACGCGTGCGAAGCCCGTGAAGCCGGACTTCGCGATGTCGTCGCGCGACGCGGGATAGCGGCCCGCGCCGTCCACCTGCGTGAATTCGAGCACCGCGTCGCTGACGACGTTGCCGTCGCCGTCGAACACCTGTCCGACCAGCAGCACGTGCTCGCCTTCGGCGTCCGGCGTGGCGATCGCCGGCGTGAACAGGCTCTTCAGGTCGTAGTCGTATTGCTGCGGGCACAGGCCGTACGCGAAGTACGGGCCGACCGTCTGCGAAGGGGTTTGCTTCAGCGTCGTCATGGTTCAGCGCTCCATCGGGGTGGCGTCGCGGCCGCGCAGCACGATGTCGAATTCGTAGCCGAGCGCATAGCCTTCTTCGGTGATGTCCATCGAGAAGCGCGAGATCAGGCGGTCACGCGCCGCTTCCGGCGTGCCCTGGAAGATCGGGTCGTACGCGAGCAGCGGATCGCCGGGGAAGTACATCTGCGTGACGAGGCGCGAGCCGAAGTAGTCGCCGAACAGCGAGAAGTGGATGTGATTCGGGCGCCATGCGTTCGGATGGTTGCCCCACGGATACGCGCCGGGCTTGATCGTCAGGAAGCGGTAGCGGCCTTCGGCGTCGGTCATGCAGCGGCCTGCGCCGAGGAAGTTCGGGTCGAGCGGCGCGTCGTGCTGGTCGACCTTGTGCACGTAGCGGCCGGCCGCGTTCGCCTGCCATACCTCGACGAGCGTGTTGCGCACGGGCTTGCCGCCTTCGTCGAGCACGCGGCCGGTGACGACGATGCGCTCGCCGAGCGGTTCGCCGTTCTTCACGGCGTTCTTCGTCAGGTCGTGGTCGAGCGCGCCGAGATCGTCGGTGCCGTAGACGGGCACGTACTGGTCGCGCAGCTTTTCCTTCAACGGGATCAGCGGGCGGGTCGGGCCGCGCTTTACCGACGAACGGTACTCGGGGTGGATATACGCGGGATGCGACGGCCAGTCGCGCGGCGTGAGAATCGTGGGGGAATCCATCGGGCGTCTCCTGTCAGGTATTTCGCGAAGTGGATGGCAAGACTTTAGCCAATCCGGAAAGTTATGCAAAATGACCTTTTTTCGCGAATCGCATAACCGTTCGTTATGTTCGGAGGCGCCCATGGAAATCCGCCGGACAGGCGGCGTGATCGCGTTGCTGCCCGGCGACCGGAGTCCATGCGCGGCGGCGTCATGCGTGACGCCGCGCCGAATGCTTGGGTGTTTCCGGAAAGTTATGCAAAATGGCGTGATATCACCGTTCGTATAACCCCCCGTTATGAATAACCGTATCGCCGACGGACGCGTCAAATTCCGGCACCTGCAGTGTTTTCTCGCGGTCGCGCAGTTGGGCGGCGTGCAGAAGGCGGCCGAAAGCCTGTCGATCACGCAGCCGGCCGTGTCGAAGACGATCGCCGAACTGGAGTCGATCCTCGGCGTGAAGTTGTTCGAACGCGGGCGGCACGGCGCGCAGCCGACCCGCGAAGCCCAACTGTTCATCCCGCACGCGAACGCGTGCGTGCTGGCGCTGCGGCAGGGTGTCGGGCTGCTCGCGCGCGAAGGCGGCGCGGCCGCGGCGACGCTCGAAATCGGCATGCTGCCGACAGTCGCGGCATCGCTCGCGCCCGCGCTGATGAAGGCGCTGACCGCACGCTGGCCGCGCATCGTGGTGCGGATCGCGACGGCTGCGAATACCGAGCTGCTGGAGCGCCTGAAGGCGGGGGCGATCGAATGCGCGATCGGGCGCCTGTCGGAGCCGGAACGGATGATCGGGCTCGCGTTCGAGCAGCTGTACAACGAACCGCTCGTCGCGGTCGTGCGCGCCGGCCATCCGCTGCTGGCGAGTGCCGCGCCGGCCGCCGAGCTCGCGCGCTATCCGGTCGTGCTGCCGCCGTTCGGCACGCTGATCCGCCAGTCGGCCGAGCAGCTGCTCGGCGCGTGCGGCGCGCCGCCGCTGGATTCGTTCATCGAGGTGCTGTCGGTGTCGGTCGCGCGTGCGCTCACGCTCGAGAACGACGCGGTCTGGTTCGTGCCGCTCTATGCGGCCGAATACGACTTGTCGGCCGGCGCGCTCGCGCGGCTGCCGCTGCCGTCCGCGGGCACCGACGAGCCGGTCGGGCTCGTGCTGCGCACCGATGCGCAACCGTCTCCCGTCGCCCGGACGCTGATCGACGCCGTGCGCGACATCGCGCAGGCGCGGTTCGGCGATGCGCACACCCATCGCGCCCCCCGTGGCGCGCGCAAGCCGGCTCGCCGCCAGCGTCGAGACGCCGGGCAGGGCGTGGACGGATGACGTCCGGCTGCCGCTCTTTCACCGTCATTCGTTAGCCATTCGGTCAGTAGCGGGTGTCGTCGTGCTTGGCGTATCGTACCGTTTTTGATACACTCGATGACACGACGATGGCGAGACAGCAGATTCAGATCACGCTCGACGTACGGTTCTTCCGCACCGCGCGTGGCAACGAGCCGGTGCGCGAATGGCTCAAGGCGCTCGGGCAGGTCGAGCGCAGGGTGATCGGCGAAGAGATCAAGACCGTTCAACTCGGCTGGCCGCTTGGCATGCCGCTGGTCCGGAAGATATCTCAGGATCTGTGGGAAATCCGCGTGATGTTGCCGCAGCGAAGCGCGCGCGCTGTTCACGGTCGTCGGCGACACGATGGTGCTGCTGCACGCGTTCTTCAAGCAGTCGCAGGCCACGCCGTCCGACGATCTCGACGTGACCGTCGCGCGGCTGAAAGCGCTGACGCGCGCCATCTGAATTCCTCCGGCTGCGCCGGCACATGCGATCGGCGATGTGCCGGCCGGCCACGCCATGCACTGGAGTACCCATGACGACCACGAACAACCCGCATATCGGCAGCGATTTCGACAGCTTCCTCGAGGACGAAGGCCATCTCGAAGCGGCCACCGCCACCGCGATCAAGCGCGTGATCGCGTGGCAGATCGGCCAGGAAATGAAGGCGCAGCACATCACGAAGACCGCGATGGCCGCGCGGATGAAGACCAGCCGCGCCGCGCTCAACCGGCTGCTCGACGAAACCGACACGAGCCTCACGCTCGCGACGCTCGCGAGCGCGGCCACCGCACTCGGCAAGCGGCTCAGCTTCGAACTGGTGCCGGCCTGACACCCGCGGCGCAGCGGTGCGCGGCCGGTTCGCGGTGTGCCGGCGCAGCGCGGCGAGCGCCCGTTTGCTCGTCCGCACACGGGCGCCGGCACGCGATCACGTGCGTCGCCCGGCCATCCGCAGATAAAGCAGCGCACCGCCCGCAAGCAGCAGCGGGCACAAGATGAACCACCCCGTCGTCAGGAACAGCCCGGCGACGGCGACCAGCGAAATCCACGCGCAGCGATATGCGATGCCGCCGCGCGGCAGCAGTTTCAGCGCGGCCGCCGCGCCGAGTCCGTACACCATCACGAAGCATCCGGACGTGACGAGCACGAGCGGCTTCGGCCCGACGTCCGAGAGCGTCGTCGCGGCCAGTGCGACGACGGCCAGCACCGCGATCACGCCAAGACTTCGGCGCGGCACGCCGCCGACCTGGCTGCCTTGTGCGAGCCACGCAGGCAGTGCGCCGTCGCGCCCGAGCGCTGCGCCGAGCTTCGCCGCGCCCGCGAAATACGCATTCATCGTGCCGAGCGTGAGCAGCAGCGCGGCCGCTGCCGCCAGCACCTGCGCGTGACCGCCGATGCCGCCCGCGATCAGTTCCGCGAGCGGCGCACCCGACGCGCCGGCCGACGGCCCGAGCACCGTGACGCTCGCGGCCGCGACCGACAGATACAGAAAGCCGACGACCACGACCGCGATCCCGGCCGAGCGCGGCATGTCGTGCGCGGGCCGGCGGAACTCTGCCGCGAGGTGCGTGATCGCTTCCCAGCCCGCGAAGCTCCACACGAGCAGTGCGGCAGCCTGGCCGACCGCGAGCCAGCCATGCGGCGCGAACGGATGCAGGTTCACCGTGCTTGCATGCGGCGCGGACGCGAGCACGGCGGCCAGCAGCAGCGTGACGAGCAGCGCCGACAGCACGAGCTGCATGCGGCCCGACACCGTGACGCCGAACGCATTCGCGGCCGACACCGTGGCGATCAGCGCGGCAGCCGTGACGATCACCGTGACGTGTCCGCCGCCCGTGACGGCGGCGACGTACGCGCCGCCGAACATCGCGGCGGCCGGCGCGCCGGCCGGCACCGCGAAATAGAAACACCAGCCGACGATTGCCGCGGCCTTCGGCCCGAATGCGCGTCGCGCGTAGGTCGATACGCCGCCCGCGTCCGGATAGCGCGCGCCGAGTGCGGCGAAGGTGGCGGCAAGCGGCCCCGACAGCACGACGAGCGCGGCCCACGCCAGCAGCGATGCAGGGCCTGCAACCTCGGCCGCGAGCGCGGGCAACGCAATCACGCCGGTGCCGAGCACCGCGCCGATATACAGCGCGGCGCCCTGGAAAATCGTCAGCGAGCCCGCGTGGTGAACGGCGGGCGAATCGGCATGCGAGGGCATGAAAGGCAGTCTCCTGAAGGCTCGTTATGGGCACGCTCGGGCGCGCAATGAATCGTTCGATGCTACCCGAACGTACGCGGTGCTGCCGCGCGGCGTTTAGTAGTCCGCGATGTGCCGTGTGTCAGCCGATGTCAGGAGTCAGTGGCGGCGTGCGAGCCGCAGGCGCGCATCCTCGCGCGCGGCAGGCGGCAGCTCGGGCGCGTAATGGAACGTGCCCGCCACGAGCGACGCGACCGGCACGCCGTCGCGGAACAGCACGCGATTGCCGGCCAGCGCGGGCACCTTGTCGCCGGGCAACAGCGTGCCGGCAAGGTTCAGCGGATCGGCGCCCGTCACGCACACGTACTGGCCGTCGCCCGGTTGGCGACGCAGCTCGCGCAGGACCGGGATCGCTTCCGGCAGCGCGAACTGCTCGCCCGCGAGCCCCGCGACGAAGCGGCCGCCGCGAATCTCGCCGCGCGCTTCGAGACGTTGCAGCACGCGCACGAGCTCGCGCCAGCTCGGCAGCCAGTCGGCTTCGCGTTCGAGCAGCCGCCAGAACACCACGCCATAGCGGCGCAGCAGCGTCCACGCGATGTGTTCGAGCGCATCGGGATCGGTCGCGGGCGCACCGCGCTTCGGTGCCGGGGTTGGCGCATCGTCCGGCGCCGACATGCGTTGCACGAGCGCCCAGCGGCCGGCGTCGTCCATCCCGCCGATCAGCGCGCCACCGCGCCGCGTGCGCGGCGCATAGGTCGCGCTGCGCTTGACCGCGGGCTTCAACAGCGCGCGCAACCCGGCGAAGCTGTCCGCATTCACGAGGCCGGCCGACACGAGTTCGCCGAGCGCCTGCTCGAGTTCGACCGGCAGCATGTGCAGTTCGTCGAGCAGCGCGTCGAAGAACATCGCGCCGTGTGCGGCAAGTGCATCGCGCACCTGCGTCGCACGCGCGGATAGCGCCGGCTGCGCGTCCGGGTCGCGCAGCGCCTGCCATGCGCCGAGGTGGCGGCGCGGCAGCAGCACGATCGGCGTCGTTTTCACGGGCGTGCCGGCCGCGCGCGCCGGCGCGCCGATGCGGGTCCACACGAGTTTGCCCGAGCGGCACAGCTCGTCGAGGCCGCCGGCCGTGTAGTCGGTCAGGCGCGCGGGCAGCAGCGCGTCTTCCCATGCGCTCGCCGCGGCTTCGTAGCCTTCGAGCTGCTCGACGACGGCCGCGAGCGCGTCGCGGCCCGTGCCGCGCGTGTCGGGCGTCAGGTGCTGCCAGTGGAACAGGAAGCGCATGAAATCGGCGCGCTCGACCGGCTCGATCTCGCGGCGCAGCCGCTTGACCGTGTAGCGATGAATGCGCGCGAGCAGGTGGCGTTCGCACCATTCGTCGGTCGTGGCGCCCGGCGTGAAGCGGCCATGCATCACGTAGCCTTCGCGCTCCAGTGCGGCGAGCGCGGTCGCGATCGCCGCGGACGGCAGGCCGAGCGGCTGCGCGATGGCGTCGAGCGTCGATGGCCCGAAGCCGGTGAGCCGCGCGCGGATCACGTCGACGAGCGCGGCATCGGCTTCCCAGGGTTGCGCGCAAGCGGCCGGCACCTTCAGCGCGGGCACGACGCGTGCATTGGGATGCAGCGCGCGCATGCAGACCAGCCGTTCGACCGGCACCCACAGCACGGCGCCGTCCGGCGTGACGAGTTGCGTCGCACGACGGCGCTCGGCCAGTTCCGCGAGCCGTTCGGGCCAGCCTTCGTGCGCGTGCGCTTCGCCGTCGGCGATGCATGCGAGCGTGAGCAGGGCGTCGTGCATTTCGTCGGCATCGCGTACGAGCGGCCACGCTTCGTCGCGCACCGCATCGATGGCGTCGGCGTCGAGCGCGCCGAGATCGTCGGCCGATTCGGGATCGCTCCAGCGGCGCGACTGCACGGCCTGCGTGCGGCGCTCCTCGAGCGGCGCGTCGTCGAGGAACGCATAGGGCTTCGCGTTCAGGATCTCGGCCGCGAGCGGCGACGGCGCGGGCAGGTCGCGCGCGATCAGTTCGATCGCGCCGCTTTCGATCCGGCGCAGCAGCGCGAGCCAGCCGTCGGTATCCATCGCGTCGTGCAGGCAATCGTCGAGCGTCTGGTCGACGAGTGGATGGTGCGGGATCTCGCGTTCCCCGACGACGTTCTCCACGCACGCGACCTGCTCGGGGAACACGGTCGCGAGCAGGTCGTCGCTCTTCATCCGCTGCAGTTGCGGCGCGGTGCGCCGGCCGCCGGTGAAGCGCGGCAGCGCGAGCGAGGTCGTCGCGTTCCAGCGCCAGCGCACGCCGAACATCGGTGCGTCGAGCAGCGCCTGCACCAGCACGTGCTCGGCGCTCGCCGAGCGCAGGTAGCGCCACACTTCGTCGAGCGCGAAGCTGTGCGCGAGCGACAGCGAAAGAATGATCGCGTCGTCGGTCGCGGCGGCCTGCAGCTCGAAGTTGAACGTGCGGCAGAAGCGCTTGCGCAGCGCGAGCCCCCACGCGCGGTTGATACGGCTGCCGAACGGCGAATGGATCACCAGCTGCGTGCCGCCCGATTCGTCGAAGAAGCGCTCCATCACGAGCGTGTCCTGCGTCGGCAGGGCGCCGAGCGCCGCGCGCGTGCGCGCGAGGTAGTCGGCGATCTGGCGGGCCGCATCGGGCGACAGGCGGAGATCGTCGACGAGCCAGCGCAGTGCCGGCGCGAGGCGGCTTGCGGGCGGGGCGATCGCGGTGCCGCCGTTATCGCTGCGCGAGTCGGCCAACGCGTCGGCTTCGGCGGCCGCCTTGCCGGTTTTGCCGCGCGTGCCCGTCTTGCCCGCTGCGTCGTCGCTCGCGCGTTTGCGTGCTCCGGCCTCGGAGTGCCGATCGCCTTCGGCGAACAGCCCGTCGAGCCGCGCCCGCAGCCGGCCGACCGCCGCCGACAGCTCGTCGCTGCGCCCGAGCCCCTCGCCGAGCCAGAACGGAATGCCCGGCGCTTGACCTTGCGCGTCCTCGACGCGCACACGGCCGGTTTCCACGCGAATGATCCGGTAAGACTGGTTGCCGAGCTGGAACACGTCGCCCGCGAGGCTCTCGACCGCGAAATCCTCGTTGACGGTGCCGACCTGGATACCCTGCGGTTCGAGCAGCACCGCGTAGTCGGCCATGTCGGGAATCGTGCCGCCCGACGTCGTCGCGGTCATCATCGCGTTGCGGCGCCCGCGCACCGTGCCGCCGACCACGTCGCGATGCAGGTATGCACCGCGCACGCCGCGACGGCTCGTGAAGCCTTCGGCGAGCATCTTCATCACGTCGTCGAAGCGTTCGCGCGACAGGCGTGCGTAGGGCGCCGCGCGCGTGAAGCTCGCGTACAGCGCGTCCTCCTGCCATTCCGCGCAGGCGACTTCGGCGACGATCTGCTGCGCGAGCACGTCGAGCGGTGCCTCGGGAATCCGCAACGCGTCGAGCTCGCCGCGTTGCACGCAATCGAGCAGCGCCGCGCATTCGACCAGCTCGTCGCGCGACAGCGGGAACAGGCGGCCCTTCGGCACGCCGCCGACATGGTGCCCCGAGCGTCCGACACGCTGCAGGAACGGTGCGATCCCGCGCGGCGAACCGACCTGGCACACGAGATCGACGTCGCCGATGTCGATGCCGAGTTCGAGCGACGCGGTCGCGACGAGCAGCTTCAGCTCGCCGCGCTTGAGCCGCTGTTCGGCGTCGAAGCGATGCTCCTTCGCGAGACTGCCGTGGTGGGCGGCGATCGCGTCCTTGCCGAGACGGTCGGCGAGATGGCGTGCCATGCGTTCCGCAGTGCGCCGCGTGTTCACGAACACGAGCGTCGTGCGATGCGCGGCGGCAAGCGCGGCGATCCGGTCGTACACCTGTTCCCACACGTCGGTCGCCATCACCGGCTCGAGCGGCACGTTCGGCAGTTCGAGCGCGAGGTCGCGTTCGCGGGTGTGACCGGTATCGACGATCGTGCAGTCGCGCGGCGCATCGGCCGGGCCGCCGACCAGGAAGCGCGCGACCGCGTCGATCGGTTTCTGCGTGGCCGACAACCCGATGCGCGGCAACGCGCGGCCCGTCAACGCGTCGAGGCGTTCGAGCGACAACGCGAGATGGCTGCCGCGCTTGGACGACGCAAGCGCGTGGATCTCGTCGACGATCACCGAACGCACGTTCGACAGCATTTGCCGCCCCGACGTGGACGACAGCAGCACGTACAGGGATTCGGGCGTCGTCACGAGGATGTGCGGCGCGCGCTTGCGCAGCGCCGCGCGTTCGGCCTGCGTGGTGTCGCCGGTGCGCACGGCGGTGCGGATCGCCGGCACCGGCAGGCCGAGCTGCGCGAGCGAGTCGGCGATGCCGGCGAGCGGCGCGTCGAGGTTCACGTGGATGTCGTTCGACAGCGCCTTCAGCGGCGACACATAGACGACGAGCGTCGCGTCGGGCAGCGCGCCGTCGTGCGCGAGCGCATCGCGCACGAGGTCGTCGAGTGCGCACAGGAACGCGGTGAGCGTCTTGCCGGAGCCGGTCGGCGCGGCGACGAGCGTCGACCGGCCGGCCTTGATGTGCGGCCATGCGAGTGCCTGCGCGCCGGTCGGCGCGGCAAACGTGCGGCGGAACCACGCGGCGACGGCCGGGTGGAACACGTCGAGCGCGTGGGCGGGGCGGGTGGCGGTGACGTCCATCGGAGCGTTGAAATGGGGTGCGAGCGCGCGGGCGGCCGCGTGCGAATCGTCAGTGTGCCAGACGTCGCGTGCGCGTGCCGGGCACCGCGCGCGGCGGGAATGCGCGCGCCGGAGATTCAGATGAGGCGCGGCGCCGGCATTTCAACGGGCGTGCGTGCGTAACGGAACCCGCTCGTTCGCGGGTGCTGGATCGAGGAGAGAAGGAAGTCGGGTTCGACGCGCGCCGGGCGGGTGCGGAGCACGAGTCGTGACGACATGTATCGGCGCGCGACTATGCGCTACGACGTGTCACTACACGCGATGCAGCCAGCCGAGCCAGTGCTCGAGGAACGGCGCGCGCGTCCACAGCGATTGCGCGAGCCACAGCGTGCCGCCCCAGGCGGCGGCCACGACGATCAGGTCGCAATGTCCGCTGTTCCACAGGTTCAGCGAATGGCGCCGCCAGATCCACGGCACGCCGAGCGGATTCGGCCAGTCGGCGAGCAGGTGCATCACGCCGCCGCACGCGAAGCCGAACAGCGGCGCCGCCCACAGCGGATGCGGATGATGCGTGAGCCCGTGCCAGCCGAGCGCGAGCAACGCGATCCAGCCGATGCCCCAGTGCGTGATGGTGCGGTGCGTGATCCACAAGCGGCGCTTGCGGGTCCACCACGCGACTTCGAGCCAGTCGGGCGCGGTGCCGCCCGCGACGCCGGCCGCGAACGCGGCGAGCAGGCCCGCGTGCCAGGGGCCGGTCGCGCCGGTTTGCGCGACGAGGACGGCGGCGGCGACGCCGGCCGCGAAGCCGGACGCGTGATGCGCATTGTGTGATGCCATAGGAAACGAGACGAAGAAGCGTGAAGCGGCTGCGGACGAGCGCGAACAATCGGGCGCGAAAGCGGGGCGCTATCTTCTCAGATCGGCCTGCTCAGCGGGCGGTTCGATCGCATTTTTTTACATGTGCCGGAGCCGCGCATGCGGCGCGTGCCGTGATTTCCGATCGCGCGGGTGCGCTGCGAATCCGCCGCATGCCATTTCGACTGATCCGCCGGCTCATTTTTTGCTCCGCCGTGTGACCGACCGTACACGATCCACGGCAATTCGTAGTGTGCCGCGAGTTTTCCGGCCGCATTCCCCGATTCACTACGAAACCGGCATAGGGCTGACCGTGCGCCAGCGGCTATAAGCGGATCAGGGGCTATTTCCAGCCCGCCGGAGACCTACATGGGGGACATGCAATGTCTATGCTGAATCGCTTCAAATCATCCGCCGTCGTGCTCGCGACGATGGCCGGCATCGGCTTCCTGCCGAACACGCCGGCCTACGCGAAAGGGCCGCAGCCGGCGGTCCTGACGAGCTCGGCGGTCGCGGTGGCCGACAAGTACAGCGCGGACGCCGCGGAGCGGATCTTCAAGGAAGGCGGCAACGCGATCGACGCGGCCGTCGCGATCGCGTTCACGCTCGCCGTCACGTACCCGGAAGCCGGCAACATCGGCGGCGGCGGTTTCATGACGATCTACAAGGACGGCAAGCCGTATTTCATCGACTATCGCGAGCGCGCGCCGCTCGCCGCGACGAAGGACATGTATCTCGACAAGGACGGCAACGTCGTCAAGGGCATGAGCCTGTACGGCCCGCGCGCGGCCGGCGTGCCGGGTACGGTCGCCGGCATGTGGGAAGCGCAGAAGCGTTTCGGCAAGCTGAAGTGGAAGCAGGTGCTCGCGCCGGCGATCCACTATGCGCGCGACGGCTTCGTCGTCGACGAGCAGCTGGCGCAGCGCGGCGTCGACGCGTCGAAGGAATTCGGCGGCAAGACCAACTTCGACAAGTACTTCGCGTCGATGAAGGCCGGCACGAACTTCAAGCAGCCCGATCTCGCGGCGGTGCTCACGCGCATTGCGGATGGCGGCGCGGAAGGATTCTACAAGGGCAAGACGGCCGAGTTGATCGCCGCGTCAATGAAGACCGGCGACGGCAACGGGCTGATCACCACCGAGGATCTCGCGCAATACCGCGCGGTGTGGCGCCAGCCGGTGCAGGCGAAGTGGAACGGCTATGACGTGATCACCGCGCCGCCGCCGAGCTCGGGCGGCATCGGCCTCGTGCAGCTGCTGAAGATGAAGGCCGATCTCAAGCAGGAGTTCGAGGGCGTGAAGCTCAACTCGCCGCAATACATCCACCTCGTCGCGGAAATCGAGAAGCGCGTGTTCGCGGATCGCGCGCAGTATCTCGGTGACCCCGACTTCTACAAGGTGCCGGTCGCGCGGCTGACCGATGACGCGTACATCGCGAGGCGCGCAGCCGAAGTGAGCCCGACGCAGATCGCCGACACCAAGAGCGTGCAGCCGGGCCTCGGCACGTCGATGCCGGAGAAGGCGGAGACGACGCACTTCTCGGTCGTCGACAAGTGGGGCAACGCGGTGTCGAACACGTACACGATCAACGGCTATTTCGGTTCGGGGGTGGTCGCCGACGGCACCGGGATCGTGCTGAACGACGAGATGGACGACTTCTCCGCGAAGCCGGGTGTCGCGAACATGTTCGGCGTCGTCGGCAGCGACGCGAACGCGATCGAGCCGAAGAAGCGTCCGCTGTCGTCGATGTCGCCGACGATCATGACGAAGGACGGCAAGGTGTCGCTCGTGATCGGCACGCCGGGCGGCTCGCGGATCTTCACGTCGATCTTCCAGGTGATCAACAACATCTACGACTTCGGGATGCCGTTGAAGGAGGCGGTCGGCGCGATGCGTTTCCACCATCAGCTGCTGCCGCCGAACACGATCTTCTGGGAGCCGTACCACCCGATCGAAGGCGAACTCGCGAAGCAGATCGAGGCACGCGGCTACACGCTGACGGGGCAGGACTTCAGCGGCGACATCCAGGTGATCAAGATCGACGGCAGGACGCCGGAGGCGATGGCCGATCCGCGTGGGCGCGGGGTCACGCGGATCATTCGGTGACGTCGAGTAGCGGGTGAGTGACGCGTGCGCGAAAGCGGTCGCGCACGCGGTTCCGCGGCCGGCATGCAGTCCGGTGCCGGGCGGGCAGCCGCGTCGGATGGCTCGGACGCGCGGTGCAACGCGCTCAGGCGGTGGCGCGGATGAATCCGGCGATCCGGTCGGTCACCGCGTCGGGCGCATCCTCGAAGCAATAGTGCCCGACGCCGGCCAGCCGCTCGACGGGCGCCGACGGAAACAGCGCAGTGAACAGCGGCAGGAAGTGCTCGGCGCCGAGGGTGCGATCGGCGTCTCCCCAGATCGCGAGCGCGGGCTTGTCGCGTATCGCGCGTACCGCTGCAGCATCGGGCTCCTCGAATCGATGCGTGCCGTCGGCAAATCCGCGCGCCCATCCGATTGCGCCGATACAGTCGGCCGGTTGCGCGAACGGCGCACCGTATGCGGCGATCCAGGTATCGTCGATGACGGCATGATTCTCGAAACCGTTGAGCTTCAGCGTACTCAGGATGTTGAAGCCTAGCTGCCCGAGCACCGTTTCGAGTGTGTCGTCTGCCGCCGCGCGCACGATCCACTGGAACCACGGTGCGTCGCGACCGTTCGCGGTCACGCGCTCGACCAGATCGGGCTGGCCGAACGGCGTCGGCCCGTTCGCCGACACGATGCGCCGGATCCGGTCAGGGCGCCGCGCGGCGAGCCCCATGCCGACCGGGCCGCCGAAGTCGTGCATCACGAGCGTCAAGCGCTCGAGGTCGAGCGCGAGAACGAAGCGCTCCAGGTTGTCGATATGGTCCTGCAACCCGTAGTTGCGATCCTGCGGCGTCGCGCTTTTGCCGAATCCCATGTGGTCGGGCACGACGATGCGGTGTGTCGGGCTCAGTGCCGCGATCAGGTGGCGGAACAAGTAACCCCAGGTGGGTTCGCCATGCAGGCACAGAACCGTTTCGCCGTCGCGCGGGCCTTCATCCACGTAGTGCATCTGGAAACCGGGCGCGTCGCTGAAGTGCGGAGCGAATGGAAAGGTGCCGTCGAACGTGGCATCGGATGAAATCATCGAGCGCTCCTTCGTATGGTCGTGGATAGTGGTTTCATGTTGAAACCATTTGGAGCGTAGGACATGAGGTTTCAAGTTGCAACTGAATGAATGATCAGGACACGATCGAACGCCTCGACGACGGGATGACTTCAGGTAAGAAAAATCGAAAATTCGGCAATTTTTGGCATCGAAATGCATGACCAGACTAACCCCGACTAACCAATTCCGATGAGGAACCCGGTTTCGTTCGTGCTCCTCGAACAATGGACGCACGGCGATTGATTTTCAGTATTGTTGGTTTTATATTGAAACCTTAATTGCCCATGGCACCATCCGCCGTTCGACCTCCATCGATGAGCAGACGAACCACCCACGAAGATTCCCTTTGCGGCGTTGCCCGCCCGCTGGATGCGATTGGCGACTGGTGGTCGCTGCTGATCGTCCGCGACGCATTCGACGGGCTGCGCCGTTTCGGCGAATTCCAGAAAAATCTCGGCCTGGCGAAGAACATCCTCGCCGCGCGTTTGCGCAACCTCGTCGCGCACGGAATCATGGACATGGTGCCGGCCGCGGACGGCGGCGCACATCACGAATACGTACTGACCGAAAAGGGGCGAGGCCTGTTTCCGCTGCTCGTCGCGCTGCGGCAGTGGGGCGAGGATTTCTTCTTCGAACCGGACGAGGCGCACGTGCTTCTCGTCGACCGCAAGACCGGCTTGCCCGTCAGGAAACTGGAGCTTCGCTCGCAGGACGGCCGCGTGCTCGGGCCCGAGGACACGGTCGTGCTGCCGCCGCCCGGTTGATGCATCGCCAGCGGGCGGGCGTCACCGCGTCAGCGGCGCATGTGCGCTCCCGTTCTGCTCGGGAGCGGTTAGACCGCGTTCAAGTACGCTCTCGGCGAGCGCGGCCCGGATTCCGCTTCTGAGGGGCGGATCGACCCCTTTTTCATCAATTTGACGCGAGACGCTGGGATAATGGTGGTGTTTGGCTGCGCCAATTGAAGGAAGGAGGCCCCATGGGCGATAACGATACCCGCACCGAGTCCGACGACTTCACCGATACGGCATCGCTCGAATCGCGCCAGCGCCGTTTTGAGGAAGACCTCGTCGACGCGTACGACGAAGAACTCGAAATGGAGCTCGACGACCGCCGCTTCGACAACGACGAGGATCTGCTGTTCTCGCCGGAGCGCCGCGAAGCGCGCAAGCAGTATTTCCGCGAGCTGTTCCGGCTGCAGGGCGAACTCGTGAAGCTGCAGGACTGGGTCGTGAGCACGGGGCACCGGCTCGTCGTGATTTTCGAGGGGCGCGACGCGGCAGGCAAGGGCGGTGCGATCAAGCGCATCACGCAGCGCCTGAACCCGCGCGTGTGCCGCGTGGCGGCGCTGCCGGCCCCGAACAATCGCGAACGCACGCAATGGTATTTCCAGCGCTATGTCGCGCATCTGCCGGCCGGCGGCGAGATCGTGCTGTTCGATCGCAGCTGGTACAACCGCGCAGGCGTCGAGCGCGTGATGAATTTCTGCACCGACGACGAATACGAGGAGTTTTTCCGCTCGGTGCCCGAGTTCGAGAAAATGCTCGTGCGCAGCGGGATCCAGATCGTCAAGTACTGGTTCTCGATCACCGACCATGAGCAGGAGCTGCGCTTCCAGAGCCGGATCGAGGATCCGTTGAAGCAGTGGAAGCTGAGCCCGATGGATCTCGAGAGCCGCCGCCGCTGGGAAGCGTATACGGCCGCGAAGGAAGAGATGATGCTGCGCACGCACATCCCCGAGGCGCCGTGGTGGGTCGTGCAGGCGGTCGACAAGAAGCGCGCGCGCCTGAACTGCATCCATCACCTGCTGACCCAGGTGCCGTATCACGAGGTGCCGCGGCCGACGATCGATCTGCCTCAGCGCGAGCATCACGAGGACTACATTCGCCGTCCGACGCCGGACAGCATGATCGTCCCGGACGTTTATTGAGCGGTTCGGGTCGACTGCATCGACCACGGAGGCGCGCCGTGCAACGCGGCGCGCGTTAATCCCGGATCAGGAACGCGGCGCGGTCGCGCCCGGCGATCCAGGCGGGCGCACGACCGCGGCCGCTCCAGGTCGCGCCCGTCGCCGGATCGCGATATTTCGTGCCCATCGTGAACAGCTTTACGCGATCGCTGTAACCCTGCCCGAAGATTTCCCGCGCGGTCAGCGCATGGTCCGTCACGAGCTGGCGTACCTGCACCAGTGCCGCTTGGCGTTCGCGGCGGCGCGCCACCCGGATGCGTCGATCGAGTTCCGCGAGCTGGGCTTGCAGTTTTTGCAGTTGCATGCGTCCGATATCCCCGTAGCTGAATTCTGATTGTTGGCGATCGTTGGCGACGCGCGGTGTGCCGCATGTCTGCACGCCCGGCCAGGCGTTTGCAGGACGCGTCGCGAGGAACACGGGGGAGATTAAGCTTCGGCGCGCGGGTTTTCTATCGGACGCATCTGAATTTTCACGGGAATCTGTGTGAAACCCGTGGCGGCGAGGCCGGGCGGGTTGCCCGATCCTCACAGGTCGGGGAAGCCCGAGCGCCCCTGCGTCAGGTCGAACAGTTCGGTCTTCGCTGCTGCCTCGGCCGTTTCCGGCAGCTTGATCACGAGCTTCACCGTCATCCCGTACGCGCTGTCCACCAGCGCGTAACCCGCCTGCTCGATCCAGCGGCGCACCCGCGCTTCGTCCGGGTAGCCGATTTCGATCGCGATCCGCGTGTGGCGAATGCGTTCGACGCGCTCGGCGTCGAGCAGCGCCGACGCGATCGCATCGGTATAGGCGCGCACCAGGCCGCCCGCGCCGAGCTTCACGCCGCCGTAGTAGCGGACTACCGCGCCGAGCACGCCGTCGAGATCGTGATGACGCAGCACTTCGAGGATCGGTCGGCCGGCAGTGCCCGACGGTTCGCCGTCGTCGGACATGCCGGACTGGCCGCCGGCGAGCAGGGCCCAGCACACGTGGGTGGCCGCCGGGTGTTCGTCGCGCAGGCGCTGCAGCGCCTGCATCGCGGCATCGCGGTCCTCGACGGGGATCGCGAACGCGATGAAGCGGCTCTTGCGGATCTCGAGTTCCCGGGTGTAGAGGGTGGCAAGCGAGTAAGTCATGTTCCGGGAAACGGTGAATGTATAGGAATCAAGGAGATAGGGGCTCCTGTGCGGCGCGCTTCCGATGGCAGGCGATGCATGCCGCAGCAGGCCCGGCAGGGCGCCTGAACGGGATGAGCAACGGGGCACGACGGAATTTTACCGTGGCGCGCGTCGAGAGATTCGGCGCGGTTGCCGCGCCGGCCGCTCCGGAGCGTGAAAACGCGTGCGACGAACGCGACCGCCGGGTGACGATCGCTTAATGGAGCGCTTCGCCCGGGTTCAAACATCGGACGTGACGCGCGGTCTGGACTTTCCGGAGGACGAAAGCCGGAGGAAGGAGTTCCGGGCCTGGCAAGTGGGGACCTGGCGTGCGCCGGTCGGCTCGACCTGAGCGCGAAGCATCGGGCGCGGCGGAGGGTGTCGCGATCGCATGCGCAATCGATTCTCGTCGGCGACGGATCGCGGCTCGGATCGTGGCTCGAATCGCGGCTCGGATGGCGGCTCGAATCGCGGCGCATCTGCCGATGCACCGAACGAGTGTAGGCGAACCGCGATGCATTGCGTAGCCGGGAGATGCAGAACATTGTGTTCTCGCGGGCCGAACGTCGAAGCGTCATTCCGTGCGCTAGACTCGTGCCGTCGATGCGTGCCGCCTGTCGCGCGATCGGGCATGACGGCGGCGTGCGCGTGCGTACCTGCATTGCGCGGGATGATTGAAAGGTCCGGTCGTTGTGATTCGGATTGCGAAGCAATGAAGAAGGCGGTTCATGTTCGGAAAGCGTCTCTATGCCCCGGCCCTGTTGATGATTGCGCATGTGCCGATCGCGTGCGCGCAGAGCAGTGTCACGTTGTTCGGCGCGCTCGACGTGGGACTGAGTTACGTCAGTAACGAAGGTGGCCACGGCAATGCGAAATTCGACGACGGGATTTTTACGCCGAGCCTGCTCGGCTTGCGCGGAAGCGAAGATGTCGGTGGCGGCTCAAAGGTCATTTTCCAGCTGGTCAGCCAGATTTCACCGGGTACCGGCGCGCTGATCGGCAATGGCCTGTTCGCGCGTACCGCGTACGTCGGTGTGCAGAACGACCGGCTGGGCACGCTGACGTTCGGCAACCAGTATGAATTCATGGCCGATACGCTGTTCTTCAGCGGCACTGACGCGGCGGCCGATGTCGCCGGACTGTACAACCTGCGCAACGGACCCTTTCGCAAGCTCGCGCTGCCCGGCAACCCGACCGGCGCGTTCGACTGGGACCGGATGGCGGGCAGTCAGCGTGTAGCGAACGCCGTCAAGTTCGTGAGCTCGGTCATCCATGGGCTGAAGGCGGGCGCGCTTTATGCGTTCGGCGGCGTGCCGGGCTCGATCGGCGCGGGCAATACGGTGAGCGCCAGTCTCGACTACGAGGCCGGACCGTTCGGCGCCGCCGCCGCGTACACCAACGAGAAATATGGCGCACAGCCGGGCTCCGTCGCGACGAGTGTGCGTAACTCGGGCGCAGGGGCGCACTACCGGATCGGACGGGCGAACCTGAGCGCGCTGGTGACGACCGTTCATAACGCTGCGTCCGGTGGCTCGGTGTGGATGGCCGAGTCGGGCGGTACCTGGCAACTCTCCGGTCCGGTCAGGATCGGCGCGGATTACATATACATGAAGGGCAATGCGGCGCTCGACAACGACCACGCTCACCAGGTCACGGCGACGGTGCAGTACACGCTGTCGAAGCGAACGATGGTGTACGCGACCGGTGTGTGGCAGCGGGCAAGCAGCGGTGCCCGGGCGCAAATCAACGGTGTGATGGATCCGGATGGCGCGTCGTCCGGCGCGAACCAGGCCATTGCCCGCATCGGCCTTCATACGCTTTTCTAGCGGTGTGCACGTCGCGCAGCCGGTATCGGCGGCGGTGCTCATGCAGCGCGAACGCTGCAGGGCGCGGCACCGGTATCGGCAGGAACCGGCCGGATCGGCCAACCGGAGGCTTGCTGTCTGATGCAGATACTTCCTGACCTCGAGGCGTGGGCGATTTTCGCGCACGTGCTCGAAACGGGCTCTTTCGTCAGGGCCGCGGAGGCGCTCGACCTCTCGCAGCCGACCGTGTCGAAAGCCATTTCCCGACTCGAACGCCGGCTCGGCACGGCGCTCTTTTATCGAAACTCGCGTCAGGTTTCGCTGACGGCCGCCGGCGAAATCGCCAAATCGCGAGCGATTCGCATTCTCAGCGAAGCCGCGGCGGCGGAGACCGAGGCGTCGTCGCACGCGACGGAACTGCGCGGTCTGGTGCGCGTTGCCGTGCCGATGTCGTTCGCGAGCCGCCACGTCGCGCCGTTGATCCCCGCCTTTCTCGAACGCTATCCGCAGGTGGAGATCGACCTTTGCGTCACCGACCGCATCGTCGATGTGGTCGGCGGCGGGTTCGACGTGGCGGTGCTCATCGCGGAACTCGCCGATTCGTCGCTGCGGGCGCGCCGGCTCTGTGCGGTGAATCACCCGCTGGTGGCTTCGCCGGCCTATCTGAAACGTTGGGGGCGACCGACGCATCCCCGCGACCTGGCCCGGCATGCGTGTCTCGTCTACACGGGGTTGGCGACGCCCGAGCTATGGCAATTCCGTCATGCGTGCGGAGACGCGTTCGCGGTCACGGTGCGCGGCATCATCCGCAGCAACAGCGCCGACGTGATCGTTCCCGCGCTGCTGGCTGGCCGGGGCGTCGCGTTGCAACCCGAGTTCGTCGTCAGGGACGCGTTGATGCGAGGCGAACTGGTGGACGTATTGCCCGAGTGGCGGATCGATCCGGTGGGCGTGAATCTCGTGACGCCGCCGAGCAGCTTGCGGCCGTTGCGCGTGACCGCGTTCCTGGACTATCTGGCGGAGCGCCTCGCTGCCGCGCCATGGGCGGTAGCCGGCGCGTGACGGGCCGTCGGTGCGGAACGTTGCAAAAACGGATTCGATGGGTTGCCGGACACCGCGTCGCTCCTCGCTGAATCCGGGGCGACGACGCGGCGCGCGGCGAGATGTCCGGCGTCGCACGCACGCGCACGAAACGGTGGTCAGCGCGGGAAAGGAGGGTCAGGCGAGGCGAGACAGTTTGAAGACTTCCGAGCGCTCGACATTCTTCACGCCGTTGGCGTGGAAATTCAGGATGTGTGCGCCTTGCGTGTGATGCTTTTCGCGCAGGGCGGGATCTGCCCAATGTTCGACAAAAACGAACCGGCGCGGATCTTCGCTGTCGACATGCACCTCGTAGCGCAGATTGCCTTCTTCATTCTGCGACGGACCGGCAAGGGCGATCAGGTCTTCGCGCAATTGCGCCTCCTGCCCCGCCTTGGCGTACAGCACGGCGACGATATGAAGGTCGTTCATGGTCTGCTCCGGTAATGGGTCTGACGATCGCTTTCGATCGAACGAATTATAGTGAGCCGGCCCGACGCGATGCGCGAACATTGCGTTCCAAATCAGGAAACACCGGCGATCGGCGGCGAGCGCGCGGCGCCGTTCAGGTCTTCGTCAATTCACGCGAATTGCGTACGTTGCGAAACACGAGTTGCGTCATGGGTTGCAGCGGCGCGAGCGCGGCCTCGCGTGCTTTCTCGATCAGGCCGTGATGAGGCGACTTGCCGCAGACGGGATCGGTGAGGCTTGCATCGCCCGTCATCAGATACGCCTGGCATCGGCACCCGCCGAAGTCCTTCTTCTTCTCGTCGCACGACTTGCAGGGTTCGGGCATCCAGTCGTCGCCGCGGAAGCGGTTGAAGCCGGACGATTCGTACCAGATGTGTCGCAGGTCGTGATCGCGCACGTTCGGAAAGGCGATCGGCAGTTGCCGCGCGCCGTGGCACGGCAGTGCGGTGCCGTCCGGCGTGACGATCAGGAACAGGCTGCCCCAGCCGCTCATGCAGGGCTTCGGCCGCTCCTCGTAATAGTCGGGCGTGACGAAGATCAGCCTGCATGGGTTGTTCGCGGCGGCGAGCTTCGCCCGATACGCGTTCGTGATGCGCTCCGCGCGCTCGAGCTGTGCGCGGGTGGGGAGCAGCGCCTGACGGTTCAGGTAGGCCCATCCGTAATACTGGCACGTCGCGAGCTCGACGTAGTTCGCGTCGAGCGCGATGCACAGCTCGATGATGCGGTCGATGTCGTCGATGTTGTGGCGGTGCGTGACGAAGTTCAGCACCATCGGATAGCCGTGCGCCTTGACCGCGCGGGCCATCGCGAGCTTGTGGGCGAATGCCTTTTCCGATCCGGCCAGCATGTCGTTGACCGTCGCGTCGCTCGCCTGGAAGCTGATCTGGATGTGATCGAGGCCGGCTTGGCGAAACGCATCGATCTTCTGCTCGGTCAGGCCGATACCCGACGTGATCAGGTTCGTGTAGTAACCGAGGCGGCGCGCCTCGCCGATCAGTGCGGCAAGATCCGGACGGACGAGCGGTTCGCCGCCCGAGAAGCCGATCTGCACGGCGCCCATCTCGCGCGCTTCGGCCATGACCCTGAACCATTGTGCCGTGTCGAGCTCCGCGCCCTGGCGCGAGAAATCGAGCGGATTCGAGCAGTATGGGCACTGCAGCGGGCACCGGTACGTCAGTTCGGCCAGCAGCCACAGCGGCAATCCGGTTGCCGGCCGCGCGGCGTCGGGCGTCACCGGTTCACGCGAGTTCGATCCAGTGTTGGGCACGGGCGGTCTCCATGAAATCCTCGACGTCGGTACCGAGTTCGGGCACGTCGGGGAATTGCCGTTCGAGATGCGCAACGATGTCCGCGACGGTGCGCGTGCCATCGATCAGCCCGCCGATCGCACTCGCGCTTTCGTTGAATCTGACCATGCCTTCGGGGTACAGCAGCACGTGCGCATGCTGGGCCGGCTCGAACTGGAAGCGAAAACCCGGCCGCCAGCGCGGCACGCGATTCCTGTCGAAATTCATGGTGCGATTCCCTTGTGCCAGACCGGCTGGTCGGTGACGGTGTGATAAGGCGGCCGATGCAGTTCGTAGGCCATCGACATCGCGTCGAGCATCGTCCACAGCACGTCGAGCTTGAACTGCAGGATATCCAGCATCCGCTGCTGGCTCTCGTAGGTCGTGTAATGCCGCAGCGTGATGTCGAGCCCGTGCTCGACGTCGCGGCGCGCCTGACCGAGGCGCGTGCGGAAATACGCGTAGCCGTCCGGATCGATCCACGGGTAGTGGCGCGGCCAGGTGTCGAGGCGCGACTGGTGGATCTGCGGCGCAAACAGTTCCGTGAGCGAGCTGCTCGCAGCTTCCTGCCAGTTCGCGCGGCGCGCGAAATTCACGTAGGCGTCCACGGCGAAACGCACGCCGGGCAGCACGCGTTCCTGCGAGCGCAACTGCGCGCGGTCCAACCCGACCGCTTCACCGAGCCTCAGCCACGCCTCGATACCGCCTTCGTCGCCGGCGGTTCCGTCGTGATCGATCAGGCGCTGGACCCACTGGCGGCGAACCTCGCGGTCGGGGCAATTCGCGAGGATCGCCGCGTCCTTCAGCGGAATGCTGACCTGATAATAGAAGCGGTTCGCGACCCAGCCCTGGATCTGCTCCCGGGTCGCGCGGCCTTCGAACATCGCGACGTGGTACGGGTGGTGGATGTGATAGAAGGCGCCCTTGGCACGCAGCGCCTGCTCGAACTGGGCGGGAGTGAGAGCGGGTTGGCTCATCGACGGTTCCATGACGTTGGGGACAGTGGAAGGGCGTGCGTCGTACCGCAATCGACGTCGTATGCATCACGATGCGCGTCGCGGAAGCGGGACCATGCGCTTTTTATAGCACGATGTCCATCCCGTCAAAGGCGACCTCGATCCCGCGCCGCCGCAATTCCGCGCGTTCGGGAGAACCTTCGTCGAGGATCGGATTGGTGTTGTTGACGTGAATCAAGACCTTGCGCGGGCCCGGCACCCGGGCCAGCACGTCGAGCATGCCGCCCGGACCGTTCAGTGCGAGATGACCCATTTCGCGACCGGTACGTACACCGACGCCGCGTCGCAGCATCTCGTCGTCGTCCCACAGCGTGCCGTCCACGAGCACGCAGTCCGCGTCGTTCATCCGTTGCAGCAGCGCGTCGTCCACCGTGCCGAGCCCGGGTGCATGGAACAACGTGCCGCCGGTGCGGCGATCCTCGACGAGCAGGCCGATGTTGTCGCCGGGATGCGGATCGAAGCGATGCGGCGAGTAGGGTGGCGCCGCACTGCTCAGCGGCAGCGGCGTGAAGCGCAGGTTCGGGCAGGCCGGCACGGTGAAGCTGTCGCCGAGCACGATGCGGTTCCAGACCAGCCCGCCGTTCCAGTGCGCGAGCATGTTGAACAGCGGAAAGCCGCTGATGAGGTCATGGTGGACCATGTCGGTACACCACAGCTGCAGCGGACAGCCTTCGCGCAGGCTCAGCAGGCCGGCGGTATGGTCGATCTGGCTGTCCATCAGCACGACGGCGGCGATGCCGGTGTCGCGCAGCGCGCGGCCCGGCTGCAACGGCGGGAAGGCTTGCAGCTGCGCGCGAATGTCGGGGGACGCGTTGCACAACACCCAGTTCGCGCCGTCGTCGGACAGCGCGATCGACGACTGGGTGCGGGCCTGCGCGTCGATCGTGCCCGCGCGAAAACCCGCGCAGTTCGCACAGTTGCAGTTCCATTGCGGAAAGCCGCCGCCCGCGGCGGATCCGAGGATGTGTATGAGCATGACGGTGCGACGAGGGGCCGGGGTGCGAAGCAAAGAAAAAGCCTCGGCAGACCGAGGCTTTCCTTTCCGGATGGCGTGCCCGAATCAGCGATTCGACACGTACATCGTGACTTCGAAACCGAGTCGCAGATCAGTGTAGGCAGGTTTGGTCCACATGGGAGAACTCCTTTGCAATGACGACTGACGACGAAGCGCGCCCGCGGACCTGCCGACATGTTCTACTCCGACGATCGGCGACGAGACCGTGCTGCGGCTTCACTACGCTATCACATTCGTGCGGTGGGCGGCCGGCACGAAGTCCGGTAAATCGCACGTTCACATCCTAGCCGAACGGGGCGCACGAGCAAGTCAATCCGGGCATGGATGGCATTCCCGGTTTTCATTCATGTGCGCATCGCGCACGCATTGCCGACACCTGGTCGACAATGTGAACGAAACGCGGCGATTGTGCATCGTTTGCCGGCCGGTGGCGCCTCTTTAATCGTACGAATCGACGCGTTGTGCGCGGGTGCCGGGCGGCGTTCCACCCGACACCGGCATCGTCAGGCCGGCTGCCTAGCTACCCTGCAGCCGGATATCGCGCGACGACGCGCCGACATACACCGTCCCGCCCGGCACGACCTTCCAGCCATTGCGCGACGTATCCCACACGCTCTGCATCCGCGGCGACACGGTCACGCGGACATGCCGTGCCTCGCCCGGGTTCAGCCGGATCTTTTCCCAGCCGACCAGCCGCTTCGGCGGCTCGTCCTTGTACGGCACGCCGAGATAGACCTGCGGCGTTTCCGCGCCGGCGACGCGGCCGTCGTTGCGTACGGTAAACGCGACGCTCAGCGAGCCGTCCCGTTGCCGCGACACCGACAACCCGGAATACGCGAAGTGCGTGTACGACAGCCCGTGGCCGAATTCGAACATCGGCTTGATGTTGCGAGCGTCGTACCAGCGGTAGCCCATGTTCAGCTTCTCCGCGTAGACGGGGTCGTTGTCGAATGCGCCGCCTTGCCCCCACGTCGGCGTGTCCTGGTCGCGCGCCGGGAACGTGACGGGCAGCTTGCCGGACGGGTTGACCGCGCCGAACAGCACGTTCGCGATGGCCTTGCCGCCGCCTTCGCCCGGATACCACGCCTCGACGATTGCCGACACGTTGTCCTTCCACGGCATCAGCACCGGGTTGCCGCTCTGGACGACGACGATCGTGTGCGGGTTCGCCCGCGCGACCGCTTCGACGAGCGCATCCTGATTCGACGGATTCGCGAGGCTCAGGCTTTGCAGATCGCCGAAATCCTCGCCGGCCGGCTGCGCGACCACGACGATCGCGACGTCCGAGCGGCCCGCGAGCGCCGCGGCCTGGTCGATTTCCTGCTGCGTGTACGCGCGGAACGGCGACTGCTGGTCGCTGTTGCCCGCGAACGTGACTTGTGCCGCCGGCGCGAGTGCGCGGATCGCCGCGACGATCGGCACGTCGACCTTGAGCCACGGATTGCGCCACCAGCTGCAGCCGGTCGACGCCCCGAACGTCAGGCCGCCGCAGCCCGCGAACGAACCGGTGACCGGATCGCGCGTGTTGCCCGAGCCGCCGCCCGACAGCACGGCCGCGTCGGCGTGGCCGCCGATCACCGCGATGCGCGACGAGGCCGCCGCCGCCAACGGCAACTGGTTGCCGTCGTTCTTAAGCAGTACGATCGACTGCTCGGCGACGCTCTGCGCGAACCGGTTCGCGGCCGCGAAATCGATCGTGCCGCCGCCCTTGGCCGGATCGTCCATCACGCCGACGCGGATCATCACCGCGAGCTTGCGGCGCACCATGTCGTCGAGGCGCGCGGTCGATACCGAGCCGTTCGCGATCGCCTGCTTGACGGCCGCCGGCGTCAGGTAGACCGACGGGCCGACGTCTTCTTCCTCGTCGAGCCCGGCGTTGATCGCGGTGGCCGTGCTGTGCGTCGCGCCCCAGTCGGATTGCACCTGGCCCTGGAAGCCCCATTCGTTCTTCAGCACGTCGTTCAGCAGATGCGTGTTCTCGCACGCGTATGCGCCGTTCAGGCGGTTGTAGCTGCACATCACGCTGCCGGGCTGCCCGCGCTTCGCGGCGATCTCGAACGGCAGCAGGTAGAGCTCGCGCAGCGTGCGTTCGTCGATCTGCGTGTTGCCGCCCATCCGGCCATGCTCCTGTTCGTTGCCGGCATAGTGCTTGATGGTCGCGATGACCTTCTGCCGCTGCGTGGCGAGCGTGCGCTCCGCGAGCAGGTCGCCTGCGAGCAGCGGATCCTCGCCGAGATACTCGAACAGCCGGCCGCCGCGCGGCTCGCGCGCGAGGTTGGTGCCGCCGCCGAGACCCATGCCGAACCCTTGCGCGCGCAACTGGATCGCGACCTGCTTGCCGTAGTCGTACGACAGGCGGCGATCCCAGCTCGCGGCGACGGCGATCGTGGCGGGGAAGGTCGTGCTCGCGAGCGACGTGCTGCCGGAGCCGGTCGCGGAGTCGACCATGTTGAGATCGGGAATGCCGAGCCGCGGCACGCCCTGGATGTAGCCGGCACCGCCGTTCGGCACCTTCGACATTTCGTATTGCGAATGGATGAACTGCAGTTTCTCGTCGAGCGTCATCTTGCGCACGAGGACGTCGGCGCGCCGCTGCGCGGCGGACGACGCGAATGCGTCGGCGGCGTCGCCCTGTGAATTGAAATCGGCGTTGCCTGCGTAGGCGGTGGTGCAGAGGGTCGCTGCCAGCACGACGGCCGGCCAGTGTTTGTCCCGCATGTTGCTCTCCATGATCGTATTGCCGGTTGTTGTTCGGATGATGTCTGGAGCTGCGCACGTCCGGTGGATTCGCACCGGACGCATTCGGCTGGCGATGCAGGGTGGTTGCGCGTCGGCATGCCAGGCCAGGCGGGGAATCGTTACGGCCGGTTGGGCCCGATCGGACAACGCGGACGGCGACGCGGACCGTCCGACACTGCCGAATCGGATGTAGCGATTCTCTGCAGTGGCCAATCGTACGAATGTAGTTTGACTACAGCATCGGTGTTTCTACTTATACGTATGATCTTTTTTCGATGCGGGTGTGCGATGTGGGGAAAAGCCGGTAAGCGTTCCTGATTGTGCGTGTGCAGCAGGGTAAGAAGTACCCGCGGGCGGTCGTTTCGAGGGGAGGCGGATTGGGGGCGGCGACGGGGGCGTGTGGGGGAGTCGTTGCGTGTGCATCGAATGGAACCCCGTCGAATTCCCGTCGCCTCGGGGAAAACCGGCAGCACGGACGCTGCGCCAGCTAACCGCGCCGAGCGACGGGACTGCCCGGCAGTGGAATCCCGGCACGATAGACGACGGTCGCGAGCGCCGCTGCGACCGCAGCCTCGGCCGTCAGCACGGCGGCGGCGGCGCCCAGTTCGGCGAAGTACTTCGCGAGCACCGGCACGAGCACGATGTTCAGAATGCCCGATGACATCAGGACACGCGTGAATTCGGACTTCATTCCAAGCGGCAGCATCGTCTGCACACCGAAGAGGTCGGTCATTCCGGCCATGAATGGAATGAAGGCCATCCAGCGCAGCACCTGGACCGTCGGTTCGTACGAAGGGCCGTACAGGATGCGCACGGCGAGCGGCGCGCCGAAGAAGATCGCGAGCGAGATGCCGAGCACCATCGCGACCTGCACCACGAACAGCTTGCGCAGGAACGAGAACGCGTCGTTTCGCGCATGCCGCATCAGATAGCTGATGCGAGGATAGGTGGCGGCCTTCAGCGGCTGGAGCATGCTGAGCGCCGCGCGGATCAGCTTGTCGCCGGCGGCGAAGTAGCCGGCTGCGACGTTGCCCGACACGAAGCCGAGCAGCACGGTGTTGGTCGACGCATAGAACGCGATCGACGTCGATGCGAGGAACACCTGCCAGCCGCCTTTCAGCGATTCGGCGATGTCGGCGAAACCTACGCGAACGAAGTCGATTTCGCGCTGGGCATACAGATAGACGGCCAGTACGAGCGCGGACAGCGTCGGGACGGCCGCGTTGACGATCATCGCGCGGTCGATGTCCGCCGGGCTATGCACGAGCGCGAACATCGCGGGCAGGCTCAGGATGCGGCCAACGAACAGGATCACGCTCAGCGCGCGCAACTTCTCCATGCCCTGGAAATACCAGCCCGGCGTGAACGCCACGCCGGCCACCATCCCGAAGCCGATCAGCAGCAGGTCGCGGTCTTCGCCGAAGCGGCCGACCAGCACGATCAGCCCGACCAGCACGATGAAACAGATCACCGCGATGCCGATCTGCGCATACAGCGTCGCCCAGAAGATGCGGGAGCGTTCGGCGCGGTCGTCGCGCGCGAGCGCGATGCGCGGCGTGGCGGTCAGGTCGAAGCTGTAGCTCGTGCAGTTGGTGAGGTACGCGATGACCGCGAGCGAGAACGCGAGCTGCCCGTAGCCTTCCGGGCCCAGCGCGTGCGTGAGCAACGGTGCGATCAGCAGCGGCACCGCATACATCGAAATCTGCAGCGTCAGCAGCAGCAGGAAATTCTTCTTGAGGTTTGACATTCGCTTGGTCGGCGCCGTGGGTGTCGCAGGGTGGCGAGGTGCGGGCCGCCGTGCGCTCGCGCGGCCGGTCGGCGCTGATCCGGCTGCGTGGGTTCGCGGCCCGTTCCAGCTGGCGCCGGTTTCGTCCGGCGATGCCGGACACGGCCACATCGCATGGCGGTCATGATACGGGGCTAGCGAGACGACTGTGTTCGCGAGCCTACCTTTCGCGGATTCGGCGCACACGCGCGGCGCGAATCCCGACAGCGGGCGCCTCGTTGTATCGCCACGGTAATGAATGCATTTGTAAGCTGGCGCACCGAAGGGCGCTCGGGCCGAGTGCTCTAATCGAACGACTGTTTGCGTGCGCGGCAGACATGGCTTGACGACGACTCGGGCCGGCAACCTGCCGCCGCCAGGCAACGGGGCAGGGCAACGCATCGCGAAGGGACGGGTTGCGCAGGGGCGCGGCGGAGGTCCGTTGCGTGAAGGCCGTGCGCCGTAGAGCGGTCACACGACCGTGGAGTGGCCGATTCCGGTGTGCCGCCGGACGCGTGTCCGCATCCGATAACAAATACCGAGCCGAGGAGTACCGATTGAAGCCGATAACGTTCGGCAGCTGCGTGGGGTGGCTGCACGAAGGACATACGACACAAGGCGTGATCCTGTGCGAATCGCTGGGTCACGAGGCATCGTGGACGCACAAGCTCATGCGGGCGATCGCGGAGCGGCTGGCCCGCGAGGGTGTCACGGTATTGCGATTCAACTACCCGTGCACCGGCGACTCGGCGGGCGACGATCGCGACGCCGGTCGGTATGTCGCGAGCATCGCCAGCATTCACGACGCGATCGACCTGTTGCGCGATCAGGTTGGCGTAACCACGCTGACGCTCGTCGGGATCCGTGCGGGAGCGTTGTTCGCGATGCTGGCCGCCGCGGGCGTGGGCCCGCGCCCGGCGCCGCGCGTCGACGCCCTGGTGGCGCTGGCGCCGGTCGTGCGCGGTCGCGCCTACCTGCGCGAGCTGTCGTTCGTGCATCGCCAGTGGCTCGATATCACGTCGCCCGCGATCCGCGCCGCGCATCGCGACGAACCGTGCATGAACGTGCTCGGACACCGGTTTCCCGACGACTTCGTCGATGCGCTGAAGGCGGTCGATCTGTGCGACGTCGTGCGCGATGCGCCGACGTTGCCTGGCGCGATGCTGCTGATCCAGCCCGATCAGGGCGACGGGCCGGCATTGCGCGAAGCGCTGTTCGAGCGCGGTGTGGACGTGGCGAGCGATGCATTCCGCGAATGGCCGACGACGATGCTGGACGGCACGCGCTCGCGCTTGCCGCTCGCGGCGATCGACACGCTCGCGAACTGGATCGCCGAACGCGCGCCGCGTATGTCGGCTGGCGCCGAAACCCCGATGCAAACGGATTCGGCGTGGAATGGCGAGTCGGCCGTCGCGCTGGACCTGCACGACATGACCGAGCAGGTCGTCGCGGTCGGTCCGGACCGGCTCGTCGGCGTGCTGTGCCGTCCCGCCGACACGCGGCCTGCGAATCCGGTCGGCCCGGCGCTCGTGATCGCGAACACGTCGACGAACCCGCGCAGCGGCGAAGGGCGCTTCAGCGTGCGCCTCGCGCGCGCGCTGGCACGCACCGGCGTGACGACACTGCGGATCGACGTGCATGGCGTCGGCGATAGCGGGCCCGCCGCGCTGGACGACCAGTCGGGCGTCGTGTATTCGGCGCGGTCGAGCGACGACGTGGCCGCTGCCGCGGACTGGCTGCGCGCGCTCGGTCACCCGGAGGTGGCCGCGGCGGGCATTTGTTCCGGCGCCTATGCGGCGTTGCATGCGGCCGTGAAGACGCCGTCGCTCGGCGGCGTGATCGCGATCAATCTCGCCCGCTTCGTGTGGCCGGCCGGACTCTCGCTCGAGGCAGTGCAGAAGCAGCGGAACAACTCGGTGCGCGGTTACTGGCTTTCGGTGCGCGACTGGCAGAAATGGAAGCGCCTCGTGCGGGATCGGCGCGACCTGCGGCCGATCGTGCGGGCGGTGGCCGCGAATGCGATCGCGCGGGTCAGCGTGCCGGCGAAGGCGCTTGTCGCGCGCGCCGGCTGGAAGCCGGGCATCGGCACGCCGCGCGGCGTGATGCACGAGCTTGCGCAGCGCAACGTATGGACGACGCTGGTGTACGGCGCGCTCGATCCCGGCATCGACGATGTCCGGCGTCACTTCGGTGCAATCGAGCGCGCGTTCCGGTGCTCGCGTCACGTGCGTCTGTACCTCGAGCCGCAGGTCGACCATGCGGTGTACGGCGCGGTGGGCACGGACATCGTGATCGACCGGTGCATGCAGGCGCTCGGTCGCGACTCGATCCGGCCGGTCGCGCGCGTCGCCGATCCGGCCGCACCGGAAGCGGCCGCGCGATCGTACACGAGCGTGTCCGTCGGCCGGTCGTGATGCGCGCCGCGTCGCACGCGGCGGCGCATCGGGGTGCGATCCCCTCTACGCATGAAGATCGGCGTTCGGTGGGGTCCCTCACAGACGTGCCGTTCGCCGTGGTGTCCAATTCCGTATCGGTGCATCTCCGGTCATGCCGAGGCATGACCGGCCGGGATGCTTCAGTCCGGATCGTCCGGTTGCTCATAGGGCGACTTCGCGTAGGGCGACGCATACAACCTGTCGCTGCGCCATACGTCGTCGGCGGGTGCACTGGCCGCTTGCGGGCGATGCGGCCGCCCCGGCACGAGCGGCCGGCGCAGCGCGCCGCGAGCGCGCGTTTCGGGCTGGACGGCGGTGCTGGCGACGGGACGCGCGGAAGCGGACATCGCGACTCCGGAGGCGGCTGCAGCGGGTTCGACGGCGTCGCTTGTCGCGGCGGCTTGCGCCGATCGCTGCAGCGGTACGGGCGGGAGCGCCGCCGCCGATGCGAACGTCGGTGCGTTGGCCGGGACGGCGGGCAACGTCTGCGCATCGACGGCGCAGACGATGCCGGCCGAGGCGATGCAGACGAGTAACGAAAGCGACGAAGAGCAGTTCATGACGAATCGTACGGTTTGACGTGCGGTGTAGAGGGAGGCGTGGCACCGTGATGCGAGCCGCGCCGGCAAGCGTAATGCCGGAATTCGCCGCGTTCGGCGGGTTACCGCACAGTTTTGGAAGGGCACGATGTCAATCACCACGCAACCCGAATCGACGCACGGAGCGTTGCAGGCACGCATGGCCGGCACCCGTCGCGCACCGTGGCTGTCGCGCATGGCGATCGTGGCGGCCGCGTGCGCATTGAGCGCATGTGCGTTGTCGCCGGGCATGACGTACCGGGCGCCTGCCGACCGTGACGCGAATGCGCGCGTGAGCGCCGATGCATCGGGCGCGGGCGGCCTCGACGGTGTGCAGAACGTGTCGAGCGAGGAGCTGATCGAAATCACGCCGGCGTTCGTCGCGCAGCAGCATGCGAGCCGGCCGGCCGATGTCGATGCGGAAATCCGCCAGCTGTTCGGCAAGCCGAAGCCGTACACGATCGGCCCCGGCGACGTGCTCGGCATCGTCGTATGGGACCACCCCGAACTGAACCTGCCGACGACGCAGGCGACGGCGGGCGGCGACGGTGTCGGTGCCAGTTCGGTCGCGACCGGCTACACGGTCGACGCAAACGGCAACGTGCAGTTCGCGTATGCCGGCCTCGTGCACGTGGCGGGGCTGACCGAGGCGCAGGCGCGCGCGCTGCTGACGAAGCGTCTCGGCGAATATGTGCGCAAGCCGCAGATCGCGCTGCGCGTGCAGACCTATCGCAGCAAGCGTGTCTATCTCGATGGCGAGGTGCGCACGCCGGGTCTGCAGATCGTCAACGACATGCCGATGACGTTGCCCGAGGCGATCGACCGCGCGGGCGGCTTTACCCCGACGGCCGATCGCTCGCAGGTCTCGGTGACGCGCGGCGACAAGACCGTGAACGTGAGCCTGCCGGCGCTGATCGCCGCGGGCGTGAACCCGTCGAACATCCTGCTGCGCGACGGCGATCTCGTGCGCGTGCGCGCGGCGAGCGACGCGAAGGTGTTCGTGCTCGGCGAGGTGTCGCGGCCCGCGACGCTGACGCTGACCGACGGCCGGATGAGCCTCGGCGAAGCACTCGGCGACACGGGCGGCGCGAGCCAGTACACGTCGGACGCGCGCCAGGTGTTCGTCGTGCGTCGTGGCCCGGACAACCGCCCGCGGGTGTACCACCTCGACGGCAGTTCGCCCGCGTCGTTCGCGCTGGCCGATCAGTTTCCGCTCGAGCGTCGCGATGTCGTGTTCGTCGATGCGTCGTCGCTGGTGCGCTGGAGCCGCGTCGTCAACCTGCTGATTCCGTCGTCCGCGCAGGGTGCGCTGACGGCCAAGGCGATTTCGCCGTGACCCTCATGACCCATTTCGTCATCGCGACCGCGCGTCGCGCCTACGGGACTGATGCCGTATGACTTCCTCGACCCTGCCCGACCCGCACAGCGGGCCCGCCCTGCGGCCGTCCTATCCGGTGCGCCGCTACTGGGGCATGCTGTACGGCGGCCGGCGCCTGATCCTTGGCACGGCGCTCGCGGGCGCACTCGTTGGCGCCGTGTATGCGCTGTGTGCGGCCCCCGTCTACCGGACCGACATCCTGTTCCAGGTCGAGCAAAGCCCGACTGACTCGAAATCGACTTCGCCGACCGGTGATCCGTCGTCGGTATTCGACCTGAAGACGGATGCGTCGACCGAGATCGAAGTGTTGAAATCCCGCGCGGTGCTCGATCGCGCGATCGACAGCACCAATCTGGCCGTCGACGCCAGGCCGCATTACCTGCCGCTGATCGGCTGGCGGTTCGTGAACGCGGCCGACGGGCTGTCGTCGCCGCTGCCGGGCGGCTATGTGTACGGCACCGAGCGCATCGACGTGCCGACCTTCGACGTGCCGAAGCGCCTGCTCGGCAAGCGGTTCGCGCTGACCGTCGGCGACGACGGCGCCTACACGCTGCAGCGTACGGGCTGGTTCGGCCGCAAGGGGCCGGCATGGCAGGGCCGCATCGGGCAGCCGCTACATGTCGAGACGCCGCAGGGGCCGCTCGACATATTCGTGCGCGGCGTGGCCGGCAAGCCCGGCGCACGTTTCGACCTGACGCGCTACAGCGACGAGGAGGCGACGGCCTGGCTGCAGAAGAACGCGCTGATCTCGGAGCGCGGCAAGCAGTCGAACATGGTCGGCGTGACGCTTGACGGCACCGATCCCGTGCACGACAGCCGCGTGCTGAACGCGATCGGCGACGCATACCTGGCGCAGAACACGCAGCGCAAGTCCGAGGCGGCCGACAAGCTGATCCGCTTCATGGACGCCCAGTTGCCGCAGCTCAAGGCGCAGCTCGAAAAGGCGGAAAGCCGCTTCAACGCGTTCCGGGCCTCGCACGGGACGGTCAATACGAGCGACGAGGCGCTGGCGTTGCGCCAGCAGTCGGTCGACATCGAGACGCGCGTGCAGACGCTGCAGCAGCGGCGCGAGGAATTGCTGACGCGCTTCATGCCGAAGCATCCGGCCGTGGTGGCCGTCGATGCTCAGCTCTCCGACGCGCAGCGTTCGCTCGACACGACACGCAAGCAGATCCAGCAGCTGCCGACCGTCGAACAGGGCGTGCTGCAGTTGCAGCGCGACGTGGCCGTCGACACGGCGCTGTACACGAACCTGCTCAACACGCGCCAGCAGATGATCCTCGCGCGGGCCAGCAAGACCGGCACCGTGCGGATCGTCGATACGGCGAAGGTCGCCGAGCAGCCGATCGGCCCGCATCGCGGGGTCGCCGTGATCGCCCTGCTGATGGTGGGCCTGCTGGCAGGCGCGGCAATCGTGATCGTCCGGCAGCGCATCGTCGGCACGATCGGCGATGCCGAGGAAATCGAATGGACGACGGGACTGCCCGTGTTCGCGACCGTGCCGCACAGCCCGGGCGCGGCGCAAGCGGAGCTGCGCCCGAAGGCCGGACGGCGTGGCGCGCGCGCGCAGGTGCCGTCGGTCGCCGTGCAGGACGCGGCGCTCGAAAGCCTGCGCAATTTCCGTGCGGCACTGCAACTGTCGATGCAGGACGCGTCGAATCCCGTCGTGTTGATTTCCGGGCCGACGACGGGTGTCGGCAAGTCGTTCGTCGCCGCGAATATCGCGTCGCTCGTCGGCGCGGCGAAGCGGCGAGTCCTGCTGATCGATGCCGACCTGCGCAAGGGGTCGCTGCACGAACGATTCCGCTACAGCCGCGCACCGGGCCTGTCGGACGTGGTGGCTGGCACCCATCGGCTCGACGAGGCGATCAAGCGCGGCATCGTGCCGGGCCTCGATTTCATCGCGATGGGCAGCGTCGTGCCCGATCCGGGCGAGCTGCTGCTGCAGCCCGCGCTCGCCGAACTGATCGAGCAGGTCGCATCGCGCTACGACATGGTCGTGATCGACGGCCCGCCGTTGCTGCCGGTGGCCGATGCGCTGGTGCTCGGCCGCCTCGCGGGAACCGTGTTCCTCGTCGCGCGCAGCGGCGTGACGACACTGGCGGAACTCGACGAAAGCGCACGACGGCTCGAACAGGCGCATATCGACGTGCGCGGCGTGGTCCTGAACGATTACAAGGGCGCGCCGGGACGGTACGACTACGGCTATGCGGATACGAACACGCATCAGGCCGCGGCGGTCGCCAAGGGAATGGCGGTATCGCGACAACAGATGGAACGGGCTTCATGAGACGGCGGCGTGCGGGCGACGGCAGGCTCCGTCCGCGACAGAGCGGGGCGACGGCGCGCAGGGCGGCGCGTGTCCGTCGCGAGGCAGGTGCTTACACAGGTTACTGGTGGGAAGATCCCGCCCGCCTCGTGCTGATCTTCATCCTGCCGTTGTACGGGATGTTGTCGCTGAGTCTGCTGGTCAATCAGAAATCGATCGCGCGGCTCTACTTCGACGGCTATTACGCATTGGTCGGCGCGTTGTTCCTGCTGGTCGTCGTGGTGACGGCGTGGCTGGCGACGACCGAGGCGCAGTCGCGCCGGGGGCCGCCGGCCGCGCCAGCCGAGTTGCCCGCCGGCGTACTCGATTTCGTGTTCGTGCTCGCGCTGTTCGGCAATCTCATGCTGCTGGGCGGGATTCTCGCGCGTCCGGCGTTGTTGCTGGCGTTCCTGCACGGCGAAGCGAATGCGTATGTCATGCTCGAGCAGAAAGGGCACTTCACGGGCCTGAGCTCGTTCACGCAGGCAGCCGCGCCGTACGTCGCGTTGTATTTCTACGTGTTCAAGACGCCGGTCAAAGGGGTGAACCGCTACAAGGTTTACCTGGGCGTGCTCGCGGTGCTGACGCTGCTGCGCAGCTTCATCTTTGCCGAGCGGCTCGCGTTGATCGAGGTGGCGCTGCCATGCGCGCTCATGATCGTGCGGTTCCGGCTCGGCGGCCGGTTCTCGCGACTGCTGACGCTCGGGCCGTACGCCGCGATTCCGTTGCTGTTCGGGCTCTTCATCGCGAACGAGTACAACCGGTCGTGGGAAGCCTATTACGTCACCATCTACGACAACCTTTTCGATTTCGCGCTCGAACGTCTCGGCCTCTATTACTCGACGGCGCTGAACAACGGTGCGGGGATACTGAGCGTGCTCGGCTGGGACCGCGGCCATCCGATGTTCACTTTCGACTGGCTGCTGCATTTTCCGATCATCGGCGCACCGTTGCAGCCGTGGCTCGACTCGACCGACAGCATCACCGTGTTCCTGAACAGCTACGCCGACCCGGAATTCAACAATCCCTCCGGGATCTTCGTTCACTTTTACGAATGGAGCTGGTTCGGGCTGCTCGATGCGGTTGTCCTCGGCTGGGTGTTCGGACGGAGCTACGCAGGCTGGCGGAGCGGAGCCGGGTTCTGGTGTTGCGCGCATGCCGTGCTCTACGTTTCGATCATGGAGATTCTTCGAATTCCGAATTTGTTCAGCGGACGGAATTTCGTGCCGATTGTCTTGCTGATCGCCGTGTTCCGCTATTTCGTCAAGCGACCGGCATCGGTCCCGCCGGCCACCCATCCTGCCGCACCGTGAGGCGCACGCGGGCGCGCTGACGTGTCGATCGACGGCCTGGTTCGCAGCGTATCGCAGCACGAATGCCGCCGATGACCAGTCGACGTTCGGCCTCGCGTCGCGGTGCCTGTCGTGCGCGAAACGGCGGGCAGCCGCGTGCCCGTTCGACATCGCGTTCGCGAGTCGAAACCTGCGTTCCAGCCAGGTCACCTCCCGGAAAAGTAGCTTTTCGCACGTTAATGATTCGATCGCCGGGCTAGCATTTGCACGATGGTCGAGGTTGTCGTGCCGCTGCGGACCACGGACCGCTGACCGATGCAATGCGATGACCTGCACGCGAACAACCTCGACCGAGCACATCGCATCGTTCATTTTTCCCTACGTCAAAGGATGCCTTCGCCGTGAGCCAATCTGCCGTCTATGCCAAGTTGACCGACGTGTTGCGTGACGTATTCGACGACGACGAGCTGGTGGCAACGCCTCAACTGACCGCCGCTGACGTCGACGGCTGGGACAGCCTGTCGCACATCCGCCTGGTTCTGAGCGTCGAGCGCGCTTTCGGAATCAAGCTTGCCGCAGCCGATATTTCCGGCCTCAAGAACGTCGGTGAATTTGCAGATCTGATCAGCAAGCGCCACGCCGCATGATGCAGGTCGGCCCGCATGTCCCGTCCAGAACCCGCTTTGCCGAGAGCGCCCTTCGATGAAAGATGATTTGTACACTGCGCTGGCCTGGTTGCCGCGCCCGCCTGACGATTTCTCCGCGCGATGCCGCACGCTCGTCGAATCGATCGACGATGATCCGGGTGCCGGATTGGGCCGCCGCTTACGCCAACTGGCCAACTGCGCGCTCGGCGAAAATCAGTTGATCAAGCTGGGGCGCGCGATCGTTGCCTTGCAGGGCGCGGGGCGCACGCTCGCGCCGCTCACGCCGTTCCGGCTCGGGCTGGTCGGCAACGGCACGCTCGATCATCTCGTGTTGCCGCTCGTCGCCAGCGCCGCGCGTCACGGCGTCGCGCTGGAGATCGTGTCGGGGCACTACGGGCAGGTCATGCAGGAAGCCCTTGCGCCGGATTCGACGATCAATCGCGCGCAAGTCGATGCCGTGCTGGTGGCCCTGGACTACCGTGGGCTGCCGCTTAACGCGCAACCGGGCGACGAGGAAGCGGCGCAGCACAGCGTGGCCGCGGCACTGGATCAGATCGATGCACTGCGCGCCGGCTTCAGGCAGCACGGCAATGCGCCGTCGATCGTCCAGACGCTCGCGCCGCCGTCCGACACGCTGTTCGGCAATCGGGATGCGCTGATTGCCGGCACGCCGCTCAATCTCGTCGAACGTTTCAATCGAGCGCTCGCGCAGCGTGTTGCGGAATCGAACGACATCCTGTTCGACGTTGCGCATGTCGCGGGGACGGTCGGACTGGCGAACTGGCATTCGCCCGCTCAATGGAATCTAGCCAAGTATCCGTTTGCCGGCGACTACGTGCCGCTCTATGCGGATCACGTGGGCCGGCTGCTGGGCGCGGCGCGCGGCAAGAGCCGGCGTGTGCTGGTACTCGATCTCGACAACACCCTTTGGGGCGGGGTGATCGGCGACGACTTGCTCGAAGGCATCAAGGTGGCGCAGGGCGATGCGGTCGGCGAAGCCCATCTCGCTGTACAGCAGCTCGCGCTTTCGCTGAGGGCGCGCGGCATCGTGCTCGCGGTGTCGTCGAAGAACAACGACGATACGGCGCGTCTGCCGTTTCAAAAGCACCCTGAAATGCTGTTGCGTGAGCAACACTTTGCGGTGTTCCAGGCCAACTGGAACGACAAGGCTACCAATATTCGCGCGATTGCCGACGAGCTGTCGCTCGGTATCGATTCGATGGTGTTCCTCGACGACAATCCGGTCGAGCGGAAGCTGGTCCGTACGACGTTGCCCGAAGTCGCCGTTCCCGAGTTGCCCGATGATCCTTCGCTGTACGCGCGGACCCTTGCCGCCGCGGGCTATTTCGAGTCCCTCGCGTTCTTGCCGGAAGATCAGAAGCGCGCCGATATGTACCAGGACAATGCGCGCCGCGTGGCGCTGCGCAGTCAGGCCGGCGACATGGATGCGTACCTGCGTTCGCTCGACATGAAGATCGATTTCGCACCGTTCGACGATACCGGACGGGCACGCATTGTTCAGTTGATCAACAAGTCGAACCAGTTCAATTTGACGACGCGCCGCTATACCGACGCGGAGATCCACGCGCTCGAAGGCGACGGGCGGGTTTTCACGCTGCAGGTTCGCCTGACGGATACGTTCGGCGACAACGGCATGATCTCGGTCGTGATTTGCCGGCCCGACGAACGTGCGCCGAGTACCTGGCAGATCGATTCGTGGCTGATGAGCTGCCGCGTGCTGGGGCGCCAGGTCGAGCAGATGGTGTTGCGCGAAGTGCTGCAGCATGCGCGCCAGCGCGATGTCACGCGCGTGATCGGGCGTTATATCCCGACCGACCGCAATGCGCTGGTCAAGGATCATTATGCGAAGCTCGGTTTCGAAGCCGTGAGCGAAGAGCCGGACGGCACGACGGTCTGGGAAATGGCCAGCGACCGCGAGATCGCGCCGGGTCATTTCGCCGTGACGCGGGCGGGTTTCGATACGATTGCTGCCGCCTGAATCATGAAAAACACCGTATCACTCACGTCGTTGCGCGAGACGGATGACGTTGCGGCTTCTCGCAAGCTGCCGCGCCGTGACTATGTATTGCTGCCGTTGATCGTCGTGGCGACGGTGGTCTGCCTTTTCGTTGCCGCCGAATTCGCGACGAGGGCGATCTGGAGCGCGGGTACGCGCGGGGGCGAATGCCATGTGGCCGATGCCAGGGAGGGCATGCGCAACGTCCCGAACTGCACGATGACGGTCAAGACTCCGGAAACGCCGTGGATCACTTACCACTACAACGCTTGCGGTTTCCGCTCGACCGAGGGTTGCGGACCGAAGCCGGCCGGTACGCGACGCGTTGCGTTGCTCGGCACGTCGTTTGCCGAAGGAACGAGCCTCCCGTACGACCAATCGTTCGCGGCGCTGGCGGAACATGACCTGAGCAGGATGTGTGGCGCACCGGTGGAGGTCCAGAATCTCGGTGTCTACGAACTGCCGTTCCGCAAGGTGCTGAACCGGATCGGGCCGGCGCTGGCCTTGCAGCCGGATGCAGCGGTACTCACGGTTGCGCCGTTCGATCTGGAAAAGATCAATCTGCCGGACGTCGCGGATGCGCCCGCGGCTACCGTCGCGCCGGAACCGCGCAGCGACCTGATGGCGCGTGCCAAGGGCTGGCTGAGCGGCAGCCGTGCCGTCGCCGTCGCACAGCACTACATGTTCGAAAATCCGGACATTCAGGTGCCGATGTATCTGAAATACGGCGACAAGGCCGATTTCCTTCGGCCGCCATTTTCGACCGCCTGGCGCGAGCGGCTCGAGACGTTCGACAAAGTGGCCGCAACGGTCGCGGACAGGTTTCGCGCGACGGGCGTGCCGGTGGCGCTGATGCTGATTCCGCAACGGACGCAGGCCGGGCTCCTGGCCGCGAAATCGCTGCCGACGGGCATCGATCCATTGGCGCTCGATCACGCGATGGCCGAAATCGCCGCGAAGCACGGCATGCGCTACATCGATCTGGCCTCGAGCCTGAAGCAGTCGGCGAACCCGGCCGATTACTACTATCCGGTCGACAACCATCTGAACGCCGCCGGCGCGCGCGTTGTCGCGCGAAGCATGGTGACGGCGCTTATCGCCGGCGGGGAACCCGCGTTGTCGGCATGCGGGTCACATTGAACCTGGCGGCGCATGCCGCCGCCATCGTTTCGAACCGTTTCCAGGCCGCCCGATGAATATTCCATCCTTCCAGTTCTTCGCCTTTGCAGCCGTCGCCGCGCTGATCTTCAACCTGTCTCGCTCGCTGACCTGGCAAAACGCGGTATTTCTCGTCGTCAATCTGCTGTTCCTGGCGACGTTTTCCCGCGATCCGGTCGCGTGGATTCCGTTCGCCGCATTCCTGCTCGTCGGTTATCTGAGCGTCCGGGGCATGCAAACGAAGCAGTGGCTGGCTGCGTTCGCGCCGATCGTTGCGATCGTGATCGCGCTGTTCTTCTGGCTCAAACGCTATACGTTCGTGCCGTCCGCGTTGCTGCTGTCGCACCCTTACGCGACGATCGGCGTGTCCTACATCTTTTTCCGGATGCTCCATCTCATCATCGACGCTCGCAGTCCGGGCCTGTCGGTTCGCGTGACGCCGGTGGTGTATCTGAATTACGTGCTCAACTTCACGTCGCTCGTGTCGGGGCCGATTCAACGCTTTCAGGATTACAGCGTGACGCAGACGAGCGAGCGGCCGGGACCGGATGCAATCGACTACGGCGTCGCGCTCGAGCGCATCATCGTGGGATTCTTCAAGGTGGCGATCGTGTCGGCGGCACTGTCGCACCTCCATCATCAGGCGCTTGCGCAACTGTCGCCGATGCAACCGCTCGGCGAGCGCATGCTGACCGGGCTGGCGATCGCCGCGATCTACCCGGTCTATCTGTATTTCAACTTCTCCGGCTACACGGACACGGTCGTCGGTGTCGCGCGCTTCTTCGGGATCTCACTGCCGGAGAATTTCGACCGGCCGTTCTCGTCGACCAACTTCATCGGATTCTGGAGTCGCTGGCACATCACGCTTTCCGGCTGGCTCAAGACCTACGTATACAACCCGCTGCTGATGACACTCATGCGTCGCTTTCCGTCGCGCTCACTGGAGCCGTATCTGGGTGTCGTCGCGTTCTTCGTGACGTTCTTCCTGGTCGGCGCCTGGCACGGCCAGACGTCGATGTTTCTGTTCTTCGGTGTCCTGCAGGGCGGGGGCGTCAGCGTCAACAAGCTGTATCAGATCCGCATGACCAAATGGCTTGGCAAGAAACGGTACGTCGCGCTGTGCAACACGCCGCTCTACGCCCATTGCGCGCGCGGGCTGACGTTCACGTTTTTCGCATTCAGCCTGTTGTGGTTCTGGTCGACCTGGAGCGAAATCCAGACCATCGCGACGACGCTCGGCCCGGCGCTCGTCGCGTTCGTATGGCTGCTGGTATTCGTGGGCGCGACGGTGACGCTTGCCGTGCTCAACGCGGTATACGAGCGTGTGACGCAAGGCGGCATGGCCGGACTGTTCCTGTCGCGTTACGCCCGTACCTCGTGGTGCACGGTATTGGCGGTCGTGACCGTGCTGGTGCTGGTCATTTCCGATTCGCCCGCGCCGGACATCGTCTACAAGACTTTCTGACCCGCGGCGGCGGCACGGCGATCGTAGGGTGCTGGGTCACCGGAAACCTGAAGTGTTCGCCGACGCGCGCCGAACCTGCAAGATCGATATTTCCCGGAGCCACTCACTTTCATGGCCAGTCACAAGCAGAAGTTCGAAATCCTGGACGGCTTGCGAGGCATCGCTGCGATAAGCGTGATGTTCATGCATTTCCTGCAGGAACTATCGAGCACGATCCTGCAGGGTGCCTATCTTTCCGTCGACATGTTTTTCATGCTGAGCGGCTTCATTCTTTCGTATTCCTATGGTGAAAGATTACGCCAGGACGCATGGCGTGGCGAGTATCTGAAGCGCAGGTTAATACGCCTGTACCCGATGATTTTCATCGGGTTCGCGATCGGCTTCGCGAGCCTGATCGTCATGCAGGCCAATTCGTCCGCCCGGTTCTCATTGGGCAACCTGGCGGCCGCCACCGGCCAGAATTTTTTTCTCGTTCCATACCTCGGTCGCTTTTCGGTGTCGGGTTTCGTCGGCGCGGCGAATCACAGCTTGCCGTCCGTCAATGATCCTGGCGTATTCCCGCTGAATCCGCCTGCCTGGTCGCTGTTCTTCGAGTTGTTCGCGAGCGTCATCCTGATCGCGGCAATCAAGATGACCGCGCGGAATCTGTCGAGATGGGCCTACGCCTGTCTCGTCGCATTCCTCGTATATGGGTTCCTCGCCAGTCTCGATAACGCCAAGCTGGCGATCATGATGAACCAGGGCTGGGCGGCGGATAACTTCATCGGCGGCTTCTTCAGGGTGGGCTACGGGTTCTTGTTGGGCATCGCGATTGGAAAGATGTACGAATCGGATCTTCCGGCGAAGCCGCATTGGTTCGTCGCCAGGCTCATAAAGAACGACTACATGCTGTTTGTCGTTTTCCTGCTGGTCGTCGCGTTTCCGTCGTCGATCAAGGGGATGTATTCAGTGGCTATCCTGCTGTTCGTCGCACCTGCGCTGGTTTACCGGGGGGCCATGCTCGCGCCGAGCGGCAAGACGATTGCAAGGCTCAGCGCGTTCCTCGGCTGGATCTCGTATCCGCTTTATTGCGTGCACTATCCGATCGGAAGGCTGGTGTTCGCGTATGCGCCACAGGCCGACATCCACGTTGTCCGAACCGCGATGATCGCCGCGTCTCTTTCGATCGTGTCCGCCGCCATCCTGGCGAAATTTGTTGAAGAACCGATCAGGTCGTATCTGGGCAAGCGCATGTTCGGAAATCATCGGGCCGCCACCGGCAACCCGGTCAACGTCGGGTAAACGGAGCAGTTCGCGCAGCACGCCGGCGTCGTTGTGGCGCCGGAGTGCGGGAGTCGCTTTTACAGCCCCTTGAAGATCTCCGTCATCATCTCGGCGCTTCGGCTCCAGCGATATTTCTCCGCGTGCAGGCTTCCCTTGCGTTTGAGCTCGGCCCTGAGCTCGGCGGAATCGAGCAGGCTCCGCAATTTCTGCGCGATGTCGTCCTGCGAAAACGGATCGCAGTACAGCGCCGCATCGGCACAGACTTCCGGCAGTGCGGCCGATTTGCCGACAACCGCCGGACAGCCGTAGCGCATCGCCTCGAGAGGCGGTATGCCGAAGCCTTCGTAGATCGACGGATAAAGGAAGCACGCTGCGTTCTGATACAGCGCCTTCAATTGCTCGTCGCTGACGTAGCCCACGTACTTGATGTTCGGCTCGGATGCCGAGAGATGATCCTGCTTGCCGAACACGGTGGCGTTCTGCATGCCGACGATGACGAGATCGACCGACGGATCGTCGATCTGCCGGAATGCCGCGATCAGCCGCCCGAAGTTCTTGGTCGGATTCATGCTGCTGACCGCGAGCACGAAGCGGCCGGGCGTCAGCGCATGCTTGGCGAGCACGCTCGCGTCCGCTTCCAGGGCATCGAGATGATCCGCACCGAGCGGCACGACGCTGATCTTCTCCGCGGAGACGCCGCAGTGATGCGCGAGGCGATCCCGCGAGAAATAGGAGTTGGTCAGCACGCAAACGGAGGTTCGCGCCAGGATCCAGAACATGATCCGGTACCACACGCGAAATGGCCGGGAGAAATGCGCGGGCGTGTCGAACACCGCCGCATCGTGCATGTAGATGATCTGGTTGCCGATGAAAATGGATGCCGAATTGCTGAGATTGACGATGCGGCCGCGGCGAGCGAACAGCGGGAGCACCAGCTGCTCCCAGACCACGCCCTTGTAAAGGCCGACCTTGACCGTCCTCGCACCGCTTACCTCGACGCCGGGCTGCGGAGGCACCAGCACGGTCACCGGATCCTGAGGCTGAAACTTGATCAGTGCGGCGATCAGCTCGCGCGCGACGCGCTGCACGCCGGTCGTCTTCTGCGTGGTGAATCGGCCGTTGTATACGAGTTGCTTCGGTTTCTTGAAAGCGATCATGTCGATAAGGGGATGTCGAAATCGGAGTCAGGCTTTGACGTGATCGGGAACAACCGGCTTGAAGTCGTGCGTGTCGACTCGGGCCCCGTCGGTGTCGAGTCCGTAAAGGGCGTGCCACTGACGGAAGATCGCGTTCATCGAAAATCGCTGAATCGCCCGTTGCCGGGCAACTGCACCCATTTCCTCGCGAAGCTGCCGGTCGTCGCGCAGCAGGGTCAGATATGCGGCCATCTCGTCGGCGTTCGACGCGACATAGCCGGTCACGCCGTGAATCACCACGTCGCGATTGCCCACGACATCCGTCACCACGGCCGGTATGCCGGCGACCTGCGCTTCGATCAATGCGACCGGCATGCCTTCCCATCGGGAGGTCTGGACGTAGATATCCAGTTCCGACGTCAGCGCGAGCGCGCGTGCGCGGGTGACCCAGCCGCTGCAGACGACTGCCCGGCGCTGGCCGGGGTCCGGAATCTCGGCGGCGTCGCCGCCGATCCAGAGAAACTCGACGTCCACGCCGTGCAGCGTGTCGGCAAGGCGCACGAATGCTTCATGATTTTTCTGGAACGACGCCCGGCCGCTCATCCCGATGACGACTTTGCGATCGTCGCGCGTTCGACGCGGTGGGATCTCCGCCGCATTGACGCCGTTTTCCACCAGGACTGCCGACTTCGCCCGGACCTTTCCCCGGATCTCGGCGAGTTCGCTGCCGGAGCACGCGACGATGGTTCCGCCGATGTGCGCCGCGATGCGCTCGAAGCTCAGGTAGGCATACTGCTTCATGCGCGACACGTCGCGGCGCAGGAACGAGAGTCCGTGCGGCGAGTAGAGGACCTTCGCATTCGGGGCGGCGATCCGGGCGGCGATTCGCCCCAGCACGCCGGCCTTCGACGAGTGCAGATGAATCGCGGTCGGCTTGCTGTCGCGCAGGTTCCGGACCAGCGCACGCAAGCTCCGCAGATCCTGTTTGACGCTCACCTCGCGCGCCATGTCGACGTACACGAGCTTCACGTCAGGCAGGAACAGCGTTGAAAAATCGGTCGGGGTTTCCGGTCGGATCGAATGCAGAACCGTCACGTCGACGCCGGTCGCCGCGGCATGGTTGGCGAGATGGGTCAGCATCGAAAGCACGCCGCCACCAAACGCTTCGGCGATATGAACGATCTTTTCTTGGGTCATCTTTCGGTCTAGCGATCCGATCGCACATTCATCGCCCGTTGTGACGATGAGCCGCCCGCGAATCGTGTTGTCTCGGTGTCGAGTTCGTTAAACTATGCATTCCTGATTGATAAATGCATGGCTGCCGTGGCCATTGGATCCTGCTGTCGCAGTCGCTTGTTCGAGCTGACGAGGCAGCCGGATGGTTTCCGCCGATGGAATATCGGGTCGACGTTGCCGGAGCGTGCCGAACACGACGCAGCGTGACGAACCAATGCCGCGTTCTCCGTGTCGGCTCGATTCATCCGAACATCGGATACCGGCGTTCGACTACGACGACTGGAGACGAGACAACGACGAAATCCGGTCAGTGCGCGTGAATCCACTGGTCCGGATCATTGTGCAGCGCATGCGCGACCCGCTGGGTGCGATGGCTTACCGAAGGCGCGACTCGGCGACGCTATCGAGCGTCGGCGTGATGGCCGGATGACTTCCGCACGCGCGCGAGCGGATTGGAGATATAGCGAATCGCACGGTTGCTGAGCGTTGCCGACGGCAGCAAGCATGCGAGTGACAGCCCGGCCACGGCCGTTTTCTTGGCGGGCCCCCAGAACGGGTTGCGCAGCACGGTTTGCCAGTAGCGCCCGGATTCGCACAGGAACCAGCGCCAGCGCCGCACGAGTGGGGCGTGATAGAGCGTGCTTGCGAAGCGGGCCTTCTCGATCGCGAAGTCGAGCGGCGCGATCGGCAATGCTTCGTGCAGCCGTGTGCCGGCAAGCATGCGCAGCGTCGCCCATCGGCGTTCGGCTTTCAGCGCGCCTGTCGCGGCGTCTTCCGAATTGGTGAGGGCGAGGGCCGGCGTGTCGGCGGACGGGGGCGTCCCCGGCTGCTGATGGACGCGATAGCCGCCGAGCGTTGCATCGATCATGTGTACGGCGCCGAGCAACGCGATACCGTAGATCGCATAGAAATCCGCGCCATGCAGGTTGTCCGGGGTGACGGGTACCGGAAAGATGCGCTTGAGTGCATCGACCCGATACGCGTTGCCCGATGCGGGCGGCGACGGGTACAGCCAGCCCGCGCGCAACAGGCGGCCGCAATCGGTGTCGACGGCCGACTGCGGCACGCTCGCCCCGGTCATTGCACCGTCCTGCGCGATCACGTCGAGCCGGAAATGCACCTTCACGAAGTCGCCGGACGCGAACGCGGCGAGCACGCGGGCCGCGGCGTCGGCATAGAGCAGGTCGTCAGCGTCGAGCAGGATCACGTAGCGCGTCGTGACATGTTCGAGCGCGCGGTTGTATGCGGCGACCTGACCGCGATTCTCCTGGAACACCGCCGTCACGCGCTCGCCGTACGAGCGAATGATGTCGCGCGAATCGTCGGTCGAACCGTCGTCGACGACCAGCACGCGTACACCGTGCGCGCCCTGCGCGAGCGCCGAATCGATCGCGTCGCGCAGGTATGCGCCGTGGTTGTAGTTGCAGATTGCGATGGTCAGGTCGGTCATGAACGGATTCTGGACGAGCGAAGTGCGGACGATCCGGGGGGCCGGCGGGCAGGGTTCGGTGCCCCGGCGCACGGCACGCCGAGACCGCGACGCGGGATCGGGTGCGACCGGTGCTGTCGGGCGATCCCGGCGCACGGTCGCGTCGCATGGTGGCCATGATACGTGTCGCAGGCCGGCACTCGGTTCGCGAGCCTACCGTTCCGCGATTCGCTTCATTGGAAGCGCGATGAATCGTCAACGGCATGTCGGATCCGCCGCGCAGGCGGGATGTATTGGTCTGTTGACGCACTGAAACGCGGCGGGTTCGAATGATCCAATCGAACGTAGTACACCGCCTGTTTCGGCGGTATCGCGGGCCGACAACTCGGCCGGCATGCAGCGATTCGGGCGCGCCGGCGGACGAGCGCGAAGTCATTCCAGGGAGTCGACTCGACATGCATAGATCACACGGCCCGATTCTTGCGCGTGCGGCGCTTGCCGCGATGTGCGTGGCAGGCGGGCTGGCTTGGCCGGGCAGTGCCGCGGCGGCATCCGGCACGCCTGCGCCTGGTGTGTTTCATTTGGCTGTACCGGATGCGTACGTTCGTCCCGCTGCGGACGCGGCCGATCAGGCCGACATGCTGCAACATGCGCTGGACGCGTTGCAGCCTGGCCAGCGACTGGTGTTCGCGCCGGGGCGGTATGTGGTCGGCCGGTCGCTGGTCGTGCGTCAGCGGAATGTGGTGTTGTCGGGCTACGGCGCGACGCTGATCGCGACAACCCCCGGCGACCAGACGGTCGAGATGCGCGGCGAGGGTACGACGCTCGTCGGTTTTCGGCTCACCGGAACCGGCACGACACGCCTCACGACGCCGGAGTCTTCGAAGGTCGAGGTGACGGGGCGCGGCGTGCAGGTGCTCGACAACGTCATCGACGGTGGCGCGGGCGGCGGGATCTTCGTGTTCGGCGGCGCTGACGTCGCGATCGTCGGCAACGAGGTGCTGTCGACGCTGGCCGACGGCATTCACATGACGCACGGCTCGCACAACGTGCTCGTGCAGGGCAACGTCGTGCGCGGGACCGGCGACGACATGATCGCCGTCGTGAGTTACCAGGCGGAAGGCGTGCTGACGCGCAACGTGCTGATTACCGGCAACTCGCTGGAGGGCAACCCGTGGGGCCGGGGCATCACGGTGGTCGGCGGTGCGAACGTCACCATCTCGAACAATATCGTGCGCAACGTACAGGTGAGCTCGGGCATTCTCGTCGCGCAGGAAGACAGCAATCGAACTGCCGGCTCGTCCGACATCCGTATCGAGGGCAACTCGATCGCGGATATCCAGACAGCGACGGGCCGGGCCGATCCTCGTCCGGTCACGCAGCAGGCGGCGATCGAGGTCAGCACGTGGTCGGGTTCGGTGTCGCGCGTGACCGTGATCGGCAACCGCGTGTCGCATGCGCGATTCGACGGCATTCGCCTGTGGGGAAACGTGTCGGGCGTGCGGCTCGCGGACAATCAACTGTCGGGGATCGGCGGAATGCCGGTCCGTGTCGACCCCGCGCACGATTGCGCGACCGGCCGACCGGCGGGGGCGTCGGGAGCGCAGGCGAGGGGCGCGCCGTGTGCGGCCGCGCGTCAGCCGCTGTCGGCGGCAGGTGACGCGATCGGCGCGGATACGTCGTTGTTGCCGCGCGTGCGCGAATCGGTCAGGCAAGCGCGCTGGTCGCAAGGCGGCATCGACTGATCGTGCGTCGCGTGGGCCGCGGTTCGGCGACGCCATGCGGCGAATAGGCGGCCACCCCTTGTTCGCGCGGCGGCGCGCATCGCCATCGCGCACACCGCCTCGATCCGCATGCGCTTACCGGATGACGTTGCGTTCCGCGGTTTCCTCGTCCGGTTCGCGCGAGGCGAGCGACGGTCGCTGCCGTGCGTTCTCGACGACCGGCCTTCCATACTGATCATCAAACCGCACGATATCGTCTTCGCCGAGATAATCACCCGACTGCACCTCGATGATCTCGAGCGGAATCCGGCCGGGATTCTCGAGGCGGTGGACCTCGCCGACAGCGATATAGGTCGATTCGTTTTCGCTGAGCAGGAAGGTCTCGTTGCCGCGCGTGACCTTCGCGGTGCCGCGCACGACGATCCAGTGCTCGGCGCGGTGATAGTGCATCTGCAGCGACAGCCGCTTGCCGGGTTCGACGACGATCCGCTTCACCTGGAACCGCTCGCCGAGATCGATCGAATCGTAGTGACCCCACGGCCGCTGCACCTTGCGATGTTCGCTCGCCTGCGGGCGCTGCTCGGTCTTCAGGCGCGCGACGATGTTCTTCACGCGCTGCACGTCGTGCTTGTTCGCGACCAGCACCGCATCTGGCGTCTCGATCACGACGACGTCCTTCATCCCGACGCACGCGATCAGCCGGCCCTCCGAGCGCACGAGACTGTCCTGCGTGTCCTCGAACACGATCGGGCCGCGCGCGACGTTGCCCTGATCGTCCTTCGGCATGATTTCCCAGATCGCATCCCAGGTCCCGACGTCCGACCAGCCTGCGGACAGCGGTACCACGATCCCTTCGATGCCGAGTTCGGGGTGCTCCGCGAGGCGTTCCATGACCGCGTAGTCGATCGAGTCGGACGGGCACGCGTCGAAGGCCGCCGCGTCGATCCGGAAGAACGGATGCTCGGCGGTGCCCGCGCGCCATGCCGCGTCGCAGGCCGCATGGATGTCGGGTGCGAGCGCGCGGATCGCCTTCAGCCAGGTCGATGCGCGCGTGACGAAAATCCCGCTGTTCCACCAGTAATCGCCCGAATGCAGGTACCGCTCGGCGAGCGCGGCGTTCGGCTTCTCGACGAAGCGCCCGATCGCATAGCCGCCTTGTCCACCGAGGCGGCCGGCGCGCGGTTCGCCGACCTGGATGTAGCCGTAGCCGGTTTCCGCGCGGCGCGGCAGCACGCCGAGCGTGACGACCGCGCCTTCCTGCGCGTAGCGCGCCGCGCGCCCGACCGCTTCCTGGAATGCGGCGACGTCGCCGATCACGTGATCGGCCGGCATGACCGCGAGGATGGGATCGTCCGCGAGCACGCTGGCGTCGAGCGCCGCGAGCGTCAGCGCGGGCGCCGTATTGCGCGCGGCCGGTTCGAGCAGGATGCGGGCGGGGGCCGCGCGCCCGAGCACCTGCGCGGCGCTCATGATGCGATGCTGTTCGCCGCACACCAGCAGCAGCGTGTCGCCGAGCGCCGCGTTCGCGATGCCGTTCAGGCGGCGCGCGGTCGCCGACAGCGGCGATTCGTTCGAGGTCAGCTCGATCAGCTGTTTCGGATACTGCTCGCGCGACAGCGGCCAGAGGCGCGTGCCGGAACCACCGGCGAGTATGACGGGCAGGACGCAGGGCAACTCGGGATCGGGAACCGGGCGAAGGTTGGCGTTCATCGATTGGCTCCGGTATCGGCGGGCAGCCGGTTGTGTACGCGGCCGTCGACGCGCGTGTCCTCGTTGCGCGATCGCGGCGCCGAGACGGTCCGGGACAGCAACTGACGCAGCGCGCCGGCGGCGCGGTCGGCGGGCCGGACGAGACCGACGAACGGCGCGCCCTGTTCGAGATAGGGACCGTAGGCCTTGCGGAATCCGAAACGTTTGTAGAAGGACTGGCGTTGCGCGGGAACGTGCGTGCGCACCGCCACGTCGGGCCATGCGGCCTGCGCGGCCGTGAGCGCACGCTGCATGAGTTGCTCGAGGGTGCGGTCGTCGCGACATGCCTCGCTCGTCAGCACCTTGTCGATCACGACGTCCGGATCGGCGTCGTCGCCGGGCAGCACGCGCGCGTAGGCGACGACTTCCGTCGTGTCGCCCTTGTGCATGCACGCGAACACGTGCAGCGCATGCGCATCCTTGCCGTCGATGTCGAGATACGTATGCGCATCCTCGACCACCAGCACTGCGTTGCGCGAGCGCAGGATTGCATAGAGATCGACGGCGCTCAGATGTTCGAATTCACAACAATGCCATTCCATGATGCGGTCCTCGTGTGAAGCCTTCAGCACGCCGAGCCGCATGAACGCGTTTGTCCGGTGCGGCTCGCCGATGTCCATGATGCGGATGCGGGGCGCGCCGGTCTGTTCGAAAGCGTACTCACACTCCCGTTATGCCCGTTTCGTGCGGGCGATGCCGGCAGCGCGAAACGGGCCGTGACGTGAGCGGGGCACTGTGCGGTATCACACAGTGGCCGCATGCCGGCTTTCCCATAATTGATTCGTCGCGACTGTCCGCTGCGAACCGCGCAGCGGGCAGTCCGCATCGAACGCGATTGAAGAATCGGGGGCTGTACTTGAGATTGCGATCGTTCACGGCGGGTCGGCCGCGCATCGCGACCGGCTGCTCGCAGGCCGGCATCTGCCGCATCGTCGATGTCCTCGCGATGCGCGCATCCCTCATCCGGACGCGATCGTTTCGGCGCGCCGGCCAACACGCGCATACTTGCGACGGTGCGCTGCCGGATGCTTTCGCGCTGCATGCGGCCCTGCACCAGCACAGTGCCCGTCGCGCCGGCCTGTCGGCAGCGATCATGGGTGGCGCGACACGCATGGACGCCATGCTGCATCGCGTCAGGAGACGGACGGCACGACCGGCTGCTTCGTTACGATGTTGTAACCAACACGCGCGGTTCGCCCGCGTTCGATGCGTGATGGCGGTGTCGCACGGGGCGCGCGATTATCCACGGATGCAAAACGCTTCCCGGATTATTTGCGCGATTCAAGCGAGAATCGCGGGCAATGGAAGGCGCCGATCTTGCGGAAAAGTGGTATTTGGCACTGATAGACGGGAATGGTCGTGGATAATCAAATCTGAGGCGCTAAACGCGCGCCGTGCGCGCCGGGGCGGCAGCGTAATCGGCTGAATCGATTTTATCTTTTAGTAACAAGGCCATCTCGATACGGGGTGTAGATTCAGGAACGGATGAAATGAGGCCACCATTCCGAAAGCGGGTTGGCGGCCATCCGGTTCAGCATCGGGCGCGGCTGTCGTGTACGACGCGACGCAAATGCGGACGGAAATCCCGTTTGCCGACGCGCTCCGCCTGACGGCGCGTCGTATGAAAGCCGGAACGCCGCGGCTCCCGCGGCCGCGCGTTCCCTTCGAGTTCGATGACAACGAGGCCGGATGACATTCGGCTCGACCTCCGGGGGCTCTCGCCGTGTGCAGTTTCGATCTTCGCCAAAGCTGCGGAAACGCAGCGCGGACAGGTGGCCATGCGCCGCCGGCCGCAGCGCACGCGAACGGTTCGCGGAGTGGAGAAAGTGATGGTTCGCTATGAATATGCCAATAACGCGCGATAAGAGCGCCGGCGGGGAGAGGATTACCGGGCAGCGTCCTCTGATTTACTGGACCCAGTCGCCGTCCGTCATGCTGCGCAAGGAACTCGCGCGACGCGACTGGAAAGTGACGCTCGTCGCGCACGCCAGCGAATTGCGCGATACCTCCGGCGAAATCACCTGCGGCATCCTCGACCTGAGCGGCGGTCACGCCGACGCGATCGGCAGCATCGCGTCGACCTGCGCGTCGATGCGCGACGTCGTGTGGGTCGCGCTCGTCGAGACCGGCCAGACCGCCTCGCCGAACGTGCGCGCGCTGTTGCGCGACTATTGCTTCGACTACATCACGTTGCCCGCGTCGCACCAACGCATTGCCGATACGGTCGGCCATGCGTACGGAATGGAATGCCTGTTCGCGCGCGATCGGGAACGCCTCGAATCGCAGGAGAACGGCATCGTCGGCACCTGCAGCGCGATGCTGCGGCTGTTCGATACGGTGCGGCGCTTCGCGCGCACCGACGCGCCCGTGTTCGTGTTCGGCGAGACGGGAACCGGCAAGGAACTGACGGCCGTCGCGATCCATCGTCATTCGGAACGGCGCAACGGCCCGTTCGTCGCGGTCAACTGCGGAGCGATCCCGCCCCACCTGCTGCAATCGGAACTGTTCGGTTATGAGCGCGGCGCGTTTACCGGCGCGAACGCGCGCAAGATCGGCTACGTCGAAGCCGCAAACGGCGGCACGCTGCTGCTCGACGAAATCGGCGACCTGCCGCACGAGAGCCAGGCGAGCCTGCTGCGCTTCCTGCAGGAGCGCGCGATCCATCGCCTCGGCGGCAGCGACCCGGTGCCGGTCGACGTGCGGATCGTCTCCGCGACGCACGTCGACCTGCGCGAAGCGATGGAAGAAGGGCGTTTCCGCGCGGACCTGTTCCACCGCCTTTGCGTGATGCGCATCGACCAGCCGCCGCTGCGCGCGCGCGGCAAGGACATCGAGCTGCTCGCGCATCACATGCTCGAACGCTTTCGTGGCGACGCGCGCCATCGCGTGCGCGGCTTTTCGACGGATGCGATCACGGCGCTCTACAAGCATGACTGGCCGGGCAACGTGCGCGAACTGATCAACCGCGTGCGGCGCGCGGTCGTGATGACGGAAGGGCGCCTGATCACCGCGCAGGACCTCGAGCTCGAATACTGTCTCGACGCGGCGTCGCCGTCGGTGGCCGACATCCGCAAGTCGATCGAGCGCGAAGCGATCGAAACCGCGCTGCTGCGCACGCGCGGACGCGTCGCCGCATCCGCGCGCGAGCTCGGCGTGTCGCGTGCAACGCTCTATCGCTGGATGGAAGCGTACGGCATCGAGCGGCCGCGCAGCACGGGGTCGTCGGACTGACGCGCGCGGTGCGGCCGCGCGAGCGTGTGCGCGTGCGTGATCCCGGTCCCGCGCCCGCTCGCGTCAGCCGGTCAACGCCGCACGCACGGTTCGCGCGGCGTTGACTGCGCGGATTTCGACGGTCGGTGGCGCGCCGGAGGCAGCATGGGCGCCGGTGTTCGCGAGCGGCACGAGCGCGACACGCGCCGGCGTGCCGGGCGCGAGATCGAACCAGTCGTCGCGCGGCACGAAGCCCGGTGCATCGATCTGCACGTGACGTGCGACGTGGCGCGTTCCGATGTCGACGTGCCACGTGTCGCCGGTGCGCGACACGCATGCCTCGATGCCGGGTTCGCGACGGGCGAACACGGCCGGGTGCGTGCGGGACGGGAAGTAGAACGCCTGCGACAGCAGCGTGCCGTCGTCGGCGCGCAGTGTCGCGACGACGGTATCGTGCTCGCACGGGCCGAAGCGATACGCGTAGGTCCAGTCGAAGAAGCGGCCGAGCAATTCGGCCGAATCGAGCCGCACCGTGTCGTGCGCGGCGATCCGGACCGGAGCGCCGGCACGCGCGAGCGGCGTGCGGCCGTCGCGCAGCGCGACCAGCTCGACGGCCGCCGACAGCGGCGCCGGCCGCTCGTTGATCACGTGCACGTCGAGCCCGTTCAGCCCTTCGTCGACGAGCAGGACCTGCACGGGCTGAAGTACCTGGCGCAGCGCATACCACGCCGATTTCGGCCGATGCGCCGCATCGAGCAAGCCCCATCCGGCGCCCGCCATCACATCCTGGAACTGCCAGACGAGCGCACCCGCGCAGCGTGAGCCGGTGCGCCGCCACTCCGAGAACGTGTCCCGCATCAGTTCCGCGATCACCGCGCGCGACAGCTCGAAGTAGCGCGACGGATCCTCGCGCCGCAGGCGGTCGGGCGCCACGTCGTACAACGTCTGCAGATAATGATCGCGAATATCGTCGAAATCCCACGACGTGCCGGGGTCGCGCGGCACGGCCGCTTTCCACCGCGGCTCGTGCACGCCCGGCCAGCCGAGGCTGGCGAGCATCGCATCGCACGGCACGTTCGCGAACGCGAGGCATTCGCTCGCGAAGCGCACGTCGGCGCGACGCGCGTCGTCGAGCGGGCGAAGGTACGCGCCGACACCGTAATAGTGCGACACGCGCTCGCGCGGCATGAACGGCAGCACGCCGCCGTCGGGCGAGTCGGGGACGTACAGCGCGTCGGGCCGCCGTGCCGCCCCGTGGTCGGCGAGGCGCTCGGCGGTCAGTTCGAGGAAGCGCTGCTTCGGCCCGAGACCCGACATCGCGCCCTGCTGCGCAATCTCGCTGCCGCCGCACAGCACCGCGAGCGACGGCGACGCGCGTACGCGCGTGAGGAACTGCTCGGCTTCGCGACCGACGGCGTCCGCGAAGGCGCGATCGTCGAGCGCATAGTCGAAGTTCGCGAACATGAAGTCCTGCCAGACGAGCAGTCCGAGCCGGTCGCACCACGCATGGAATGCGTCGGCCTCGTAGGTCATCGTGCCGCCGACGCGAATCATGTTGAAGCCGGCGTCGCGCGCGTATCCGAGCAGGCGGCCGTAGGTCGCGTCGTCGGCGTGCAGCGCGAGCGGTGCGGCGCTGCTCCAGCATGCGCCGCGCGCGAACACGCGCACGCCGTTGACGCGCAACCCGAACCCCTTGCCGTCGTCGCCCGCGTCCGGTTCGATCGTGCGAAAGCCCGTCGCGCCGAGCGGCCGCCGTTCGGCACCGATGTGCAATGCGACGTCGTAAAGCACCGGTTCGCCATGCGTGTGCGGCCACCAGCGGCGCACGTTCGGCACCGCGACGGTCGCATGGAGCCGGTCGGCGCCGCGGCGTTCGAGCGTCGCGTGGTGCTCGCCGCACGACAGCCGGGCCGCAAACGCCTCGGGCAGCGGCCCGGCGAATGTGAGTGCCGCATCGAGCCAGCCGGTATCGCCGTCGATGCGGGCGTGCAGGTCGCAATGAACGAGAACGGGACCGTCGGCAGGGTCCAGCACGTCGACGGGCCGCCACGGACCGGTCGGCACGCAGCGCGGAAACCAGCCGGGCATGTGCCCGAGCAGCGACGTGCGAACGGTGCGCAACGTCGCCGGTTCGGCGAGCCGCGTGCGCCAGCGTGCGCGGCGCGGTGCGCGCACATCGCGCAGGTGCGGCGCGAGGGCGCGGAAGCAGACGGTCAACCGGTGCGTGCCGTCGAGCGACACGGGCACGTCGTGCGCGACGAACATGCTGTCCGAGCGCAGGATCGGCGTGTCGTCGAGCCATGCCTCGGCGAGCGTCGCGAGGCCGTGAAAGCGCAGCACGCGCGGCCCGTGGCCGTGCAGTTCGACGCGATACCAGTGGTCGCGCTCGTCGAGCGACGCGGTATCGTCGGCCCGGCCGGCCAGTGCGAGCGCCTGCGCGACCGTGCCGGGGACGGGTGCGGCGATCCAGCCGTCGGCCGGAAGATCGAGCGGCCCGCGCGCGCCACCCGCGGGCGTGGCGAGCAGCGACCACGCGAGCGCGGCATGCGCGCGCATCACCGCACCAACGGCACGGCGGCCGCGTCGACGCGCACGGGCGCCGCGTGCTGCAGCGGCGGGGCGATCTGCCGCGCGCAGTCGATCAGGTCGGCGTAAGCCGCTTCGATCGCTTCGAGCGTCGCGTCGCCGCGCTCTTCCTTGCCGCGCGCACACGCCCGCGCCAGCCGGAACTCCAGCACCATCGCCTCGGATGCGATGCGGTCGCAGGCGGTACGAATCTCGGCGAACGGCCCGACGCAGCCGCTCGCCTGCAGCCAGCGCGCGTAATGGCCGAACAGTTCGAAGTTCGCGCCGAGTTGCCGCACCGAATTGAACGAGTACGCGTGGAAGCGTTCGAGCGGGGAATCGGCGAGCGATTTCGCATCGAGCTGCAGCTGGCGTCGGAACGCCGTGACCGGATTGACGACCGGCAGCCGGCGCAGATGCCGCTGCAGCGACGCGAGCGAGACCTCGCACAGCGCGCGCTCGTCGAGCGGTGCGAAACGCCGCTTCGCGCACTCGACGTACGGCGGCAGCGGCATCGGCGAACAGCCGCCGACGAGCCCGTTGTAGTCGAAGTCCTCGGCCACGTAATAGCCGCTGTTGTGGAAGTAGCCTATCTGGCGGCGCGTGCGATCGATCGAGTCGATGCCGATCGTCGTCTTCGTATGCTGCGTACGGTAGCTGCTGCCGCGCGTGTCCGGCAGGAACCACGCGTCGACCTCGACGATCATCAGATGACCGCGCGCGACCTGCGTCTCGATGTGCTGGTCGAGCGGCTCGTAGATCGAGTGTTCCTGCACGACGATGCCGTACAGCCGCTCCAGTTCGTCGTGCGGAAACTTGAAGAACGTGAACTGGTCACCCTCGAAGTCGAGCGCGATCGTAAACGGCAGCGCCGCGTATGGGTTGAGGCCCCACCAGCGGAGCACCTCGAGCCACATGTCGACATAGCAGTTGGTCTGTTTCCAGACCATCTCCTGACTGTGCAGCGGGTGCGGCCGATAGTGGCGTGCGCGGTGGCGCACGTCCTCGAACGACGCGTCCTCGCCGTCGCGGGACACGAATTTCATCGCGTACCCCACAGCACGTCGCGAACGTCGGCCGGCCATGCGTCGAGCTCGAAACCGTGATGACGGAACAGCGCGAGCGTCAGCCGCTCGAGGCCGAAGCCGACGCAGCCCGTATGCGCGACGTCGCCCGTCGCGGTGCGGATGTCCCACAGCAGCCCGAAGTGATCCATGTGGTAGTTGAAGCTCAGGCACGCGGTCTGGCGGTCGTCGTGCTCGATCGGGATCAGCAGCTCGAACTTCAGGTTCTGCTCGCGCTGGCTGTTCGCGACGATCTTGCCGCCGCGCCCGAAGAACGGATCGTTCGCGAGATCGATCGCGTTCGGCAGTTGCAGCGCCTCGATCATCCGTGTGCCGCGCTCCATCCACGTCGCGCGGAACGCGACGATCTGCTCGGGCGTGCCGATGCGTATGTATTCGCGCATCCGGAACAGCTGCATGCGGGTCGGGTCGAGCGACGGCTCGTGGCGGAAGCAATACGAGAACACGTCGACGATGCGGCCGTCGTCGGGCAGCGCACCGGCGCGCGCGACGACCGGATAGACCGGATAGCAGGCGGCCGGCGTCATCACGACGTAGGTCGGCTTCTGGCTTTCGGTCCAGTCCTCGCCGCGGTCGAGACACTGCAGCAAGCGCTGGTGCCGCTGTTCGTCGCCGCAGAATGCATGCACGCTGCCCGCGAGTTGCGGGAAGCTCTTCATGTATTCGCTGCGCTCGAATTCGGTGCGGCTCATCGCCGGCGGGAAGCGCAGCACTTCGGCCTGCTGGTCGGCGCCGAGGCGCGTGACGAAGGCGTCGAGCGCTTCGACGACGCGCTCGAACCGCTCGCTGCGGCCGAACAGGCCCTGGATGCCGGTCGACACGAGCAGTCCCGCATCGATCAGCTCGTCGCGTAGCGGATTGACGCCCGCGCGGTCGAGCGGCGCGTCGGACGGGGTGGCGGCGGAAGGCACGGAGAGGCGATCGTTCACGAATGTTTCTCCAGCGTCGCGGGACGCAGTGCGAGCAGCAGGCTCGAGGTATTGGCGGCAATGCGGTCGTTGCTGATCATCAGCGGCGCCGCGTGCAGGTCGCGCAGGTGGCGGCCGATGCTGAACGGCGTGCCGTGCTTGTAGCCGGCCATCCCGCAGATCATCATCGCCTGCTGGGCGACTTCGAGCGCGGTCGACGACACATAGGTCTTCAGCGTGTTGATCTCGGCGGCCCAGGCCATGCCGGCCGACCACGAGCGGGGCGACGCGCTGGCATAGAGGCGCAGCACGCTGTCGACGCGGGCCTGCATCGCCTGCATCAGCGCAAGCGATTCGGCGATGCGCCGCGACGCGGGCGACGGCGCACCGTCGGTCTGGCGCGCCTGCGTGCGGAAGAACTGGTGCGCGCGATGGAACGCGTCGCCGGCCACGCCGATCCACACCGCCGCCCACAGGATGTGCGAAACCGGCACCATCGTCTGTTCGGCGATCTGCGCGAACGGCACGGGCAGGCACTGCACGGTCGTGCCCTGTGCATCGAGCACGAAGCCGTTGCTGCACGTGCCGCGCATGCCGAGCGTGTCCCATTCGCCGCGGCGCGTGAGCGTATAGCCGTCGCGCAGCACCGTGACGAGCACCTGCTCGGACGCCGGCGCGTCGGCGTCGCGCCGCGCGGTCGCGAGGATGCCGTCCGCGTAGTCGCCGTACGAGATCGTCGGCGCGGATTTGTGCAGCCGGAATTCGCCGCCGTTGGCCTCGAGCGCGCACTGGCTCGCGCGCAGGTTGCCGCCGACGCCGTCCTCCGACGTCGCCGACGCGAGCAGCCACTGATGGCGCACGAGCTGTTGCAGGAACAGCTTGTGCCAGCCCTGGTCGGCCGCGTGATTGACGATGCAGGCCACCTGGATCTGGTGCATCGCGAACACCATCGCCGACGACGCGCAGGCCTGGCCGAGGATCGAGCATGCCGATGCGACGTCGGCCAGCGACGCGCCGGCGCCGCCGAGCCGGGTCGGGACCATTGCGCTCAGCAGGCGGCGCGCACGCATGGCCTCGATCGCCTCGACAGGGCAGCGCGCGTCCCGGTCGACCGCATCCGCGTGCTGGGCGGCGATTTGCGCGACGGCGTGCGCGGCCTCGTCGAGCCGGCGTGGTTCGTCGTCGGCCGCGAGTTCGGGAAGCAGCGCGCTCATGCGGAATGCTCGGCGCGCTGCAGGGTCGCAATGGTGTCCGCGAGCGCGTCGACGCTGCGGAACAGATTGCGGTTCAGCATCTCGTCGGGAATCTCGATGTTGAACTGCTTCTCGATCGCGAGCATCAGCTGGATCGTATCGAGCGAGGAGAGGCCCGCTTCGTAGAGGTCATCCCCGTCACCGATCGAGTCGATCGCGGCTTCGAGGTGGGCGACGTGCTTGAGGATGGTTCTGATTTCGTTTTTCACGTGCTGCTCCGGCGTGTGAGGTGTCGTCCGCAAGGGCGGACGCGCGCAGCGCGCTGACATCCCCCCGGCAGTCCGGCATCAGTAGACCATTCGCACGCCCGGCGTTCTGTTCGCCACCCTACAATCGGCTGACTCGCGTCGCACGCGTGCGACGACACGCCGTGCGCATCACGCGCGTGCCGCGGCGCTCACGCCCGAGTCGGCCGACAGGATGCGCTTCATCTCGTCGCGCACGATCGCGCGGCAGCCGCACGACATTTTCTCGAGGCCCGCAAGGTCGGCAAGCTCGATCGAGCTCCGGTACTGACGGATCAGGCCGAGTTTCTGGATCTCCCCGGCCGCATCCGTGACCGTCTCGCGCCGCACGCCGAGCATCTGCGCGAGCATGCTGTGGGTGATCTGGATCTCGATGCTGCGCGACCGGTCGTACGCGAGCAGGAACCATCTGCATAACTGATGTTTGAGCACGTGATGTCGGCTGCAGAACGTGATCTGCGAGACCTGGGCCATCAGCAGCCGCACGCAGACGAACACCAGATGGCGAATCACCGGCGACGCGTCGAACGCGGCGGCGAAGATGCGCCGGTCGAGCCGGTAGACGAAGCCGTCGCGGCATGCGACGGCACGGCACGGCATCCGGCCGCTGCCGCCGATCACGTCGTCGCAGACGACGCTCTCGCTGCCGATCTCGGCCACTTCCAGCGTCATGCCGCCGGACGACACGTACTGCAGCGAAATCGCCGTCGTGACGGGCAGGTAGACCGCGGTGAGCATTTCACCCGGTTCGCACAGCACCTGGCCCGATTTCAGGTGAACGAGTTGGAGGTTGGCAATCAGCGTCGCGCGTTCGTCGCGGTCGAGGGCCGCGAGGAACGGGTTGGCGTCGAAGCTGTGGGAAAGCTCGATCATGCCGCTCGCATGGGCGACGGCGTCATTGGCCTGGTGGGTCACGGCGGATCCTCGTAGGGAGCGATCGCACATCGCGCGACGCCATCCACGGGGATTTAGCACGCACGTGCGGATTCGTGTTCATAGAAATTCGAATGCCGATGGCGGAAAAGGCTAGCACGCAATTCAATTCGATAAATTGCGCATTACGTCACTTCACAATGTTTGACGATTTGGGGTAAATGAAAAGGTTATAGGTATTTGAAGATCGTCTTCGTATGAATTAATTGCACTGGAGGGTGAATCGCGAATTCGGTGCTGATCGAGAATCAATCCGGCAACGAAGTGCATCGTACAAGAAAAATATCTAGAATGCATTGAACATTATTTAACAATTTAGATTCGCGGGTATGATTTATTAATTGAATCATGGTGTTGCGTGAGATATGTGCGTTTGATTACAGTGTTGTAAATTAATCCGGCGATTCATATTTGAGACAGTTTCAAACGACCATTCGAGCGTGCGGCACGCGACTCTGGCCCGTTTGAGACATCATGGAAACAATTGAAAACGGGGTGTAAGTTATTGAACGATAAGACTCCCGCGCCGCTGCCGGTTCCACTGCCGGCCCCACGCTCAATGATCAGTCGAATTGCCGACTGCGTCCGCGACGCAAGCGGGTGTCCGGAAATGAGACGTTTTTTGCGGTTTTCGACCGGCTATTCGGGGGCGCTAAATCGCAAGTCATTTATATATTAAGGATGGAGCGGGTATTGGCACGTAAATCGCTTATCGAAACGGGCGTGTCGAAACGGGACTGCCGATTCGATCCAGCGGCGAGACGCTGTGGGTCGATTGGATCGAGGGTTGTGGGCCGCAACCCGCGTCGCCGTCCGGGCGCGCATCGCGATAACGAATTCCGCTGACGCGGCTGCATGCGGCGCGGACGATAAAAGGGATACAGACATGCTTCATCTTCACTCGAGCTACTCGGCGAATGCCATCCTCGATGCCCTTCCGGAGGACAGCATCCGTGCCATCGCACCGCACCTCGAACTGGTCCGGATCAAGGCCGGCATGCTCGACCGTGTCGGGGAACCGATGCGCCACCTGCATTTCCCGACCACCGCCATGATGTCGGTGCAGCACCTGATGGAGGACGGAGCGATGGTCGAGGTCGCCGTGGTCGGCCGCGAAGGTGTGGTCGGTCTGGCGACGCTCGTCGGCGGCACCGCGGTATCGAATCGCGTCGAAGTCCGTATCGGCGGGATGGCCTACCGCGTGCCGACCTGCGTGATGCGCTCGGAATTCGAACGTTCGCCGGCGACGTATCGGCTGCTGCTGAACTACTGCCAGGCGACGATGGCGCAGATTTCGCGCAGCGCGTTGTGCAACCGGCATCACTCGGTCAGCGAGCAGTTGAGCCGCTGGCTGCTGCTCGCGCATGACCGGATCGACGGCGACGAACTGGCCGTCACGCAGCAGACGATCGCGAACATGCTCGGCGTGCGTCGCGAAGGCGTGACGGAAGCGGCCGGCAACCTGCAGGAAGCCGGGCTGATCCGTCAGCGTCGCGGCCGCATCACCGTGCTCGATCGCGACGGTCTCGAGCGCCAGGCATGCGAGTGCTACGAGCTGATTCGCGCGGACTATCGCCGGCTGCTCGGCACGCGGGCCGGTGCGCGTGCGTTGCCGGTGCGGCCGCGCATGCAGGACCTGCACGGCGGTTTCCCCGCGCACGGTGTGTGACGATGCATGCGATGGCGGGTGGAACGAATGCGATGCGACGCGCCGCGATCGCCGCGGTCGATGTTGCGCTGGTGCTGGCAGGTGCGCTCGCCGCGCAGGCTGCGATGGGGCTCGCGTGGCACGATCTGTCGGACGCGCAGCGCGGCACGGTCGCATTGCTGTGCGTGCTGACCGTCGCGCTGTTGCCGCGCAGCGTGCGCGTGACGCGCGGCGCGGCGTCGCCGCACGACGGCGGTGCCGTGCTGACGCGCACGGTGGTGGCCGTCGTGTGCGTGGGCACGCTGACGGTGGCCGGCACGATGTGGATCATGAACCGCGGCGGCACGGTCACGACGCGCTGGATCGCGCGGACGGTGCTGTCCGGCGACGCGGCACTGCTGCTCGGCAGGCTGGCACTCTGCGCGCTGGCGATGAAGCGTGGCGATCCGCGCACGCGGCAGCGGCGGGTTGCGGTCGTCGGGGCGACCGCTTACGGACGGATGGCGATCGAGCGCATGCAGCTCGAACCGGCCGGGCCGTTCGCGGCTGCCTGCGTGTTCGACGACGATGCACCGGCCGCGGCCACGACTGACGGGATCGGCGGCGTGCCGGTGATCGACGACTGGGGCGCGTTGCGGCGCATGATCCGCGGCGGCGAGATCGACGAAGTGTGGCTCACGCTGCCGATGTCGCACGAGTCACGCATCCAGCGCATCGTGCGCGAACTGCGCGACGAGTTCGTCGAGCTGCGGCTGTTGCCGGACGTGCGGCAGATGGCGGTCGTCGAGCGATCTGCGACCGATGTGCTCGGCATGCCGGCCATCAACCTCGCGACCACGCCGCGTTCCGCGCCGGAACTGTGGGCGAAGTTCGCGTTCGACCGGCTGTTCGCCGGCGCCGTGCTGATTCCGCTGCTGCCGCTGCTCGCGGCGCTGGCGATCGCGGTGAAGCTGTCGTCGCCGGGGCCCGTCTTGTTCAGGCAGCGCCGCAAGGGCGCCGACGGGCGCGAGTTCCATATCCTCAAGTTCAGGACGATGCGCGTGCATCGCGTACAGCCCGGTATCGTGCGACAGGCCTCGCGCAACGATGCGCGCATCACGCCGGTCGGCGCGTTCCTGCGACGCACGTCGCTCGACGAGTTGCCGCAGTTCTTCAACGTGCTGTTCGGCCAGATGTCGGTGGTCGGCCCGCGTCCGCACGCGATCGAACACGACGACTTCTACCGGCAACTGATCGACTGCTACATGTATCGCTATCGCGTCCGGCCGGGAATCACGGGATGGGCGCAGGTGAACGGCTATCGCGGCGAGACACGCAAGGTCGAGGCGATGGCCGCGCGCGTGAAGTTCGACCTGTTCTACATGCAGAACTGGAGCTTCTGGTTCGACATGAAGATCATCCTGATGACGGTCGTGCGCGGCTTCGTCGGGCGCAACGCATTTTGATGAATAGGATTGCGAAGTATCGAGCGTCGACTCGTGCTTCCGGCCTCGATACGACGCGTCCCGCAACCGCGCTTCAGCTGTCCGCCGGCGGCTGAGCGGCTGCCGGCAACGCAGCGGGCGAGACGGCGGGGCTGGCGTCGGGCGCGGCTTGCGCGCTCGACGGCTGGATGGCGTGCTGGATCGTCGGCACGACCATCGTCGGGAACAGGGCCGCAAGGGCCACCCAGATGACGACGCCGAACAACATGACGTTCTCCCGGAAAGCCGCGGATTCGCCGCGCATGCTCTCAATCTACGACGCAACTTTTTACAGGGGATTGATCGACCTCAACGGCGGCTGCGTCAGACGAATGCTGCTCCGCGGGGTTTTCGCATCGGTCCCCGGTTTCTGATGCGCGATGCGGGCGCTGACGCCGGTCAACACATGCGTGTGCATTGGGTTTATGCTGCGTCGAATGCGTCCCGCACTTCATGTGGCCGGACGCGCATCCGGGCACGACGAGCCGGGCATCCCGGGCCGCCGTGCACCGGCGCGACAACCGCGCGCCGCATGCCTCATTGCGCGGAACCCGGAAAAGGAGGGACGGCGATGGCGCTCGATCGAGAACAACGGCAGAAGCTGCAGCGACGGCTGACCGAGAGCGAGCAGGCGTTGCGTGCGGAGATCCGGGCGAGCGAGGACCAGCGCGCGTCGGAGTCCTATGCGGAGCTTGCCGGCGCGGCGCCGGACGAGGGCGACGAGGCCAATGCCGATCTGTTCGTCGACATGGATCACGCGCTGATCGGGATGAAGCTGGCCGAGTTGCGCGCGATCGGGCGCGCGCAGCAGCGCATGCGCGACGGCAGCTACGGCGAGTGCATCGATTGCGATGCACCGGTCGGCTACGAGCGACTGCTCGCGCGCCCGACCGCCGAGCGTTGCACGCATTGCCAGTCGATATACGAGCGGCGCTACGCGACGACACCGCGCGCATCGCTGTGACGTCGGTGCAGGGGCCACGCAAGCAGCGAGCCCCGCGCGGCACGACACGGGCAATCGGCGCAGGATGACCAACGGGCACCCGCCGCCGTCGACATGCGGCGCCGGGCGGGCCGACGCCGGCACGCCGGCGCACGGCGCCATCCACGTGGAAGGGAGCCACGCCGATCATGCCGATCCACAATGCCGAGTGCGCGGCCGTCTTCACGGAAATCGCCGACATGCTCGAGATCCAGGGCGCCAACCCGTTCCGCGTGCGTGCCTACCGCAACGCGGCCCGTACGATCGCCGACTACGGGCGCGACATTCCGGCGATGATCGCGAGCGGCAGCGATCTCGGCCGGATTCCATCGATCGGTGCCGATCTCGCGGCGAAGCTGCGCGAGATCGCCGCGACCGGTACCTGCGAACTGCAGCAAACGCTGCGCCATGCGTTGCCGGGCGCGATCGTCGAACTGCTCGACGTGCCGGGGCTCGGCGCGAAACGCGTCAAGGCGCTGCATGACGCACTGCACGTCGACTCGCTCGAGCAACTGCGCGTCGAAGCGAAGAGCGGGCACGTGCGCGCGCTGCCGGGTTTCGGCGCGAAGACCGAAGCGCACCTGCTCGACGCGCTCGACGAGCGCCTGAAGCGCGAGCCGCAGCGCTTTCTGCTGCCGGATGCCGCGCAATCGCTGATGCCGTTGCTCGAGCGCTTGCGCAAGGTGGGCGGCGTCGGCGAAGCGGTGCCGGCCGGCAGCTTTCGCCGCTGCCGCGAGACGGTCGGTGATCTCGACATCCTCGTGACCGCACGCGATCCGGCCGCCGTGGCCGATGCGTTCGTCGGCTATGGCGAGGTCGCACGCGTGCTCGCGAACGGCAAGACGCGTTCGAGCGTCGTGCTCGGCAACGGGCTGCAGGTCGACCTGCGCGTCGTCGACGCCGACGCGTTCGGCGCGGCGCTCGTCTACTTCACGGGATCGAAAGCGCACAACATCGCGCTGCGCCGGATCGCGCAGGCCGGCGGGCTGAAGATCAACGAATACGGCGTATTCCGCGGCGACGAGCGGATCGCGGGCGCGACGGAGGCATCCGTCTACGAGGCGATCGGCCTTCACTGGGTGCCGCCCGAGTTGCGCGAGGGCCGCGGCGAGATCGACGCGTCGCGCGTCGGCGCGCTGCCGGCGCTGGTCGAACGCAAGCACGTTCATGGCGATCTGCATGCGCATACCGACGCGTCGGCAGGGCGCGACAGCCTGCGCGCGATGGCGGACGCGGCGCGTGCGCGCGGGCTCGCGTATCTGGCCGTCACCGATCGCATGCCGGAGTCCGGCGGCGGCCGTACCGATGCCGACTGGCTCGTACGGCAGATCGACGAGATCGACCGCCTCAATGCGTCATTCGACGACTTCGTGCTGCTGAAGGGCGTCGAGGCGGGCATTTGCGAGGACGGCAGCCTCGATGTGGCCGACGACGTGCTCGGCCGGCTCGATCTCGTGGTCGGCGCGGTACGTGACCGCTTCGACCTGCCGGGCGACGCGCAGACCGAGCGGATGCTGCGCGCGATCGATCACCCGTATTTCACGATCCTCGCGCATCCGACCGGCCGGCTGCTCGGCGAACGCGACGCATGCGAACTCGACGTGCCGCGCGTGCTCGCCGCGGCCGCCGCGCGCCACTGCTTCGTCGAACTCGACGGCGACCCGCGGCGGCTCGATCTGCCGGACGTCTGGTGCCGCGAAGCCGCCAAGGCCGGCGTCGCGGTGGCGATCGGCTCGGACGCGCGGTGCGCGGACGATCTGGACCATCTTGGATACGGTATCGGCCAGGCGCGGCGCGGGTGGCTCACGCGACAGGACGTGCTCAACACGCGCACGCTCACGCAACTGCGGCCGCTGCTGGCACGCACGATGGGTGCTAGTGGTGCTAGTGGTGCGAGTGGCACAAGCATCGCGTCGAAGCGCGGCCGCCCGACGCGCGCGTGACGGCGCACGTGCGCGCCGTCACGCATGCCGAAGTCAGGCCAGCACGTCTTCCGCCGGTACGTACGGCAGCCCGAGCGCCAGCGCGACGGCCTCGTACGTAATGTGGCCGTCGCACACGTTCAGGCCCGCGCGCAGATGCGGGTCGTCGGCCATCGCGCGTTTCCAGCCCTTGTCGGCGAGCGCGAGCGCATGGCCGAGCGTCGCGTTGTTCAACGCGAACGTCGATGTGCGCGCGACCGCGCCAGGCATGTTCGCGACGCAGTAATGCACGACGCCGTCGACGACGAAGGTCGGCTGCGCATGCGTCGTTGCATGCGAGGTCTCGAAGCAGCCGCCCTGGTCGATCGCGACGTCGACGACGACGGCGCCCGTGCGCATCGTCGCGATCATGTCGCGCGTGACGAGCCGCGGCGCCGACGCGCCCGGCACGAGCACCGCGCCGATCACGACGTCGGCGTCGCGCACGGCTTCGTCGATCGTATGCGCGTTCGAGCAGACGGTCGCGATCCGGTTCGCGAAGACCAGATCGAGCTGGCGCAACCGGCCCACGTTCGTGTCGAGCACGGTGACGCGCGCGCCGAGGCCGACCGCCATCTGCAGCGCACCGGTGCCCACCACGCCCGCGCCGAGCACCACGACGTGCGCGGCCGGCACGCCGGGCACGCCGGCCATCAGCACCCCGCGGCCGCCGCGCGGGCTTTCGAGGTGCGTCGCCGCGACCTGGATCGACATTCGCCCCGCGACCTCGCTCATCGGCGCGAGCAGCGGCAGTCCGCCGCCCGGGCCCGTCACGGTTTCGTACGCGATGCAGACCGCGCCGGACTTCACGAGCGCGGCCGCCTGCTCGGGATCGGGCGCGAGATGCAGATACGTATAAAGAATCTGTCCGCGCCGCAGCATCGCGCACTCGGCCGCCTGCGGCTCCTTGACCTTGATGATCATGTCGGCGCGCGCGAAGAGGTCGCGCGCGTCGTCGCACAGTGCGGCGCCGGCGGCCGTGTAGTCGTCGTCGAGCAGACCGATTGCCGTGCCCGCGCCGCGCTGCACGAGCACGCGATGGCCGTGTCGCGTGAGCTCACGTGCGCCGGCCGGCGTGAGGCCGACGCGGTATTCGTGATTCTTGATCTCCTTCGGCACACCGATGAGCATGAGTTGTCTCCATGGGTATTTGTCATGGTTGTCGTGCCCGGGCGCGCCGCGATCGTCCGATCGTGCGTGCCGGCGAACGGCACGTGTGCGACGGTTGCGCATGCACGGTTCGCGTGCCGTACTGGAATAAGAGGGTAGCGGTGCCCGGAGGGAAGTCAAGCGGCGGCCCGATGCGACGGCGCGCGCACTGCACCGCAACACGCGGCATGGCGTATTGCGACCGGACGTCGCACTGCATGCGGCACGCGGTTTGGGTATCGTCTCGTGTGGCGCGAAGCGGGGCCGCGCGCCGGATTCCTTCCGGCTGGATCACGACACGACGACACGATGAGACAAGGAAGCTTACCGACATGACGGGCGCGTATTTCAGCGTGCCGACGCTTTGTGCGATCGCACTCGTTCACGTCTATTGGGCGTTCGGCGGACGGCTCGGCAAGCATGCGGCCATTCCGGAACAGGACGGCGTACCGTTGCTGCGGCCGACCGTGCCCGGCACGCTCGCCGTCGCGGCGGCGTTGCTGGCCGGCGCGAGCGCGGTGGCGTCGCGCGCGGGCTGGCTGTGGCAGAACCTGTATCCCGGCGCGATCACGTTCGCGATCGTTGCGCTCGCACTGATCTTCGCGGTGCGCGCCGTCGGCGATTTCCGCTACGTCGGCTTCTTCAAGCGGGTTCGCGGGTCGCGTTTCGCGCGCATGGACAGCCTCTGTTACTCGCCGCTGTGTTTGGCACTTTCGTTGTCGATCGCGTCGATGCTGTGGCCGTGGTGAGCACTGCGGCGAGCGGGACGGCCGTTTCGCCGCGAGCCAAGCGGTAACGCGCGTCGCGGGCGCCGCATCGGAAAGCACCGAGCGGCGCGAGCACGGCAACCCTGAAAAACGACGGGCGCCGGTCGGGCGACGTCGCGCGTGCGTCCGGCCCTGCGATCGACGCCGCGGCAGCGCCACGGCTCTTGCGTATTCCGGAAAACGATTTCCTCATTATTGCGATTTTCGATGTAATGAATTGCACCGAACCCTTTGGAAATGGAACCGGTTCCATCTATAATTCGCGGCATTTGTCGCCGGGCCCGAATTGAGGGTCGTGCACGTTGCGCTTGCCGTCGGCCGGCGCGGCGTCTAAGTTGAATAGGCCATGGCGATGAGGGGCAGATGCGGGCGGCAAGCCCGTATTTGTCCGACGATAAGACCCGCGAAGAGGTCGACCCCGCGCGGCTGCCGGAACCGGCGCGCCGCGCGGCTGCATGACGGGCGCCACCGCGCAGTGCGCGGCCGGCGCCTGCATCGAGCTTGCTCGCAACATCGCAAGAAAGGACGGCCGGCCGCGCGCGGCATGGCTGCCGTGTCGGGCATGCCGCATCCGGAATGCGGTTCCCGAATCACGCTCCCCAACGATCAACATCCGACCATGTCCACGCCACCCGACAAACCCAACTCGCGTCGCCGCTTCCTGCGCACGTCGGTCGCGCTCGTGCCGATCGCGTCGGTCGCCGGTTGCGACCTGCGCTCGTCGTCGTCCTCGACCGCGGCCGGCAATGCCTCCACTGCGTCGGCCGGCGCCGAACGCGCGCCGTACAAGCCGACCTTCTTCGATGCGAAGGAGTGGGCGTTCGTCCAGGCCGCCGTCGACCGGCTGATCCCGGCCGATGCCGAAGGCCCCGGCGCGCTCGAATCGGGCGTGCCCGAATTCATCGACCGCCAGATGGAAACCCCGTATGCGCACGGCGCGACGTGGTACATGCAGGGGCCGTTCCAGCAGGGCGTGCCCGAGCTCGGCTACCAGCTCAAGCTCGTGCCGCGCGACATCTACCGGCTCGGCATCGCGGCGGTCAATCGCTATTGCGAAAAGGCCCACGGCAAGGCGTTCGCCGACCTCGACTCGCCGACCCGCGACACCGTGCTCGGCGAACTGGAAAAAGGCGGCGCGCAGATCGACGACGTGCCGTCCGCGGTGTTCTTCGGCCTGTTGCTGCAGAACACGCGCGAAGGCTACTTCTGCGATCCGGTGCACGGCGGCAATCACGACATGGCCGCGTGGAAGATGATCGGTTTTCCGGGCGCGCGCGCCGACTTCATGGATTTCGTCAATCAGAACGGCAAGCCTTATCCGTACGGCCCCGTCTCGATCAACGGGGAGCGCACCTGATGGCCGCAGAAAAGAAGCCGCACGTCGATGCGGTGATCGTCGGCTTCGGCTGGACCGGCGCGATTCTCGCGAAGGAACTGACCGAAGCGGGCCTGAACGTCGTCGCGCTCGAGCGGGGCGAGTATCGCGACACCTATCCGGACGGCGCGTATCCGAACACGATCGACGAGCTGACCTACAACGTCCGCAAGAAGCTGTTCCTCGACCTGTCGAAGACCACCGTGTCGATCCGCCACGGCGTGCAGGACACCGCGCTGCCGTACCGGCAGCTCGCCGCGTTCCTGCCGGGCGAGGGCGTCGGCGGCGCGGGGCTGCACTGGTCGGGCGTGCATTTCCGGATCACGCCCGAAGAATTGCGCCTGCGCAGCCACTACGAAGAGCGCTACGGCAAGAAGTTCATCCCCGAAGGGATGACGATCCAGGACACGGGCGTCACCTACGACGAACTCGAGCCGTATTTCGACTTCGCCGAGAAGGTGTTCGGCACGTCGGGGCAGGCGTACAAGGTCGGCGGCAAGGTGGTCGGCGACGGCAACGTGTTCGAGGCAAACCGCAGCGACAACTTCCCGCTGCCCGCGCAGCTCAATACGTATTCGGCGCAGCGCTTCTCCGACGCCGCGAAGTCGCTCGGGCTGCATCCGTACCGGCTGCCGTCGGCGAACACGTCGGGTCCGTACACGAACCCGTACGGCGTGCAGATGGGGCCGTGCAACTTCTGCGGCTACTGCAGCGGCTACGCGTGCTACATGTACTCGAAGGCATCGCCGAACCTGAACATCCTCCCGGCGCTGAAGCAGGTGCCGAACTTCGAGCTGCGCTCGAAGTGCCACGTGCTGCGCGTGGACCTCGACGACACGAAGAAGCGCGCGACGGGCGTCACCTACGTCGACCCGACCGGCCGTGAAGTGCACCAGCCGGCCGATCTCGTGATCGTCGCCGCGTTCCAGTATCACAACGTGCACCTGCTGCTGCTGTCGGGCATCGGCAAGCCGTACGACCCGATCTCGGGCGAAGGCGTGGTGGGCCGCAATTTCGCGTACCAGAACCTGTCGACGATCAAGGCGTTCTTCGACAAGGACACCTACACGAACCCGTTCATCGGCGCGGGCGGCAACGGCGTCGCGGTGGACGACTTCAACGCGGACAACTTCGACCACGGCCCGCTCGGCTTCGTCGGCGGCTCGCCGCTGTGGGTGAACCAGGCCGGCGTGAAGCCGATCAGCGGCATCGCGACGCCGCCCGGCACACCGCAATGGGGCTCGGCGTGGAAGAAGGCCGTGAAGGACAACTACGCGCACACGATCTCGATGGACGCGCACGGCACCAACATGTCGTATCGCGACGTGTACCTCGACCTCGATCCGACCTATCGCGATTCGTACGGCCAGCCGCTGCTGCGGATGACGTTCGACTGGAAGGACAACGACATCAGGATGGCGCAATACGTGACCGGACAGATGAAGAAGATCGCGGAGGCGATGGGGCCGAAGGCGATCGGCGTGTCGACGCGCGAGTTCGGCAAGCACTTCGATTCGCGCGCGTACCAGACGACCCACCTGGTCGGCGGCGCGATCATGGGCACCGACCCGAAGACGAGCGTGCTGAACCGCTACCTGCAGTGCTGGGACGTGCACAACGTGTTCGTGATGGGCGCGTCGGCGCTGCCGCAGGGCATCGGCTACAACCCGACCGGGATCATCGCGGCGCTGGCCTACTGGTCGGCACGTGCGATCCGCGAGCAATACCTGAAAAATCCCGCCCCGCTGGTGACCGTATGAAGAGGACAGTGAACCACCACAACGCCGCGCGCCGGATTTCCCCGCTGCGGCGCGCACTGGCGATCGGCACGGCATGGGCGGCGTTCGGTCTCGCGGGCGGCGCCGCGTTCGCGCAGCCGGCATCCGCGCCCGCCGCGGCTTCGGGCCCGGCCGCCGCACCGGTCGCGCAGTCTGCCGACGCCAACCTCGTCAAGCGCGGCGAATATCTGGCCCGCGCGGGCGACTGCATCGCGTGCCACACCGCGAGCGGCGGCAAGCCGTTCGCGGGCGGGCTGAAGTTCGACACGCCGATCGGCGGCATCTACTCGACGAACATCACGCCGGACCCGAAGACGGGCCTCGGCGGCTGGACGTATGAGGACTTCACCCGCGCGGTGCGCGAGGGCGTGCGCAAGAACGGCGACACGATGTACCCGGCGATGCCGTACCCGTCCTATGCGCGCCTGACCGACGACGACATGAAGGCGCTGTACGCGTACTTCATGCACGGCGTCGCGCCGGTCGAGCACGAGAACCGCGCGGTCGACATCGTGTGGCCGCTGTCGATGCGCTGGCCGCTGACGTTCTGGCGCAAGATGTTCGCGCCGGCGCCGAAGCCGTTCGATGCGGCGCCGTACACCGATCCGGTGGTCGCGCGCGGCGCGTATCTCGTGCAGGGGCTCGGCCATTGCGGCGCGTGCCACACGCCGCGCGCGGCGACGATGCAGGAACGCGCGCTGACCGACGCGGGCGGCCTCGACTTCCTGGCCGGCGGCGCGGCGATCGACGGCTGGGTGCCGACGAGCCTGCGCGGCGAGCCGCGCACCGGGCTCGGCACGTGGAACGAAACGGAGATCGTGCAGTTCCTGAAGACCGGCCGCACGCTGCGCACGGCCGCGTTCGGCGGGATGACGGACGTGGTCGGCCACAGCATGCAGCACATGAGCGACGGCGACCTGACCGCGATCGCGCGCTACCTGAAGACGCTGCCGCCGCGCGTGCAGGGCGAGCAGCCGCACGTGTACGACGCGGCCGCGGCGAAGGCGCTGCAGACCGGCGACGCTAGCAAGCCGGGCGCCGCCGTCTATCGCGACAACTGCATGGCGTGCCACCGCAGCGACGGCCACGGCTACACGCGCGTGTTCCCGGCGCTCGCCGGCAACCCGGTCGTGCAGGGCGACGATCCGACGTCGCTCATCCACGTCGTGCTGGAAGGCAGCGCGCTGCAGGGCACCCATACGGCGCCGTCGACCTTCACGATGCCGCCGTTCGGCTGGCGCCTGTCGGACCAGGAAGTCGCGGACGTGTCGAACTTCGTGCGCACGAGCTGGGGCAATACGGGCGCGCCGATCACCGCCGCGCAGGTCGCGAAGGTGCGCAAGGGCACGCCGTCGACGCGGCCCGAGCCGCCGCCGGGCGCGCGGTTCCCGCAGGCGTCGCGCTGATGCACGCGGCGGGGCATCCGGCCCCGCCCGATCGATCCGCCTCGCGGCGCCCACCGGCCCGCGGGGCGTGTTCCGCCCGCCCGGGGTTGTACCCCGCAATGGCGTGCCGACGCGTGAATTTTTCGGCGTGGCGCGCCAATTTTTCGCCTCATCCCTTATCCTTCCATTCCTGAACCTTACTAAATCGTTACAAGAACTCGGGAGGGGGGATGCCTCATGACATCAGCCTGATTGCGTTGCTCGCGGCCGGTTTCGGTCTCGCGATGATCTTCGGTTACCTCGCGTCGCTGCTGAAAATGCCGCCGCTCGTCGGCTATCTGCTCGCCGGGATCGTGATCGGCCCCGGCACGCCCGGTTTCGTCGGCGACCTGTCGCTCGCGCAGCAGCTCGCGGAAGTCGGCGTGATGCTGCTGATGTTCGGCGTCGGCCTCCATTTTTCGCTCGGCGACCTGCTTGCGGTGAGGAAGATCGCGCTGCCGGGGGCCGTCGTCCAGATTACCGTCGCGACGCTGCTTGGCGGCGGGCTCGCGCTCACCTGGGGCTGGAGCCTCGGCGCGGCGCTCGTGTTCGGGCTCGCGCTGTCGGTCGCGAGCACGGTCGTGCTGTTGCGGGCGCTCGAGGGGCGCGGGCTCGTCGAGACGGTCAACGGACGCATCGCGGTCGGCTGGCTCGTCGTCGAGGATCTCGTGATGGTGCTCGTGCTCGTGCTGCTGCCGCCCGTCGCGGGGCTGCTCGGCGGCACGCCGCCCGGCGATGCGCACGCGGCCGGCGGCAGCGTGTGGGGCACGCTCGGCGTCACGATGCTGAAGGTCGCCGCGTTCATCGCGCTGATGCTCGTGGTCGGCAAGCGCGTGTTCCCGCGCATCCTGTGGCTCGTCGCCCGTACCGGTTCGCGCGAACTGTTCACGCTGTGCATGATCGCCGCGGCGGTCGGCATCGCGTTCGGCGCGGCAAAGCTGTTCGACGTGTCGTTCGCGCTCGGCGCGTTCTTCGCCGGGATGATGATGCGCGAGTCGGAGTTCAGCCGGCGTGCGGCCGACGAGACGCTGCCGCTGCGCGACGCGTTCTCGGTGCTGTTCTTCATTTCGGTCGGGATGCTGTTCGACCCGAAGGTGCTGCTCGCCGAGCCGCTGCATGTGATCGAGGTCGCGGCGATCGTGCTGATCGGCAAGACGCTCGCGGCGGTCGCGCTCGTGATCGCGTTCCGCTATCCGCTGAACACCGCGCTGACGGTCGGCGCCGGCCTCGCCCAGATCGGCGAGTTCTCGTTCATCCTCGCGGGGCTCGGCCGTGCGCTCGGGCTGTTGTCGGCCGAGGGGCAAAGCCTGATTCTCGCGGTCGCGCTGATCTCGATCGCGATGAACACGCTGCTGTTCGCGATGATCGATCCGGCGCTCGTATGGATCCGCAAGCATTCGGCGTTCGCGCGCAAGCTCGAGGCACGCGACGATCCGCTCGCCGCGCTGCCGATGTCGACGCCGCAGACGCACCTGACCGGCCAGGTCGTGATCGTCGGCTACGGCAAAGTCGGCACGCGGATCGCGCATGCGCTGGACGAGCGCGGGATCGCCTATGTCGTCGTCGAGCAGAATCGCGAGCTCGTCGAGAAGCTGCGCGCGGACGGCGTCGCGGCCGTGTCGGGCGACGCGATCGAGCCGATCGTGCTCGTGCAGGCGCATATCGCGCGCGCCGGGATGCTGGTCGTCACGCTGCCGGACGTATTCGACGTGCGGCAGATCGTCGAGATCTCGCGCACGCTCAATCCGGCGCTGGAGGTCGTGCTGTGCACGAACAGCAGCGACGAGGCCGACCTGCTGTCGAGCGAGGGCATCGGCATCGTGTTCATGGGGGAGAGCGAACTCGCGCGCGGGATGACCGAGCACGTGCTCGGCAGGATGGCGAAGCCGGTGGCGGCCGCGCATTGATGGTTAGCGGCCGGGATCGCTCGGATCGACAGGATCGCCGCGACTGCGCGGATCGCCGGGATTACAGGATTGCGCCGGCCTTTCGGAACGGCGCGTGCGGCGGGTTCTACGTAGCGAACGGCCGATCTCGATCGGTCAGGCGACCTGTTCGCCGCCGCGCCACGCCCCGGCGACTCCACCAGCACCCAGGCGGCTTCAGCCCGCCGCCTTCGTCTGTACGGCGGTGCCGGCTTGCGCGGCCGTTTTCACAGGTGCCGACGCCTGTTGCCCGGCTGCCGTCTTCGGTTGCACGGCGGCCTTCGGCGCCGCGACCGTCTTTTGCGGCACGGCAGCCTTGAGCGGCGCATTCGGCGTCGGCTCGACCGGCGCGTCCGGCGGCACGCCGAGCAGCTGCAGCGAGCCGCTCGTGACCGACGAGAACACCGGGCCGGCCACCGTGCCGCCGTAATAACCCTTGCCGCGCGGCTCGTCGATCATCACCGCGACGATCAGGCGGGGGTTGCTCATCGGCGCCATCCCCGCGAACAGGGCGCGGTACTTGCCCTTCGCATAGGTTGCGCCGACCTGCTTGCGCGCCGTGCCCGTCTTGCCTCCGATCCGGTAGCCGTCGACGCGCGCGCGGCGCCCCGTGCCGCCTTCGCCGACGGCCGACTCGAGCATCGAACGGATCGCCGCCGCGGTCTGCGGCGACGTCACGCGATGGCCGCGATGGGCCTCGATCGTCTGCGGGTCTGAACCGTTCCTCAGCAGCGACACCGGGTGCAGCGTGCCGTCGCCCGCATAGGCGGTGTAGGTCTGCGCGATCTGCAGCAGCGACATCGACAGCCCGTAGCCGTATGCCATCGTCGCCTGCTCGATCGGCCGCCAGCGCTTGTAGCCGCGCAGGCGGCCCGATGCGACGCCCGGGAACGTCAGTTCCGGCGCGCGGCCGATCCCGTATTCCTGGTACTTGTTCCAGATCGTTTCGGCGGGCAGGTTCAGCGCAAGCTTCGCGAGCGCGACGTTGCTCGACTTCTGCAGTGCCTGCGAGACGGTCAGCGAGCCGTGGTTCGACGTGTCGTGGATCACGGCCGGGCCGATCTTGTAGGTGCCCGGCGACGTGTTGATGATCGTGTTCGGCGTGACCTTGCGCTCGTCGATCGACAGCGCGACGACGAGCGGCTTGATCGTCGAGCCAGGCTCGAACGTGTCGATCACCGCGCGGTTGCGCAACTGCTGGCCCGTGAGGCGTGCACGGTCGTTCGGGTCGAAGGTCGGATAGTTCGCGAGCGCGAGGATTTCGCCGTTCTGCGCGTCGAGCACGACGACGCTGCCGGCCACCGCGTTGTTCTCGAGCACCGCGGCCTTGAGCTGGCTGAACGCGAGTTGCTGGATCCGCCGGTCGATCGTCAGTTCGATCGTCGCGCCGTGCTGCGCGGGCACGAGCGGGCGCGTGTCGGACACGATGCGGCCGAGCCGGTCGCGGATCACCTCGCGCTGCCCGGACGTACCCGACAGCCGCCCGTTCGCCGCGAGTTCGACGCCTTCCTGGCCCTTGTCCTCGACGTTGGTGAAGCCGACCACGTGCGCGGCCGATTCGCCCTCCGGATAGAAGCGCTTCGAATCGGCAACCTGCGTGATGCCGTCGATTTCGAGCTTGCCGAGCCGGCTTGCGGTCTCGGCGTCGATCTGCCGCTTGAGCAGCACGAACGTACGGTCGTTGCGCAGGCGGCGCTTCACCTCCGCGAGCGGCATGTCGAGCAGCTTCGCGATCTGCGGATAGTCGATTTCGGCGACCTGTTTCGGGTTCGCCCAGATTTCATAGGTCGACAGGCTGACCGCGAGCATCGCGCCGTTGCGGTCGACGATGCGCCCGCGCATCGCGTCGAGCTCGATCGTGCGCTGGTAGCGCTTCTGGCCTTCCCCGACATAGAAATCCTGGTTCGCGACCTGCACCCAGAACGCGCGTCCGATCAGCGCGGCGAAACCGAGGGACACCATGATCACGACCAGCTTCGAGCGCCACATCGGCAGGCGCGACGCGAGCATCGGGTGCTTGGTCGCGGCGGCGTACGGATCGGCGGGGTGGGTCTTCTTTTTCACGCGCATGCAAGGGCCGGGTCGGGCCGCCGGATGGCGGCAAGTCAGTCGGAATAATGCGATTGTAATAAATGAGTAAACGTCGTGTGGGGAAACTGTGCTTCGGCCCCGTAAAAGATGCGCATCGGCGGCCGGGCTTCGGGCGGAAAAGGCGGGATGAAGGCGGGAACGGCGGCGCGGGCATTGCCCGATGTCGCCGACGAATCGGAATGGCGCGGCGGGTCGTGACCGCGGATGCGAACCCGGCCCCGATTATTTTCGGGACGGAAAAATAAAAACGCCTCGAAGAGAGGCGCCGTTATTTCTGAATATCGAAATGAATATCACGGAAATCGGAATAAACCCGAAAACCGCAGAGGATTGCCGTCAAAAATACCTATCGCGCGACGGAAATGAATTCATGGTATTCCGGCTCCGCCGTGGAGCGATCGACCGCCTGCAGGCGCCACGCGCCGTCGGGGTGCTCGCCGGCGAGCACCGCGGGACCTTGTTCGCGCTGCATCGCGCTGAACGACAGGCCCTTCAACTGGCACACGGCATTCCCACTGTCGGCGGCGCAGAGGGCCATCGCGCCTTCCACGTCCCGAACCTTGCCCCAGGCCGGTAGATCGATGCCCTGGTGTGCCTCGCGCGACCACAGCCGCTCGTCGGTATCGACCCACAACACCGCGTACGAGTGCCGGGTTGCCGATTCGCTGCCATTAATCCGGATAGTGAGGCGCATTGGAACGTCTCCTGGAAAGTAGAAAATGACACATTCGACCGATTTGGTTTGGATAGTCTAGATAGACTGCAGTGAAACGCAAGCGATAATCCTCAATAAATCCGCATTGTGTCTATTGGTGTCTCGGATGAAAGGACGTCTGACGATACGCGCGGATTCCGGCCCCGCGCGCAATCGCAGACGACACCGCGATCTGCGCGCCGCGGCCTCGCTCCGGGTCTGCCGGGGATATGCGATGACTAGGCCGGGGCGCGTCGATGTGTCGCGCCGAAGCGCTGGCCCGCAGCACGCTGGCGAACCCTCCGTCGAAAGCTGCCCGACCGGGCGTTTCACCGAGTTGACGACCCGGCCGGCACGACACACCCCGACATTCGTGCACAAATCCACACACTTTCACGAAACTTTCAGGACAGACTTGCGGACGATCCGGCCCCACACTTGGATTTTCCCGATCCTGCGCCGCGGACGCCCGTCCGTGGCGGGCCGCCGCCTCGTGTCAGAGACGCGATCGACGCGATCGCGGGCCGCAGCCGGTCGGGACTGCCGGGGCGAGCGTCGGCCCCGGCCCGGCCGACCGCCGTGCGCAGCTCCGCGATCCGGGGCTGCCGCGCCGTCCGGCCGATTCTTCGAAGGAGACTATCGTGCTGATCTGGAAAACCGCGTTGTCGCTCAACTGGCGCACGAGCCTCGTGTCGCCGGCCAGCGCACCGGTCGCGGCGGCCAACGTCGGGCGGCTGGTGCTCACCGGCGCCACCGGCTTCATCGGCAGTACCGTGCTGACGGCGCTCGTCAACGCAGGCTTGCTCGAGCGCATCGTGTGTGTCGTGCGCGCCGGGAATCGCGGCCACGCGGTCGCGCGTTTGCGTGAAGCGGCGCTGCGCGCGGGGCTCGCGCCGTACTGGGCATCGCGTCTCGGCGACGCGAACGTGGTCGTCGGTACACTCGGCGACGTGTGGCAGGGCGCCGACGCGCCGCGTCTCGCCGGCGCGACGCACGTGATTCACTGCGCGGGCCACGCGTCGCCGGCCGACGGTACGCATCTGCGGGCTGACCTCGCCGATTCGCTGCGCTTTGCCGAGCGGTTCGCGCACGCACCGCAACTGCAGCGTTTCGTGTACGTCGGCACCGCTTATGCGCATGCGGGCCGCGGCGGGATCGTTTACGAGGAAATGGCGGGTGCGGCGGCGAGCGACGCGGCGCAGGGCAGCGACGGGCTGCACGGCGCGGTGCTCGCGGCCGGCTACCTGCAGGCGAAGGCGGAAACGGAGCAGCGCCTGCGCGCGCTCGGGCTGCCGCTCGTCGTCGTGCGTCCGTCGCACGTCGTCGGTCACACGGTGCTCGGCACGCGGCCCGCGCCGAACTCGTTCTGGATGTTCCGCGTCGCTCACGCGGCGCGCCGCTTCACGGCACGGCCGATGACGCGCATCGACATCGTGTCGGTCGACGACGTCGCACGCGCGACGATGCTGCTGGCCGTGAAGCCGACGCTGATGCACGACGTGTACCACGTGTCGGCCGGCGACGAGGCGCCGCAGGTCGCGCAGATCGTGCGTGCGATGGACGAGGCGGCCGGCATGACGGGCGCGCCGCGTTACGCCGCGTGTGCGCCGGCCGACCTGCCGTTCGTGGTGCGCGACGTGCTCGGGCGGTCCGATCCGGCGCTCGAGCGCGTGATCGGCCGGGCGTTGCAGCGTGGCGCGGAGTTCGCGACGGTCGATCGCGTGTTCGACAACCGCCGCGTGCGCGACGAAATCGATTTCGAGCCGCTGCCGTTCATCGATTACGTCGAGGAATGCATGCGCACGTCCCGCGGCGTCGCGGTGACCGAACTGATGCGCGGGGCGCTGCACTGACGGCCCGCGCGATCCGCGGCTTGCCGGTTCCCGGGTTCGGGTTCGCCCGCCGCCGCTCGCCGCGGTCCGGCCGCGGCGGGCCCTACGACGCGTTGCCGAGTTCGATCAGCCGGTCGAGCGCGCGGTAGATGTCGTCCAGGCCGTCCTGGCCGAAACGCGCTTCGAGCTGGCGATACTGCTCGTCGATGCGCGGGCCGATTTCGGTCACCAGCTTCCTGCTTTGCGGCGTCAGGCTCACCAGCAGCCGGCGCTGATCTTCCTGCGCGCGCGTGCGCGTAATCAGGCCGTCGCGCTCCATCCGTTCCAGCACGCCGGTGAGGCTCGGGCTGAGGATGCAGCAGCGGCGCGCGATCTGTCCCGCTTCGAGCGCATTCGCCGGCTCGCCGTCGAGCACGCGGATGATCCTCCATTGCTGTTCGGTCAGCGCGAATTCCTTGAGAATGGGGCGGAACAGGCCCATCAGCGTTTCGCGGGCCTCGAGCAGCAGCATGGCCAGGTTGCGATGGTCGAGCGTACGGTTCATCGGGGGTGGGGAATGGACGGGGACGCATCAATCTTAACAGCCGACGGTGCTGAATTTCATGTATCAGGGTAATCGCGGTTGCCAGCGTCCGATTGTTTACTTAAGATGTTAACTATTGACGATGCGCCGCGACGCGCGGCAGGGGAATGACGCATGGAGCTGTCTTGCAGGACCGCCGCGGCGCCGCCGCTGCCGGTCGCCATCGGTACCGTCTACGGTGCGCTGCTCAACGAGCGCGCCGCACTCGACGCGCTCGGCGATGCCGTGCACGCACCGCCTTACGGTCGTCCGCCGCAGGCGCCGATCCTTTACATCAAACCGGCCAACACGCATGCGGCCGATGGCGCGGCCGTCGTGGTGCCCGCGGGCGTCGACGCGCTGGAGATCGGCGCGTCGCTGGCCGTCGTGTTCTCGCGGCGCGCGACGCGCGTGCCGGCCGCGCAGGCGCTCGATTACGTGCACGGCTTCACGCTCGCGAGCGACGTGTCGGTCCCGCATCCCGATTACTACCGTCCGGCCGTGCGCTTCAAGTGTCGCGACGGCTTCTGCCCGCTGGGCCCGGCGATCGTGCCGGCGGCCGCGCTCGGCGATGTCGACGCGATCGGCCTGACCGTGCGGATCGACGGCGACGCCGTGGTGTCCGCGTCGACCGCCACGCTGATCCGCCCGGTGCGGGAACTGATCGCCGACGTGACGGCGTTCATGTCGTTCGACGCGGGCGACGTGCTGCTGCTCGGCGTCGCGGGTCGCGCACCGCGTGCCCGCGCGGGCAGCACGATCGAGATTACCGCCGCCGGCATCGGCACGTTGCGGCATACGCTGATTGCGGAGGAAGCACGATGAAGACGGCGCGCGTGATCTACAACGGCGCACTGCATGCGGCCGAACCGGCCGGCGACGGCGCGATCCGCCTCGACACGGGCCGCGTGGTCGCCGAGGACGTGGTGACGTGGCTGCCGCCCGTCGCGCCGCGCACGACGTTCGCGCTCGGCCTCAACTACGCGGACCACGCGAAGGAACTCGCGTTCAAGGCGCCGAGCGAGCCGCTGATCTTCCTGAAGGGGCCGAACACGTTCATCGGCCACCGCTCGCGCACCGTGCGCCCGGCGGACGCGACGCACATGCACTACGAGTGCGAACTGGCCGTCGTGATCAGCCGCCCGGCGCGCAACGTGAGCCGCGCGCAGGCGCTCGACCACGTCGCGGGCTACACGGTCGCGAACGACTACGCGATCCGCGATTACCTCGAAAACTACTACCGCCCGAACCTGCGCGTGAAGAACCGCGATACCTGCACGCCGCTCGGGCCGTGGTTCGTCAGCCGCGACGAGATCGGCGACGCGGGCGACCTGACGCTGCGCACGACGGTGAACGGCCGGGAGACGCAGCGCGGCAGCACGCGCGACATGATCTTCGACGTGCCCGCGCTGATCGAGCACATCAGCAGCTTCATGACGCTCTCGCCGGGCGACCTGATCCTGACCGGCACGCCGGAAGGGCTGGCCGACACGAAGCCCGGCGACGAGGTGGTGACCGAAATCGAAGGAATCGGCCGGCTCGTGAACACGATCGTCGGCGAAGCAGACTACTATCGCGCCGGCTGAGCCCGTCGCCCAAGGAGAGCACATGACCATCAAGCACTGGATCGGCGGCCGTGAGGTCGAGAGCCGCGAGACCTTCACGACGCTGAATCCGGCGACGGGCGACGCGATCACCGACGTCGCGTCGGCCGGCGAGGCCGAAGTCGACGCGGCCGTGCGCGCGGCGAAGGACGCATTCCCGAAGTGGGCGAACACGCCCGCGAAGGAGCGCGCGAAGCTGATGCGCAAGCTTGGCGAGCTGATCGAGAAGAACGTGCCGATGCTCGCCGCGCTCGAGACGCAGGACACCGGCCTGCCGATCGCGCAGACGAGCAAGCAGCTGATTCCGCGCGCGTCCGAGAACTTCAATTTCTTCGCGGAAGTGTGCGTGCAGATGAACGGCCGCACCTATCCGGTCGACGACCAGATGCTGAACTACACGCTGTACCAGCCGGTCGGCGTGTGCGCGCTGGTGTCGCCGTGGAACGTGCCGTTCATGACCGCGACGTGGAAGACGGCGCCGTGTCTCGCGCTCGGCAACACGGCCGTGCTGAAGATGTCGGAGCTGTCGCCGCTGACGGCCGACCAGCTCGGCCGGCTCGCGCTCGAAGCCGGCATTCCGCCAGGCGTGCTGAACGTCGTGCAGGGATACGGCGCGACGGCCGGCGACGCGCTGGTGCGCCATCCGGACGTGCGCGCGGTGTCGTTCACGGGCGGCACGGTCACGGGCAAGCGGATCATGGAGCGCGCGGGCCTGAAGAAATACTCGATGGAGCTCGGCGGCAAGTCGCCCGTGCTGATTTTCGACGATGCCGATTTCGACCGCGCGCTCGACGCGTCGCTGTTCACGATCTTCTCGATCAACGGCGAGCGCTGTACCGCGGGCTCGCGGATCTTCGTGCAGCGCACGATCTACGACCGCTTCGTGCAGGAATTCGCGCGCCGTGCGAACAACCTGGTGGTCGGCGATCCGTCCGATCAGGCGACGCAACTCGGCGCGATGATCACGCGCCAGCACTGGGAGAAGGTGACCGGCTATATCCGGATCGGCGAGCAGGAAGGCGCGCGCGTGGTGGCAGGCGGCGCGGACAAGCCGGCCGGCCTCGCCGACCATCTGCGCAACGGCAATTTCGTGCGCCCGACCGTGTTCGCCGACGTCGACAACCGGATGCGCATCGCGCAGGAAGAGATCTTCGGGCCGGTCGCGTGCCTGATTCCGTTCGAGAACGAGGAGGAAGGGCTGCGGCTTGCGAACGACACGTCCTACGGGCTCGCGTCGTACATCTGGACGCAGGACGTCGGCAAGGTGCATCGCCTCGCGCGCGGCATCGAGGCCGGGATGGTGTTCGTGAACAGCCAGAACGTGCGCGACCTGCGCCAGCCGTTCGGCGGCGTGAAGGAGTCGGGCACCGGGCGCGAAGGCGGCGAGTACAGCTTCGAGGTGTTCGCGGAGATCAAGAACGTGTGCATCTCGATGGGTTCGCATCACATTCCCCGCTGGGGCGTGTGACGGGCGCGGGTCGTGGCGCCGCCAGCAAGAACGAACGATACGGAGACTTGAACGATGGGCAAACTGTCCCTCGCCGCGAAGATCACGCACGTGCCGTCGATGTACCTGTCGGAGTTGCCCGGCAGGCATCACGGCTGCCGCGAAGCGGCGATCCGCGGCCACCAGCTGATCGGCGAGCGCTGCCGCGCGCTCGGCGTCGATACGATCGTCGTGTCGGACGTGCACTGGCTCGTCAACGCCGGCTATCACGTGAACTGCAATGCGCGGTTCGCGGGTACGTATACCAGCAACGAGCTGCCGCACTTCATCCGCGACATGCAGTACGCGTATCCGGGCAACCCCGAACTCGGCCGCCTGATCGCGGAGACGGCCAGCGCACGCGGCATCGCGACGCGCGCACACGAGATCGACAGCCTCGAACTCGAATACGGCACGCTCGTGCCGATGCGCTACATGAACGCCGACCAGCACTTCAAGGTCGTGTCGATCGCGGGCTGGTGCATGTGGCATACGCTCGACGAAAGCCGGCGCTTCGGCGAGGCGCTGCTCGAGGCGATCGAAAAGAGCGATTCGAACGTCGCGTTCCTCGCGAGCGGCTCGCTGTCGCATCGCTTCAACGACAACGGCAGCCCGGAGGAATCGATTCACGAGATCAGCCGCGAGTTCTTCCGGCAGGTCGACCTGCGCGTAGTCGAGCTGTGGAAGCAGGGCGATTTCAAGACCTTCTGCGCGATGCTGCCCGAGTACAACACGCATTGTCACGGCGAAGGCGGCATGCACGACACGGCGATGCTGCTCGGCCTGCTCGGCTGGGATCGTTACGACAAGCCCGTCGAGATCGTCACCGACTATTTCGCGAGCTCGGGCACCGGGCAGATCAACGCGATCTTCCCGCTCGCCTGAGCGCCGCATCAACTATCCGGAGCGTTGCCATGCCACACATCGTCGTCGAATACACCGCGAACATCCGCGACGACGCGCGCATTCCCGCGCTGCTGCGCACGATCAACGCGACGCTGATCGCGCAGGGCGGCGTGTTTCCGACCGGCGGCATCCGCTCGCGCGCGATCGAGCTGCAGGATTACTGCGTCGCCGACGGCACGGAGGACGACGCGTTCGTCCACGTGACGCTGAAGATCGGCTCGGGCCGCAGCGACGAGACCAAGCAGGCCGCGTGCGACGCGCTGTTCGATGCGATCAAGGCGCATTTCGCGGAGCTGTATGCGAAGCGCTATCTCGCGCTGTCGATGGAGCTGACCGAGTTCAGCGAAAGCGGCTCGTACAAGCACAACAACATTCACGCCCGCTACAAGCGGGCCGGCTGAACCCCATTCCCGATCCGACCATGCTCGAACCCGCCATCATCGACCAGCTCGCGCAGCGTCTGCACGACGCCGAGCGCGAGCGCAAGCAGATCCGCCAGATCTCGCTCGACCATCCCGACATCACGATCGACGACGCGTATGCGATCCAGCGCGCGTGGGTCGCCCTCAAGCTCGCGGAAGGCCGCACGCTCAAGGGGCACAAGATCGGCCTCACGTCGAAGGCGATGCAGAACACGTCGCAGATCGACGAGCCCGATTACGGCGCGCTGCTCGACGACATGTTCTTCGACGACGGCGGCACGATCCCGGCCGGGCGCTTCATCGTGCCGCGCGTCGAGGTCGAACTCGCGTTCGTGCTCGGCAAGCGGCTCACCGGCCCGAACTGCACGATCTTCGACGTGTACGACGCGGTCGATTACGTGGTGCCCGCGCTCGAGATCATCGACGCGCGCAGCCAGTCGATCGACCCCGATACGAAGCGGCCGCGCAAGGTGTTCGACACGATCGCCGACAACGCGGCGAACGCGGGCGTCGTGATCGGCGGGCGGCCGGTGCGGCCGCAGGACGTCGACCTGCGCTGGGTCGCGGCGATCATGTCGCGCAACGGCGTGGTCGAGGAAACGGGCGTCGCGGCCGGCGTGCTGAACCATCCGGCCAATGGCGTCGCTTGGCTGGCGAATCGGCTGTCGCGCTTCGACGTCGCGCTGGAGCCGGGGCAGGTCGTGCTCGGCGGCTCGTTCACGCGGCCGTGCGCGGCGCGCTCGGGCGACACGTTCAGCGTCGACTACGGCCCGCTCGGGACGATCCAGTGCTATTTCGCGTGAGGTGAGCGAGCGATGCAGATTCCGTCGAATGTCTTCAAGGCCGCGCTCGCGCGTGGCGACGCGCAGGTCGGGTTGTGGCTCGGCCTCGCGAATCCGTACAGCGCCGAAGTCGTCGCGGGCGCCGGGTTCGACTGGCTGCTGATCGACGGCGAACATGCGCCGAACACGGTGCCGACGATCCTCGCGCAGTTGCAGGCGATCGCGCCGTATCCGTCGCAGCCGGTCGTACGCGTGCCGTGGAACGATCCGGTGATCGTCAAGCAGGTGCTCGATCTCGGCGCGCAGACGCTGCTCGTGCCGATGGTGCAGAGCGCCGACGAAGCGCGCGCGGCGGTGGCCGCGACGCGTTATCCGCCGCACGGGATCCGCGGCGTCGGCAGTGCGCTCGCGCGCGCGTCGCGGTGGAACCGCGGCGGCGACTATCTGCATCGCGCGAACGACGAAATGGCCGTGCTCGTGCAGGTCGAGACGCGTGCCGGGCTCGACGCGATCGATGCGATTGCGCGGGTGGAGGGCGTCGATGGCGTGTTCATCGGGCCGGCCGATCTGGCGGCCGATCTCGGGCACCTCGGCAATCCGGGGCATCCGGACGTGCAGGCGGCGATCGACGGCGCGATCCGGGCGATCAAGGCGGCAGGCAAGGCGCCGGGCATTCTCAGCGCGGATGAGGCGGCGGCGCGGCGGTATCTGGAAGCGGGGGCGTTGTTCGTTGCGGTGGGGGTCGATACGACGCTGCTGGCGCGGAGTGCGGAGCGGTTGGCGGCGCTGTTCAAGGGGGGCTGTGGGGAGGTGGTGAAGAAGGGGGATGGGACGTATTGAGCGGAGCGGACGGGATAAGGAATCTGCTGGGCAACCGGGCAGACCCGGCCGCTGCGCAACTCGACCGGACAGCTGCCCGGTTGGATCGGGCGATGATTTGAATCGTACGGGATACGGGAATCGGTTTGCGTCATCGCCGCGCATCGCGCCGACCTTATCGTCCCGCTTCCATATACCTTCCGGGCGTCGTCCCCGTCGCCCGCCGGAACATGTCGATGAACGCGCTCACGTTGTCGTATCCGAGATCGAGCGCGATCGTCGTGACCGGCACGCCGTCGGCGATTGTCTCCAGCGCCCGCAGCAGCCGTGCCTGCTGACGCCACTGCGCGAACGTCAGCCCTGTCTCGGCGACGAAGCGGCGGCTCATCGTCCGGGCACCGATGCCGGCCCATGCTGCCCATTCCTCCAGTCGCCGGTTGTTCGCGAGGTTCGTGGCGAGCGCATCGGTGATCTTCATGAGCCGCGGATCCTGCGGCCGCACCAGCCCCAGTGCTTCGACCTCCGACGACGCGATCTCGTCGAGGATCACGTCGGCAATGCGCGCCTGCGCGGCATCGAGTTCCGCATCGCCCCAGCTTGCCGCGCGCTGCACGGCTTCGCGAAGCAGCGGCGTGGTGCGGATCGCGCGCGGCGCGTCAGGCAACCCCGCGCACCGCGCTTCGGCGACGAACGCCGACCATCCGGAAATCGGCCCGAACGAGCGCAGCGAATGCCGGCAATGCGGCGGAATCCAGATCGCATGAATCGCCGGTACGACCCAATCCTGATCGTCGAGGCCGATCGACACCACGCCGCTCAGTGCGCCGACGAGCTGGCCGCGCGCGTGCGCATGCGGCGGCGTGATGCGCGGGTCGCGCTGCGACAGCACGGCGGCGACGACGAACGGGCCGTCGTCGGACGTGACGAATCGGGCGGGCAGGAGTGGATCGGTCATGGCCGGATTTCAGTATCGAATGACTGTTATACCGGAGATCGGCCGGCTGCGCACGCCTAAACTGCGTCCATCGATGACAACCGGAGTACGACGCGATGCGAGCCGAACAGATGCTTCCCGACCATGCCGACCGGATCGAGGCCGGCGGAACGACGATCCGCAAGGGCACCGTCGGCGCGTTCCTGGTCAATGCGCGCGTGCTGACCGATCCGGATGCGGCGCCCGCCGAGCGCGCCCGTGCCGAAGCCGACGCGCTCGACGCATTGCCCGCGCTGCGTGCGCTCGGCCTGTTCGACGTGCTGGAAGTGCGCGATCCAGCACTGCGCGCGTGGCTCGACGCACGCTGATACACGACGGAACCGTCGATCGAGATCCATCAATCAAGGAGTCGGCATGAAAGCAGCAGTCGTGACGGGCGCCGGCGAGCGCCCCGTTCATATGGAGTTCGAAGCGCCGCATGCGATACCCGGCCACCGTCTGATCGACGTGACGGCGTCCGCGTTGAGCCGTCTTGCGCAGGCGCGCGCGGCGGGCACGCACTATTCGTCCGGCGGCGGCTATCCGTTCGTCGTCGGCGTCGACGGCGTGGGGCGCGGCGACGACGGCCGGCGCGTCTATTTCTTCGGCGCGCCCGCGCCGTTCGGTGCGATGGCCGAATGCACGATCGTGCCCGACGCGCAGTGCGTGCCGCTGCCGGATGGGCTCGACGATGTCACGGCCGCGGCGATCGCGATCCCCGGCATGTCGTCGTGGGCGGCGCTGACCGAGCGTGCGCGGCTGGTCGCGGGCGAAACGGTGCTTGTCAACGGCGCGACGGGCGCCTCGGGCGGGCTCGCGGTGCGGATCGCGAGGCATCTGGGCGCCGCGAAGGTGATCGCGACGGGCCGCAACGCGGCCGCGCTGGACGCGTTGCTGAACGCCGGCGCGGACGCCGTCGTGTCGCTGCAGCAGGACGACGCGCATTTGGCCCGCGCGCTCGAACCGCATTTCCGCGCGGGTGTGGACGTCGTGCTCGACTATCTTTGGGGGGCGAGCGCGCTCGCACTGCTGATTTCCGCCGCGAAGGCGACACCCTACGGCCGTCGGTTGCGCTTCGTGCAGATCGGCTCGATCGGCGGCGCGGACGTGCTGCTGCCGGGCGCCGTATTGCGTGCCACAGCGATCGAACTGCTGGGCAGCGGTATTGGCAGCGTGTCGCTGCCGGGGTTGCTGGCTTCGGTGCGCGGCGTATTCGACGCGGCAGGCCCGGCGGGGCTGACGCTCGAAACGCGTACGGTGCCGCTGTCGGCGGTCAGCGAGCACTGGGGCGATGCGAACAGTCGGGTGCGCCCGGTATTCACGATGCGCGGCGATTGACCGGCCGCAGGCCGTGGACATGACGCGATCGGTGCGCGCACCGGCGGCAGACTGGCATCCACCGTCGCGTCGAGCCGTTAGACGATTGCGAACGCGCGGTGCGAAGCAGGGCGGTGGTGTGTACCGACAACGGGCGGCGCGACATGAAAGTCACCCGCCGCCCGCGTCGTCACACTCAGAACCGCTGCTGAATCCCCGCGGTCACGCCGACCTGCGTGGTGCCATATCCGGCGAAATCGCGCGACACGCCGACCTTCTGGTCGTGCTTCGCGATCGCGAACGCGCCGGCCGCATACAGCACCGTGCGCTTCGACAGCGCGTATTGCGCCCGAACCGATACCAGCGTCGGGTCGGCATCCGTGCCGCCCTTGATGTTCTGGTGATAGACGGCCGCGATCAGCGAGAACGTCGGCGTGAACTGGTACGACCCGCCGAGCCAGTACATATCGCTCAGCTGGTTCGCCGCCGCGGTGCGAAACGTGCGCTTGTAGTTGCGATAGCCGGCCATCGTCTTCAGGTTGCCGAAGTCGTAGCTCAGGCCCGCGTGAATCCCCTGGATGTAGTTGACGGTATCGGCCGGCGTGACGCTGTCGGCCGCACCGTTCTGCCGGTCGAACGTGAGCACCGCCGCGAACGGGCCGGTGTCGTAGCCGAGCGCGAAGTCGTATTTCGAGCTGGTCTTCACGCTGCCCGGCACGTTGCCGAAGCCATACAGCGCGCCGAACTTGAAGCCGCTGAATTCACCGTCGTAACGCACTGCATTCGACGAGCGCGTGAACATGCCGTCCTTGCGCCCGCCGGTCGCCATCGACGACGACGCCCACGAATAGTTTTGCGAGTAACCCATCGGGTCGAACGGCATCATGTAGTCGTACGTGACGGTGAAGTTGCGGCCAAGCGTCAGCTCGCCCCATTTGCCTTTCAGGCCCACCGTCGCACGGCGCGCGAAGATCGAGTCGGGGCCGTCGTCGGACGCGCCATTCGCGAGATCGATGCCGCTTTCGAGGCGAAACACGGCCTTCAACCCGCCGCCGAGATCCTCGACGCCGCGCAAGCCCCAGCGCGACGTGTTCTTGTTGCCCGACTTCAGCTTGAACGAATTGCCGCCATCCGGTGCCGCATGGTTCGTGTATTCGATGCCGGCGTCCATGATCCCGTAGATCGTGACCGACGACTGCGCGTGCGCGGCCGGCGCGGCGAGACAGGCTGCCGCGGCCGAACCGGTGAGGACTACTGTTCGAATAGAACGTTCTGCGCGTGACTTCATTTTGACGGTGTCTCCTTGGTTGTTGTGGGTTGGTCGAAACGGAAAACGCGTACTCGGTGCGCCATCGGCGGACGCCATGAGGCGTCCGCCGATTCGAGTCGCAAAAGCATGTTGAATGCACGCGCGGCGGCACATGAGCCGCCGCGAAGCGGGTCAGCCGGCTTTCGCGAACGCCCAGCAGTCGTTGGTTGGGAATTCGATCCAGTGCTTGCCGGCCGCGCGCGGCACGTGGCCGAACGCGCGCAGGCGCATCTCGCCGCAATGGAACAGGTATTCCCAGCGGTCGCCGAGATACATCGACGTGACGAGGTCGGCCTGCAGCCGGTTCGCGCCCGGGCCGTCGGCGACCTGCACGCGTTCGAGGCGGATCACGGCCTGCGCGTCCTGGCCCGGCGCGAACGTGTCGCGGGCGAGCGCCTGCAGCTCCCAGCCGTCGCCGGCGAGCGTCACGCGTTCGCCGTCGACGGCCGAGACGCGCGCATCGATGCGGTTGTTGCTGCCCATGAATTCGGCCGTGTACAGCGAGCGCGGCGCGCCGTACAGCTCGGCCGGCGTGCCTTCCTGTTCGATGCGGCCGTTGCGCAGCAGCAGGATGCGGTCGGACATCGCCATCGCTTCGGTCTGGTCGTGCGTCACGCAGAGCGCCGACAGCCCGAGCGACACGATCAGCTCGCGCAGCCACGCACGCGCTTCCTCGCGCAGCTTCGCGTCGAGGTTCGACAGCGGCTCGTCGAGCAGGATCACCGGCGGGTTGTAGACGAGCGCACGCGCGATCGCGACACGCTGCTGCTGGCCGCCCGACAGCTGATGCGGAAAGCGCTCGGCGAGGTGGCCGAGGCCGAGCTGGTCGAGCGCGGTCTGCACGCGGCGCTTCTGTTCGGCCGGCGCCACGCGGCGCAGCTTGAGCCCGTAGCCGACGTTGTCGGCGACGGTGCGGTGCGGCCACAGCGCGTAGGACTGGAACACGAGGCCGAGCGAACGCTGTTCGACCGGCAGGTCGACGTGCCGCGCGCCGTCGAAGAACACGCGGTCGTCGAGCTGGATGCGCCCGTCGGACGGCTGTTCGAGGCCGGCCACCGCGCGCAGCAGCGTGGTCTTGCCGCTGCCCGACGCGCCGAGCAGGCACACGACTTCGCCGGCCTTCAGTTCGAACGACACGCCCTTGAGGATCGGGTTGGCGCCGTAGCTGAGATGCAGGTCGTCGACGATGAGCTTATCCATGAAGTTTCACTCCGAAGCGCAGGGCCACGCCGAGACCGGCGCCGACCATCGCGATGTTGATGACAGAGAGCGCGGCAACCTGGTCGACGGCACCGGTCGCCCACAGCGACACGAGCAGCGCGCCGATCACTTCGGTGCCGGGCGACAGCAGATAGACGGCGGTCGAGTATTCGCGCTCGAAGATCATGAAGATCAGCAGCCACGCGGCGAGCAGGCCGAAGCGCACGAGCGGCAGCGTCACGTCGAGCGACACGCGGCTGCGCGTCGCGCCGACGCTGCGGCCGGCTTCCTCGAGTTCCGGGCCGACCTGCAGCAGCGCGCTCTGGATGAGCCGCATCCCGTATGCGAGCCACACGACCGTGTATGCGATCCAGATGCTCCACATCGAGTTCTTCAGCTCGCGCAGGCCCGGGACGAACAGGAAGATCCACAGGAACGCGAGACCGGCGAGCAGGCCCGGCACCGCGCGCGGCAGCAGCACGAGGTAGTCGAGCAGTTTCGTCGCCCAGTCGTTGCGGCGATGGCCGGCGAAGGCGACGAGCGAGTAGAAGCCGATCGCGAGCGCACCGCCGATCACGCCGATGCCGAGCGTGTTGACGATCGCGCGCACGAGGTTGTCCTGCTCGAACAGCTCGATGAAGTTCTGCAGCGTCAGCGCTTCGGCGAGCGCGACGCCTTCGCCCCAGTTGGTCACGAACGCGCGCAGCACGATGCCCGAGATCGGCACGATCACCGTCAGCATCAGCCACAGCGCGACGATCGCGAGCGCGACCCAGCGCCATACGCCGAGCGGCAGCACCGTCGCACGGCCGGCCTTGCCCTTCACCGTGACGAAGCGGTTCGCGCTCTTCAGCAGGCGGCGCTGCAGCAGCACGAGCGGGAACGTGATCGCGACGATGCACACCGCGACCGCGGCCATCAGGTGATACGACGGCACGCCGAGCTTGTTGGTCAGCTTGTACAGGTAGGTCGCGAGCACGAGGTGGCCTTCAGGATCGCCGAGCACGAGCGGCAGCCCGAACACCTCGAAGCCGAGGAAGAACACGAGCACGCCGGCGAACAGCAGCGCGGGCATCGTCATCGGCAGGCTCACGTCGAGCGCGACGCGGAACGGCCGCGCCCCCGTCACGCGCGCCGCTTCCTCGACGTCCGAGCCGAGGTTGCGCAGCGCGGCCGACGAGTACAGGTACACGTGCGGCACGTGCGTGAGGCCGACGATCATCGTGATCGCGAAGATCGAGTACACGTTCCAGGGTACGTTCTGCACCCCGAACAGTTCCTTGAACCACACGGAATAGAAGCCGACCGGGCCGGCCGCGACCACGTAGCCGAACGCGAGCACCATCGGCGACACGAACACGGGCGTAAGCAGCAGCGGCTCGAGCCAGCGGCGGCCGGGCAGGTCGGTGCGCACCATCAGGAACGCGAGGATGCCGCCGAGCGGGATCGAGATGAACAGCATCCCGCCGGCGATGATGAACGAGTTCTTCACGGCCGACCAGAAGTCCGGGTCGGTGAAGATGAAGCGGAAGCCTTCGACGCCGAGCGTCTTGTTCGCGTCGAAGAACGGCGCGGACAGCAGGCTCTGGAACAGGATGAAGCCGAGCGGCAGCGCGACCGCGACGGTGAGCGCCGCGACGACGATCCAGCGCAGCATGCCGGCGAGCGGCTGCAGGTTGCTGACCTGCAGCGCGGGAATCGCGCCACCCTGGCCGGTGGTGGGCGGAACGGCCGGCGCCGCTCCGCGTGTGCTGGTTGAAAGCATGAGTTTGCCCCTGCGGCCATCCGGATGGCCGCCTCTAGGAAGTCGGTAAGGGGAAGGGGCCGCCCGCGCGGCGTGCGGCGTGCGGCGGGCGGCCGTCGGTCGGCCGAGGCCGATCAGTGGATCAGCTCTTGATCGCCTGCTGCCATTGCTTGAGGAACGCGAGCCGCTTCGACTGGTCCAGATAGACGAGCAGGCCGGTGCCGATCGGGATCGGCTTCAGCGAATCGCCGAGTTCCTTCGTGAGGCTCGCGGCCGACGTTTCGCCGGTCACGTCCGTGCGAATCGCGTACAGGTTCGCCTGGTTCGCGATCAGCGTCTGGCCGCGCTTCGACAGCAGGTAGTCGACCCACAGCTTCGCGGCGTTCGGGTTCTTCGCCTTCTTCGAGATCGTGGCCAGGCGGCTCACGACTTGTGTGTAGTCCTTCGGGAATACGTAGCCGATCGACTTGTCCTTCTTCGCTTTTGCGTACGCATACGAGCCGATGATGTTGTAGCCGATCAGGTTCTCGCCCGACGAGATGCGCTCCATCATCGCGCCGGTGCTCGACTGCAGCTTCGGACCGGTCGCGCCGATCGCCTTCACGAGCTCCCACGTGACCTTCTCGTTCAGGTGCGCGTCCTGCGTCAGCGCGTTGAAGCCGACGCCGGATTTCTCGACGTCGTACGTCGTCAGCTTGCCTTTGAACTTGTCGGGTTGCGACGTGAGCAGCTTGATCAGGTCGGTGCGCGTTTTCGGCACCTCGTTCTCGGGAATCAGCCGCTTGTTGTAGACGATCGCGAGCGGCTCGAACGTCGTGCCGTACGCCTGCTTCTGGTATTGCGCCCATTGCGGCACGTTCGCGCTTTCCGGCGAATCGTACGACGTCATCAGGCCGTCGTTGACGAGCTTGACCTGCAGGTCCATCGCCGAGCTCCACAGCACGTCGGCGCTGGTGCTGCTCGCGGCGTTCTCGCTGATGTAGCGGTTGTACAGCTCGGTGCTGTTCATGTCGTTGTACTCGACCTTCACGCCATACAGGCTTTCGAAGTCCTTGATCAGCGGGCGCACGAGGCCCGTGTCGGTCGTCGAGTAGACGATCAGCTTGCCTTCCTTCTTCGCGGCGTCGACGACACCTTGGTAGTTACCCGGATACCCGGCCGGGACCTGCGCGGTGGCGGCGCCGGCGGCGGTGCCCAGGACGATCGCCAGCGCGGCGGCGAGCTGCTTCGGTGCAAACGGCATGTCTTCCTCCAGTTACGCGTGTGTGTTGTTCGAGTGACGCGGATGTTAATTGCGAGGCACTTTCAGCCTGCTTTCATTTCGGTTCACAATAGTGTCCTTTGTGTCATGGATTTCCCGAGGTCCCCATGCGTGTGCTGCTCGTCGAAGACAACCCGAACCTTGCGCAGTCGTTGAACGACGCGCTGAGTGCCGCGCGCTTCGCGGTCGATCACATGGCGGACGGGGAGGCGGCGGATCACGTGCTGCGCACGCAGGACTACGCGCTGGTGATACTCGATCTCGGGCTGCCGAAGCTCGACGGGCTCGAGGTGCTGCGGCGGCTGCGCGCGCGCCGCAATCCGGTGCCGGTGCTGATCCTCACCGCTCACGGCTCGGTCGAGGACCGCGTGAAGGGGCTCGATCTCGGCGCCGACGATTACCTCGCGAAGCCGTTCGAGCTGACCGAGCTGGAGGCGCGCGCCCGCGCGCTGATCCGGCGCAGCCTCGGCCACGAGCATTCGCGGGTCGAGTGCGGGCCGCTTTCGTATGACAGTATCGACCGCAGCTTCCACCTCGCCGGCGAACCGCTGCCGCTCACGCCGCGCGAGCGCTCGGTGCTGGAGGTGCTGATCCTGCGCAACGGCCGCGCGATCAACAAGGAGACGCTGTCGGAGAAGATCTTCGGGCTCGACGAGTCGGTCAACGCGGATGCGATCGAGATCTACGTGTACCGGCTGCGCAAGAAACTGGAGAACACCGGTGTCGCGATCGTCACGCTGCGCGGCCTCGGATACTTGCTCGAAGCGAAGGCGGCCGGATGAATCACCGCCGGGCTTGCCTTCTTTGCATGGGGCCGCGGTACGCGCCAAAGCGCTGCGCGGGATCGGCACGTTCGCTGCTTGCCGCGGGCGCGCCAGCCATCCGCGGCCGGCCTGGCAAAGCCGGCCGGCTGCACGGGCGCGGAGCGAGGCCGCACGCGTTTTCCGCCACGCTGGTCGGTGCAGCCCGGCGGGAAGCATGGTGACACGCCCGAACCTGCGCGCACAGGTCGCGCTGTGGCTGCTGCTGCCGCTGCTCGGACTGCTCGCGCTCGACTCGTGGCTCACGTACCAGCGCGCGATGAGCGCCGCGCACGTCGCGTTCGACCGCACGCTGTCGTCGTCGCTGAAGTCGATCCGCGAAGGCGTGCGGTTCAACGAGGGCGAGATCGAGGTCGACCTGCCGTATCTCGCGCTCGAGATGTTCGAGTCGGGCGACGGCGGCAAGATCTATTACCTGATCCGCGAGGACAACGGCCGCACGATCACCGGCTATCCGGACCTGCCGCTGCCGCAGGGCGACGGCACGCTGTTCGTCACGCGCTACTACAACGTCGTCTATCGCGGCGAGCAGTTGCGCATGGCCGCGCTGCGCGTGCCGGTGCACGACGTGCCGACCGCGCAGACGCGCGTCGTGTGGGTGATGGTCGGCGAGACGATCGAGGCGCGCCAGGCGCTCGCGCGCGAGATCCTGATGGGCTCGCTGCTGCAGGAGGGGCTGCTCGTCGTGCTCGCGCTCGGGATCGTGTGGCTCGGCGTCGGGCGCGGGCTGCGGCCGCTGAACCGGCTGTCGGCGACGGTCGCCGCGCGCAGCGACGGCGATCCGACGCCGCTCGATACCGGCGGCATGCCGAGCGAACTCGCGCCGCTCGTCGAGTCGATCAACCAGTACATCGGCCGCACGCAGCGGATGCAGGTCGCGCGGCGGCGTTTCTTCGCGGACGCGGCCCATCAGCTGAAGACCCCGCTCGCGGCGGTGCAGGCCGGCGTCGAGCTGGCGTTGCGGCCGGACGAGCAGCCGCGCGTGAACGTGCATCTGCGGCGCGTGAACGGCGCGGTGCGGCAGGCCGTGAAGATCGTCCAGCAGCTGCTGTCGCTGTCGCGGCTCGATTCGGACAGCGGCCAGGCGGTCGCGCACCAGCCGGTCGCGCTGCACCGGCTCGCGCGCAGCGTGACGCTCGACTGGTCGCCGGTCGCGCGCGCGCGCGACATCGATCTCGGCTTCGAGCACGAGGCGGATGTCGACGTGCTCGGCCAACCGGACCTGCTCGGCGAATTGATCGGCAACCTGATCGACAACGCGATTCGTTATTCGGGCGACCGCGCGGTGATCACGGTGCGCGTGTCGCGCGATGGCGACCATGCGCGGCTCGACGTGATCGACAACGGGCCGGGCATTCCGGCCGGCGAACGCGACGCGGTGTTCGAGCGTTTCCATCGCGGCAGCAAGACGCAGACGGTCGAAGGCACGGGGCTCGGGCTGTCGATCGTGCGCGAGATCGCGCGCGTGCATCAGGGCAGCGTGACGCTGGCCGATGCGGCGGGAGGCGGGTTGATCGTGACGGTGATGTTGCCGACGGTGCCGGCGGCGGCGCAGTAGAAGGGCTGGTTCGCTTGGTCGCGGAGAATCGCGGCGAATGTGAGCGAATGGCGGCGAGCGGCATCTCCGAGGGGGGGAGGGAGGTGGGCGCGCCGGCAACGTCGCGGCGGATGTCTTCGACGCATCGCCCTCGGCGGCGATGCATACGACGCGCCGTCCGCCGCCCCGCTCAGTCGCTCAATCGCCGAATCCGATCTCCGCCTCGAGCGATTGCCCGACCTCCAGCCAGGCTCCCGCGCCTTCGACCACGATCGCATTGATGCCGAAGGTCAGCGCGTCGTCGTAGTTCGGATTCGCGCGATACGTCTGCATCGTGTCGGTCGGCTCGTGCGGCCACGCCGGGTTCGGCGCGCCGGTCACCTGGTCGATCGTCGGCATCGGGCAACGCGTGCACAGCTTCACGAGGCGCAGCCGCACGGGTGTGTCGCCTTCGGCGTCGAGATGCTCGACGAAATCCTCTTCGTACGCATCGAGATCCGACACGACGATGTTCGGGCGGAAGCGGTTCATCGGAATCGCCGGCGCGCCTTTCGCGACGAGCTTCGCGTTCAGGTCGTCGAGCGACGACTGGCCGATCACGAGCAGCGGATAGCCGTCCGCGAACTGCGTGTGCGTGTCGATGTCGCCGGTCCATTTGCGGTTGCAGCCGCGGCGCGCATCCGCGCCGAAGCGCGCGAGCTTCAGCGGCGTGCCGAGGAATTCGGTGAGCCATGCGGCTGTCGCGGCGCCCGTGTCGATCGCGTCGACGGTGTCGCGCCAGACGGTCGCGGCCATCTTCGGCGTGGCCGGCGTCGCGTCGCCGTCGAGCGGCGTGCGGATCTCGGGCATGCCCGGCGCGTTCAGCACGAGCGCGTCGTGCTCGAGCGCGGTGCGGATCAGCGCGAGGCGCGGGTGCGTGCGCTGCGTGATCATCATCCCGTCCGGGGTGGTGATCAGCCAGTGGCGATCGTACGCGAGGCCCGTTTCGAGCAGTTGCGCGCGCGACAGCGCGATGCCGGCACAGGATTTGATCGGGTAGACGAAGAGTTCGGAGATGGCTGGCATGACGCTGGCTGACATGGGCAGGATGGTCGAATCGCGATTGTGCCAGATCGTGCGAAAGCCGTTTGGGCGGTTGCCGGCCGCCGCACGGCCGCGACCGGTTACGCCAGCGGAAAGCCGAGGTCGAAGGTCGTGCGCACGTCGAGCGGCTGGCGCAGCAGCCCGGCCTTCAGGTAGAAGTCGGCAGTGCGCTGCTGCCCGGCGATCACCGTCGCGTCGATCGGCTGCCAGCGCGTGTTGCGGCGCTCGAACTGCAGCTTCGCGGCCGCCGGCGGGATGCCGATGATGCGCGCGAGTGCCGCGGAATACGCGTCGACGTGCCGGTACGACCAGACCTGCGCGCGCACCACCCGTTGCAGGAAGTCGTGCAGTACCTCTCGCTTCGACGCGATCGCCGCGTCGGTCGCCGCGATGTAGCTGAAGCCCGACCACAGGCCGCGGCCGTTGACGAGCACGCGCGCGCGGCCGCTCGTTTCCGCGAGGGCCGTATAGGGTTCCCACGTCGCCCACGCATCGATCGAACCGGTTGCGAGCGCAAGCATCGTGTCGGCCGGCGGCAAGAAGCGGAACGAGACGGCGTCGGACGGCAGGCCGGCCGCGTCGAGCGCCTTCAACGTGACGAAATGGCCGATCGAGCCGCGCGTGGTGCCGATGCGCTTGCCTTTCAGGTCTGCGGCGTCCTTCAGCGTCGCGTCGGGCCGCACGAGCACGGCGGTGCCGTACGGGTCGGACCGGTTCGCGCCGATCACCTTGATGCGGGCGCCCGAGGCGAGCGCGAAGATCACCGGCGCGTCGCCGATCGGCCCGCAGTCGACGGCCGCCGCGTTCAGCGCTTCGGCCAGGGGGGCGGCGGCCGGGAATTCGGTCCATGCGATGTCGTACGCGAGGCCGTTCAGTTCGCCGGCCGCTTCGAGCAGCGCGCGCAGGCCGCCTTTCTGGTCGCCGGCACGGAGCAGCGGCCGCGTGTCCGATTGCGCATGCAGCGTGGCCGGCGCGGCGGCGAGGGTGGCGGCGGCGAGGGCGCTCGCTTGCGCGAGGAAGTGGCGTCGGGTCGGATTCATCGTGAAGTTCGGTTCGTCGGGAAAACGGTTCAGGGATTCAATGCGGGAGCCCGGCCTGCACGTCGCGTACGGGTTCAGCGTCCACGCGCAGCAGCAGCGCGGTCAGCGGATCGACGTTCGCGGCGTCGGCCGGCGCTCGCGCCGCGGCATCCGAGCGGCACAGCAAGTCGTCGGCCGACCAGCCCGCGCTGCCCGGCAACGCGCGCGCCCGCAGCCAGCCGCGCCGGTCGGCAAGCAGTTGCGTGCCGCCGAACGCAGCGGGCGGCACGCCGGCAATCGTCGCGAACGCTTGCCATGCATCGGGCGTCGATGCGACGCAGTTCGCGCGCGTGCCGACCGGCGGTGGCGGCGTGGACGGATCGCCGGCGGCGACGAGCAGCGTCTGCCAGCGCGGGTCTTCCCGAGGCGGCGTGCCGCCCGGCGCGAGCGCGACGATGCGCACACGCTGGCCTTCGCGCCAGCGCTCGAGCGGTTGCGGCGCGGCGCTGCCGCAGCGCACGTCGAGCGCCGGCAGCGGAACGGGCACGGGCCACGCCCCTTCCGCCTGCGCGCCGCTGCCGGCCGACAGCGCTTTCAGGTAATCGAGCACGGCCCAGGTGTCGGCCGGGCCGAGCGTCGCGGCAAAGCCCGGCATCGACGCCGCGCCGCGCGCGTCGCGCGTACCGTGGCGCATGCGCCAATACAGTTCGCCGTCGAGCCGGCGGGCAAGCAGTGCGCCCGCGAAGGTCGGCGGCCAATGCGCGAGGCTCGCCGCGAGCGGGCCTTCGCCGCGGCCGTCCGCGCCGTGACAGGCTGCGCAATGCTGCGCATACAGATGCGCGCCGCGCATCAGGTTCACGACGGAAAACGCGGCGGGACTGCGCTGGAAACTCGTGGGCACCGCCGGCGCGAGCCACAGCGACGCCGGCGGCCACGGCGCGAACCACGCGACGGCCAGCGCAGCGATCGCCGCTGCCGCCCGCCATTTGCGCGACACGAGTGCGATGCAGCCGAGCGCCGCGGCGAGCGTGGTCATCGCGACGGCGAATGCAAGCTGTCGCGTGAGCCCCGCGTCGATGCGCAGCGTTTCGAGCGCGATGCGGTGTGCCCAGGGCCACGCGGCCTGTCCGTCGGCATCGCCGGTCAGGCCGATCGCATGCAGCACCCGGGCCAACGCGATCTGTGCGCGATACAGCAGTTGCAGGAACAGGAGTGCCCAGTCGGCGAACGGCGGCGCGTTCATCGGCGCGGCCCTTGCCGCGCACCGGCCATCCTGCGAAAGGCACTGCGCATCTACCAGCTCGCATCGAGTCCGAGATGCCGCAGCGCTTCGTGACGCAGTTCGGCGAGACGCGGGTCGCCGCGATGGCGCGGATACGGCAGGTCGACACGCAGTTCCGCGACGATGCGTGCGGGCCGCGGCCCGAACACGATCACGCGCTGCGCGAGAAACAGCGCTTCCTCGACATCGTGCGTGACGAGCAGCGCGGAGAACCCGTCGCGTTGCCACAGCGCGGTCAACTCGGCCTGCATCGTCAGCCGCGTCAATGAATCGAGCTTGCCGAGCGGTTCGTCGAGGATCAGCAGGCGTGGATCGTTGACGAGCGCGCGGGCGAGCGCGACACGCTGCGCCATCCCGCCCGACAGCTGATGCGGAAACACGTTCGAGAATTCCTGCAACCCGACGCGCGCGAGCGCATCGTCGACGCGATGCTGCGACGTGCGGGCCACGCCGCGCGCCTCGAGGCCGAGCGCGACGTTCGCGCGCACGCGGCGCCACGGGTAGAGCGTCGGATCCTGGAACACGACGATGCGCGACGGATCGGGCCGCTCGATCGGCGTGCCGTCCTGCGCGATCGTGCCTTGCCGTGCGGCGTCGAGGCCCGCGACGAGCCGCAGCAGCGTCGATTTTCCGCAGCCGCTCGGGCCGAGCAGCGCGACGAATTCGCCGGCCGCGACCGACAGCGTGACGTCGTCGAGCACCGGCAGCGGGCCGCCGGGGCCGTCGAACGCATGGCTCACGCGGCGGATGTCGATGCGCGCGCCGCGCGGCGCCGTGGCGTCGAGCGCGGCGGGCGGCGTGGCAACGGACGATTCGAGAACGGCGGCGCTTACCATTTGACGGTTCCTTTCTGCCACGCGAGCACACGGTCGCGCACCGCGAACAGCAGCGCGATCAGCCCGGAAAACAGCAGCGCCATCACGATCAGCGCCGCATACATGTTCACGTACGATGCCCAGCCCTGCGCCCAGCTCAGGTACCAGCCGAGCCCCGACTTGACGCCCATCATCTCGGCGACGACCAGCACCGTGAACGACGCGCTCAGCCCCATGAAGATGCCGACGAACACGTGCGGCAGCGCGGCCGGAATCGCGACGCGCAACACGAGGAAGCGCGCGTTCGCGCCGAGCGTGCGCGCGACGTCGTAGTACTGCCGGTTCACGCTCGCGACGCCCGACCACGTCAGCACCGCGACCGGGAAGCCGGTCGACAGCGCGATCAGGAACGCGGCGGCCGAATAGCTCGTCGGGAAGAAGTAGAACGTGAGCGGCAGCAGCGCGGTGGCCGGCACGGGGCCGAGCACGCGCAGCACCGGATGCACCCAGTAGCCGATGCGGCGCGACCAGCCGATCGATACGCCGACCGCGAACCCGACCGCGACGCCGTACGCAAACCCGAGGGAAAGCAGCTTCAGCGTGTTGCCGGCGCTGCCGGCAAGGCGCGGCCAGTCGTCGGCGTAGACCTCGATCAGCGCCTGCGGCGGCGCGAAGAACGGCGTCGGCAGCCAGCCGGTCTTGGCCGTGACGACTTCCCACACGGCGAGCACGAGCGGCAGCGCCACGAGCCACGGGCCGGCCGGGTGCACGCGGGCGAGCCGCGCGCGCGTGGCCGGCACGCGATGGCCGAGCGTCGCGGCGGCCAGCAGCAGCGCGCCGATCGCCCACGCGGCGATGCCGAACGTGTCGGTGTACGCCCAGTCGGTGAAACCGACGACGCGGTTCGGCCACACGTAGGTCACCGCGCCGAGCGCGGCCCACGCGAGCGCCGCGACGACGCCGGTCGGCCAGGTGCGTGCCCGGCGGGCTTCGGCCGCGAGCGTCGCGTCGCAGGCCGTGCACGCGGGACGGGTCGTGGCAGTCGCAGGCGGCGTCACGGGGGCGGCATTGCCCGAGGTGGACGCGGTGCGTGCGGCGGACGCGTGTTCGATCGTCGACATCGCGTCACCCCAGCACGTTCGCATAGACCTGCTGCGCGAAGCGCTGCGGGTCGGTGCTCTTCTTCAGCACGCTGATGCGGCGGAAATCGTCCGCGTAGAACGCGATTTCCTGCTGCAGGTCGACGTTGGTCGGATGGTGCGTGTAGGTCAGCGTCGCGTACAGCTTGCGCAGGTCGTCGGGGTTGATCTTCGGCGAATACTTCGCGAATGCCTTCGCGGCTTCGTTCGGGTTGTCGTGCGTGTACTCGGTGGCCTGCACGATCGAGCGCGCGAGTGCGGCGGCCGCCGGCCGGTCGTTGCGCACGAGGTCGCCGCGCGCGCCGATCACACAGCACACCTTGCGCGCATATTCGCCGGACAGGTTCGTCGCGAGTTCGGTGTACGCGCCGTTGCTGCGCTTCTCGAGCAGATAGAGGTTCGGGTCGCCGTCGGCGATGGCCTGGATCTCGCCCTTGTCGACCGCGACGCCGAGCAGGTCGGCCGGATACTGCCGCCACGTGATGTCGCGTTCGGGATCGATGCCGTTCTTCGCGAGCAGGATCGAGAAGAAATGCTTGCCGGGCGCCGCGAGATCGCTGACGCCGACCGTCTTGCCCTTCAGCGCCTGCAGGGTCGTCACGCCCGCCGTCTTCGACCCGAGCAGCCGCACGCAGCCGCCGTGCGAGCTGCCGATGATCTTCACGTCGAAGCCGGCTTCGAGCGGCTTCAGCCAGCGGTGGATCATCCCGACCGCGGCATCGGCCTTGCCGGTCGCTATCGATTCGAGCAGCTGGTCGGTCGATCCGCTGTAGTTGATCAGTTCGACCTTCAGCCCGTTCTTCTCGAAGAAGCCGTTCTCCTGCGCGACGACGATCGGCGTCAGGCAGAACGCGTTCTGGTTCCACGCGAACGTGAGCTTCTTCAGCGGCGGCGCCGACCAGGCCTTGCGGCCGAGCGTGATCGCCGGTGCGGCGAGCGCGGCGGCCCCGGCCGCGCGCAGCAGCCGGCGGCGCTTGTCGTCATGGGCGCCGGTCGGCGCGGGTGCGGTGGTTTTGGTCATGGTGTGGTCTCCGGTTCCGGTCGTGCGGCGGGCGCTCAGTCGAGCAGGTCGGGTTCGTCGGCGACGACGCGCGCGAACAGGCTGTCGAACGCGTGCAATGCGCCGTCGGGGCCGCCGATCTGGCCGTGCGTGTGTCGCGCGGTCGCATGATCGATCGGTTGCGGCGTGCCGGCCGCTTCGGCCAGCAGCTGCGTGTGCGCGGCGTTGTCGAGCGCGATGTACCACCACGCGGCGGCCTCGACCGTCGGGCCGGCCGTCAGGATGCCGTGGTTCTTCAGGATCACGCCCTTGTGCGTGGTGCCGTCGGGCTTCGCGAGCGCATCCGCGATCCGCGCGCCTTCGCTCGTATCGACGACCATCCCGGTGAAGTCGTCGAACAGCGCGTGGTCCTCGTAGAACACGCACGCGTCCTGCGTCAGCGGGTCGAGCGGGCGGCCGAGCGTCGACCACGCCTTGCCGTAGGTCGAATGCGTATGCGCGGCCGCGACGAGGTGCGGATGCGCGTCGTGAATCGCCGCATGGATCGCGAACGCGGCCTTGTTCAGCGGCCGGTTGCCGATCGCGGTTTCGCCGCGCGAATTGACGAGCAGCAGGTCCGACACCTTGATCTGCGAGAAATGCACGCCGAGCGGATTCACCCAGAAGTGGTCGGGCAGTTCCGGGTCGCGCGCGGTGATGTGGCCGGCGAGGCCCGACGCGAAGCCGAAGCGCGCGAACAGGCGGAACGCGGCCGCCAGCCGCTCCTGCCGGTGGCGGCGCTCGGCGGCGACGTCGAAGCGCGGCGCGGGCGGATCGAACCAGAAATGCTGGCGCGGCGTGTCGGCGAGGACGAGGCCCGACGCGGTGCGCACGGGCGAGGACGAAGACAGGACGGCGGACATGGTCGGCATCTCCCCGTGCGTCAGGCCGCGCGGCGCGCCGCGTCGCGTGCCGCGACGGCGCTGCGCACGCGCGGAATCAGTTCGCGGCCGTAGTCGATCGCGTCTTCGAGCGGATCGAAGCCGCGAATCAGGAACGTCGTCACGCCGAGGTCGTAGTAGTCGAGCAGCGCGTCGGCGACCTGTTCGGGCGTGCCGACCAGCGCGGTCGAATTCGAGCGCGCGCCGGTGAGCTTCGCGATCTCGGTCCACAGCCGCTTGTCGACGCGCGCGCCGCGTTCGGCCGCGGCGAGCAGGCGCCGCGCGCCTTCGCTCTGCTGCGGGCCGCCGGTGGCGAGGCCGGCCGCTTCGCGCAGCCGGCGGGTTTCGTCGAGGATCCGGTGTGCGCGCGCCCACGCTTCGTCTTCGGTCGCCGCGAGGATCGGCCGGAACGACACGGAGAAGCGCACCTGCCGGCCGTGCTTCGCGGCTTCGGCACGCACGCGCGTCGTCAGGTCGCGCACCTGGTCGAGCGATTCGCCCCACAGCGCATAGACGTCCGCGTGCTTGCCGGCGACTTCCAGCGCCGCTTCCGAGGCGCCGCCGAAGTAGATCGGCACGTGCGGCTTCTGAAACGGCTTCACTTCCGAAAAACCCTGCGTGAAGCGGTAGTGCGCGCCGTCGTGATCGAACGGCTGCGTGTCGGTCCAGATGCGGCGCAGGATGCCGAGGTATTCGTCGGTGCGCGCGTAGCGTGCGTCGTGGTCGAGGAAATCGCCGTCGCGCTGCTGCTCGCTGTCCGAGCCGCCGGAGATGAAGTGCACGGCGAGCCGGCCGCGGCTGAACTGGTCGAGCGTCGCGATCTGCCGCGCGGCGAGCGTCGGCGCGGTGAAGCCGGGGCGATGCGCGAGCATGAAGTGGATGCGTTCGGTCGCCGCGGCGGCGAACGCGATCGTCAGCGTCGCCGAGGGGCCGGTCGAGTGGTGCGGGACGAGGATCCGGTCGAAGCCGGCCGTTTCGTGGGCGCGGGCGAAGTCGCGCACGTAGTCGGGGTCGACGACGGGGCCGGCAGGCGGATGGATTTCCGACTGCTTCTGGCTCTGGATCATGCCGATGAATTCGACGCTCATCTGGGTCTCCGATGCAAGGACGGCCCGGCGCGGCCAGCGATGGCCGGCCGGGCGGGAATGGAGCGCAGATTACCGCCGGGATCATGCGGAACGGAAATAATCAATCCCGAATTGAATATCAGATTTGCATGGTTTGGGCGCGTGTGCGTTGCGCATACGCTATGGGCTCACGATCGGGCCGAACGGGGCGCCGGCTGCGTGTCGAGCGGGGCTTGCGCGCCGGATCCACACGACGGGAGCCGGATCGGCATCGGGTTCGGAAGCAGCGGCTCGGGTCGAAGGCAGAGGTGTGCGGCGGATGCGTGCGCGAGCGCCCCGGATCCACGCCACGCGCCCCCGGCGAATCCAGCGCCGATCGCCGCCGTCTCCACGAGCCACCGCCGCCATTCGCCGAGCGATCTTCGCCACGACGTTTTATCCCGTTACCCAGTCACCGAGGGAATCCGTACCGATGTCCGCCAGCCTTGCCGCTTCCTCGCCGCTATCGCCGCAGTCGTCCCAGTCGTCGCTGCGCCACCTGCCTGCCGACGATGCGCGCGTTACCGCGCTGCTCGCGCGTCTCGCGCCCGAACTCGCGGCTGACGCCGCCCGCAACGACGTCGACGGCCGTTTCCCGCACGAGAATTTCGCGCGGCTGCATCGCGCCGGGCTGATCGCGCAGGTCGTGCCGCGCGAGCACGGCGGCGCGGGCGCGACGCTCGCGCAGGCGAGCCGGATCGTGGCCGCGGTCGCGCGCGCCGATCCGGCGACCGCACTGGTGCTGACGATGACCTATCTGCAGCATCGCGCGCTCGGCCGCGCGGACAACCGCTGGCCCGCGCGCCTGCGGCGTGCGGTGTTCGACAGCGCGGTTGCCGACGGCGCGCTGATCAACGCGCTGCGCGTCGAGCCGGCGCTCGGTTCGCCGTCGCGCGGCGGCCTGCCCGAAACGATCGCGCGTCGCGACGGCGACGGCTGGCGGCTGTCCGGCCACAAGCTGTACAGCACCGGCATTCCGGCGCTGCGCTGGCTGGCCGTGTGGGCCCGCACGGACGAACCCGAGCCGCGCGTCGGCGTGTTCCTCGTGCGGCGCGAGCGCGACACGGAAGTCGATGCGCGCATCCGCGTGATCGAAAGCTGGAATCACCTGGGCCTGCGCGCATCGGGCAGTCACGAGGTGGTGTTCGACGACGTGCGGCTGCCCGCGGATCATGCGGTGGACGTGCGTGCGCCCGATGCGTGGGCCGTGTCGGCCGCGAGTCATGCGGATGTCGATGCGCAGGCCGACCAGCAGGCCTGGATGGTCGCGCTGCTCGGCAGCCTCTACGACGCGGTCGCCCGCGCGTCGCGCGACTGGCTGCTCGATTTCGCGACGACGCGCGCGCCGAGCGGGCTCGGTGCGCCGCTCGCGACGCTGCCGCGCGTGCAGGAGGCCGTCGGCGAGATCGAAGGGTGGCTGCATGCGAACCGCGTGCTGCTCGACGAGCACATCGCGCGCACCGATGCGGGCGACCCGCCGACGGTGACGACGAGCGGCCTCGTCAAGCGGACCGTGACGGAACAGGCGATCCGCACGGTCGAGCATGCGTTGAAGCTGTCGGGCAATCACGGGCTGAGCCGCCACAATCCGCTCGAACGCCACTATCGCGACGTGCTGTGCAGCCGCGTGCATACGCCGCAGGACGATGCGATCGCGGTGGCCGCCGGACGGGCCGTGCTCGACGCGGCGGCCCGACGCGCTGCCACGAACGCGGAAGCGGGCGGAACGTCACGCGACGCGCCGGCATCCGGTCGCGACAGCGATGCGTGAGCGGGGCGGCGGGATGGTGGGCGCAAAGGCCAACGCAAAGGCCAACGCAAAGGCCAACGCAAAGGCCAACGCAAACGCAAACGCAACGCCGCCGCGCAGGCGCCGTCGCGCGTGGTCAAGCAGCTTCGTCGTGCCCGGCCGCATCCGCCGGCAGCGCGAACGCGGTGCGCGCATGCGCGGCCACGGCCAGGAGCGGCGCCTTGAAGCGCGCGGCGTCCTGCCGGTGCAGCAGCCACAGATCGATCTGCGGCTTGAAATCGGCGAGCGGGACGATGTCGACCGCGTCGCGCAGCGGGCTGCCTTCGACGAGCGGCAGCGGCATCAGCCCGATCCCGAAGCCGTTCGCGACGCTCTGCAATTGCAGGTCGCGGCCGTAGGCGTCGAGCGTGACCGGCATCGGCAGCCCCTGCGCGTCGAGCGCGCGGCGCAGCCCCGCACGAAAGCCGCAGCCGTCGGGATTGAGCACCCAGCCGCGCGCATGGCAGTCGGCGAGCCGGTAGCTGCGGCGCGGCCAGTCGCCCTTGCGGCCGACCGCGACGAGCCGCGTGGCCAGCAGCCGCTGGCCTTCGACCTGCGGCGGCAGCACCATCTCGCGGGCCAGAAACACCAGCGCGGCGTCGAGTTCGCGGTGCGCGACGCGTTCGACGAGCATGCCGCCCCACGCGGTCGTGACCTGCGTGGCGAGCGCCGGCCATTGCGCGGCGAGCTGCGCGATCAGGCCGGGCAGCATCAGCTCGCCGAGCCCTTGCGTGAGGCCGACGCGGAATTCGCCGGCGGGCGGCCGCTGGCCGGCCGTCAGTTCGCGCAGCGCGTCGACTTCGCGCAGGATCGCGCGGCACTGCTCGAACACCTGCAGGCCGATGTCGGTCGGGCGCGGCGGCTTCGTGTTGCGGTCGAGCAGCGTGACGCCGAGCGCCTCCTCGAGGTTCTGCACGCGCCGCGTGATCGCGGGCTGCGTCATGCCGAGCTCGGCCGCGGCCTGGCTCAGCGTCTGGCCGCGAACGACCGCTGCAAAAGCATCGATATCGCTAATTTTCATGTTTGTTCTGCATGGTATTTCGGGTGCATCATGACGATCCATCATATTCGGCATCATATTCGAGGAGGCAGCCGATGAGTACGCTTTCGTTGCAGCAGACGCCGCTGCGTCCGTTCGTCGACGGGCTGGGCGCGCTGCTCGCGTCCGGCGCGAACGAGGCGCGCATCCTCGACGAGGGCGGCGCGCTGCTGGCCGCGCTCGTCGCGCACGACGACTGGCTGCCCGACGCGTTCGCGCAGCCCGATCCCGAGCGTTACCGCCAGTACCTGCTGCATCTCGATCCCGACGCGCGGTTTTCCGTCGTCAGCTTCGTGTGGGGGCCCGGCCAGACGACGCCGATCCACAACCACACGGTGTGGGGACTGATCGGGATGCTGCGCGGCGGCGAGTTTTCGCAACCGTACCGGTTCGACGCGGCCGGCAGGCCGGTGCCGGCGGGCGACGCGGTACGGCTGCAGCCGGGCGACGTCGAGGCCGTGTCGCCGCGCATCGGCGACGTCCATCGCGTGACCAACGCGTTCGACGACCAGGTGTCGATCAGCATCCACGTGTACGGCGCGAACATCGGCCAGGTCGAACGTGCGGTGTTCCTGGACGACGGCACCGTGAAGCCGTTCGTGTCCGGCTATTCGAACGCGTGACCGGACGCGTGACGCCGCAAGTCGCGGGCGCCCCGTTGCGACGGCCTGCCCGCGGGCATCGAGCTGCATCCGTTTTCCGTGTGCTTTCTTCACCGACTCCAACAGAATCCGACAGAGACATCGTGACGCAATCCGTTGATTCCACTTTCCGTTTCCCCGTCGCGTCGTACCAGGACGTACGCGCGCGCCTGCTGGCCCGCGACGAAATCGCGCTGATCGACGTGCGCGAGGAAGATCCCTACGCGCAGGGCCACCCGCTGTGGGCCGCCAACTTTCCGCTGTCGAAGCTCGAACTCGACGCATGGACGCGCATTCCGCGCCGCGACACGCCGATCGTCGTGTTCGGCGAAGCCGGCGGCGAGGATCTCGCGCCGCGCGCGGCCAAGAAACTCGCGCAGCTCGGCTATACCGACGTGCGGCTGCTCGACGGCGGCCTCGCGGGCTGGCTCGCCGCGGGCGGCGAACTGTTCATCGACGTGAACGTGCCGAGCAAGTCGTTCGGCGAATGGGTCGAGGCCGAGCGCCATACGCCGTCGCTGTCCGCGCAGGAGGTGCAGGCGCTGATCGATGAAAAGGCCGACGTCGTGATCGTCGACGCGCGCCGCTTCGACGAATACCAGACGATGAACATCCCGACGTCGACGAGCGTGCCGGGCGCGGAACTCGTGCTGCGCGTGCGCGCGCTCGCGCCGAATCCGGCAACGCAGGTGGTGGTGAACTGCGCGGGCCGCACGCGCAGCATCATCGGCACGCAGTCGCTCGTCAACGCGGGGTTGCCGAACCCGGTCGCGGCACTGCGCAACGGCACGATCGGCTGGACGCTCGCCGGCCAGACGCTCGAGCACGGCGCCGCCCGACGCTTTCCGGACGAGATCGCACCCGCGCAGCGTGAGGAAGCACGCCGCGCCGCGCGCGCGGTGGCCGAGCGCGCGGGCGTGCCGCGCATCGCGCTCGCGGAGCTCGCCGCGCTCGACGAACCGGGCCGCACGCTGTACCGCTTCGACGTGCGCACGCCGGAAGAATACGAGGCCGGCCATCTGCCGGGCTTCCTGGGCACGCCGGGCGGCCAGCTCGTGCAGGAGACCGACCATCACGCGGCCGTGCGCGGCGCGCGGATCGTGCTCGCCGACGACGACGGCGTGCGCGCGGACATGACCGCGTCGTGGCTCGCGCAGATGGGCTGGGACGTGCGGGTGCTCGAGCCGGCCGGCACGGCGGCGTTCACCGAGCGCGGCCAGCCGCCGCGCGACGTGCCCGCGACGCCGCAGGTGAGCGAGGTGTCGCCCGCGACGCTCGCGGGCTGGCTGAAGGAGGCGGCCGCGGGCGAGCTCGCGATCGTCGACGTGACGGCCAGCGCGAACTACGTGAAGCGCCATATCCCCGGCGCGTGGTTCGTCGTGCGCGCGCAATTGCGCGACGCGCTCGCCGCGATTCCGCCGGCGCGGCGCTATGTGTTCACGTGCGGATCGAGCCTGCTCGCGCGGTTCGCGGCGGACGACGCGCGCGCCTTGCTGCCGGCTTCCGCGGCGATCTCGGTGCTGACCGGCGGCACGGCCGCATGGATCGACGCGGGGTTGCCGCTCGAGCACGGCGAGACACGCCTCGCGTCGCCGCGCGTCGATCGCTACCGGCGCCCGTACGAAGGCACCGACAACGCGGCCGCCGCGATGCAGGCGTATCTCGACTGGGAATACGGGCTGGTCGACCAGCTGAAGCGGGACGGCACGCACCACTTCCGCGTGATCTGACCACGGCGCGGCAACCGGCGTGCGGCATGCGATGCGCCGCGCCCGGTTGCCGCATGTTCAGCGGCTCATCGTATGCGGCACGTTCAGCGCGCTCAACGCTTGAACGTATCGACGGCCGTGCGGCCGACGGCCGGATCGTCGGTGAAGAAGCCGTCGATGCCCGCGCGCAGGTAAGCCTGGATCTCGCGCACCGAGCCCGCGGTGTTGCGCGTGGCCGGTGTACCGCCGTCCTTCAGCGACGCGGGCAGGAAGTTGTTCTCCGGACGGAACGTATACGGATGCACGACGAGGCCGGCTGCGTGCGCGTCACGCACGTACGACGTCGGCTGCTGCAGCGTGCCGTCCGCGGCCACCGCGATGATCGACGTCTTGTACGGGCCGACGCCGTTCGCATAGGACGCGATCTCGCGCATCCCGTCGCGCGTCGACAGGTCGCCGTAGGTGCGCTTGTCGTTCGCCTTCACGAAGTCGTACGGACGCTGGCCGGCTTCGTCCATCAACTGCACGAGCTTCCAGTTCGGCTGGCTCGACTTGATCCGGTTGCGGATCGCCTTCAGGTTCGCGACCTCGAACGACTGGATGTAGACGGTCGCCGTGCGCGCCGTGTACGGATCCTTCTGCAGCGCGTCGACGAGACGGTCCTCGAGCGGCAGGCCGATCGACTGGAAGTAGGTCGGGTGCTTGGTTTCCGGATACAGGTGGATCGTGCGGCCGGTCTGCGCGGACATCTGTTTCGCGAGCGCGACGATCTCGTCGAAGGTCGGAATCTCGAACTGGTCGTTGTACGCGGTGTTCGCCGGGCGCACCTGCGGAATGCGCTCGCGGGCACGCAGCGTCTTGAGCTCGGCGAGCGTGAAGTCCTCGGTGAACCAGCCGGTCAGCTGCGTGCCGTCGATCGTCCTGGTCGCCTTGCGGCTCGCGAACTGCGGCAGCGTCGACACGTTCGTCGTGCCGGAGATCTCGTTCTCGTGGCGCGCGACGAGCACGCCGTCGCGGGTCGCGACGAGGTCGGGCTCGATCACGTCCGCGCCGTCCTCGATCGCCTTGCGGTACGACGCGAGCGTGTGCTCGGGGCGCAGCGCGCTCGCGCCGCGATGGCCGACCACCTGGACCTTCGCGGAGATCGGCCGAGTGGAATCGGACGCCGAGACATCATCGCCGCCGCAGGCGGCAAGCAGGACGGCGGCGGCACAGGCGAACGGGATGCAGCGCAGGGCGGTCGGGCGCGGGAAGAGCATGTCGATGAACCTTCGGAACGGAAGTCGGTGAAAGGGCAAGCGGTCCGGCGATGCGAGGCCGCGTGAGCGAACGGGACGCGATCGTCGCACCGGATAATTACATATGTATTACTTTCGCCTTTCTGTTTTGTTGTCGCGTCAGGCGCGAGAATTGCGGGAACACGTCGCGGTCGAGACGGTGCGATCCGCCCGTCGCCGCCAGCCGGCGCCGAGATCGTCGCGCCGACGCGGTTCGGCGGTCACGCGCCCACTTCGTCGGACGGATCGCGAGCGTGGTCGCCGGATGCACTAAACTTGCGGGACTTTTGCATCGCCGCGCCGGGCCGACACCCGCCCGCGCACGGCGATGCGGCGACTCGCGGGCCGGCGCGGGCGCCCGGCGCCCGCGTGCGTCCGGGGCCCGCGCCGGCCGATTTTTACCGACCCATGACGACGCATACCGATCCCGCCTACCTGCTCGGCGACCTGCTGAAGAACGTTTCCCGCTCCTTCTACCTGACGCTGCGCGTGCTGCCCGACGGCATGCGCGACCCGGTCGGCCTGGCCTACCTGCTCGCGCGCGCGGCCGACACGATCGCCGACACGGCGCTGGTCGCGCCCGATCGCCGCGCGGCGCTGCTGACCGACCTGCGGAACGAAGTCGAGCGGCTCGGCGACGGCGCGGCGCTGTCGCGCTCGCTCGAGGACGTGACGCGGATGCAGACGGATTCGCACGAACACGTGCTGCTCGGCTCGATGCAGCCGATGCTCGCGCTACTGCGCGCGCAGCCGGATGCGGACTGCGCATCGATCCGCAAGGTCGTCGCGACGCTGACGTCGGGGATGGAATTCGACCTGCGCACGTTCCCCGACGAACAGTCGGGCCGCGTCGCGTCGCTGCCGAACCGTGCCGAGCTCGATCGCTACACGTACCTGGTCGCCGGCTGCGTCGGCGAATTCTGGACCGACATGACCGGCGCGCACACGCGCGCCGCGCGCGGCTGGGACGTGCCGGACATGCGCGAGAAGGGCATCCGTTTCGGCAAGGCGCTGCAGATGACCAACATCCTGCGCGACTGCGCGAAGGATCTGCGGATCGGCCGCTGCTATCTGCCGGAGGACGTGCTGGCCGCATACGGCGTCGGCGTCGCCGACCTGATGACACCCGATGCGTCGGCGCGCGCGCGCGGCGTGCTGGTCGACCTGCTGCGCGTGACGCTCGACCAGTATCGCGACGCGTGCCGCTACACGCTCGCGATTCCGCGCCGCTTCGTGCGGCTGCGGCTCGCGTGCCTGTGGCCGATCATGATCGGCCTCGAAACGCTCGAACTGCTGGCCGGCCACGATGCGTGGCTCGATCCGGCGACGCCGGCGAAGGTGCCGCGCAAGCGGATCTACCGGATCATGGCGTCGTCGCTCGCGCTCGTCGGTTCGAACGCCGCGATCCGTGCGCGGATCACCGCGCTCGTCGACGCGGTGAACGCGCGGATCGCGCAGCCGTCCGCGCGCTGAATCGCGCTGAACGATGCCGGCGCGTGGCGCGACCTGCATCGGCATCGCCCCTCGGCCCGCGTTCGCCGGGCCGCTCACGTCTCCCGTCCGATTGTCCGCGCGCGGACTGAAACGTTTTCACGATTTCGCTTCCCGAAACGTGGGTGTCATGAATGTCAGCGATCCTGCGCGGCGGCGTGAATCGCGGCGTCAGCCGCGCTCGCGCATTCGTAAGAAGGTTGTTGGCCGAGGGCGTCTGACGACATTGGACGGTCGCGATGCACCAGTAAAAATGTAAAGCTAGGGTTTTCACCGGGAAATGTCGGAAAGGCCCGCTGCGTAAGCGTTTTCAGGTGTTATGTAACCGTTTGGTGAACCCCCGCGTTGCGTCGATCATACGATGACCGACCGCACATGTTGGGAAACGATTGGTAATCCGTCAGAATCGCACCGGCATGTACTCGCACATGTGTCAGTCATAAAACCACACCAGAAAAGAAATCATTCTTTGAGGACGGAGAATCAATGAAAAAGCGCGTCGCTTTCGCCATGACGGCAGCGGGTCTCGCAGCCGCTACCGCAGCCCACGCCCAGAGCAGCGTGACCCTGTACGGTATCGTCGATAACGCTATCGCCTGGCAGAACAACTCGTCGGCCACCAGCGCGGTTTCGGGCGGTCACTCGAAGGTGCAGATGGCCACCGGCATCTGGGCAGGCAGCCGCTTCGGCCTGAAGGGCAGCGAAGACCTCGGCGGCGGCACGAAGGCGATTTTCCAGTTGGAAGCCGGCTTCAACGCGAACAACGGCTCGTCGCAATGGACGAACGGCATCTTCACGCGTCAGGCGTGGGTTGGTCTGACCAACGCGACGTACGGTACGCTGACGGCCGGCCGCCAGTACACCGCGTACTACACGCTGCTGTCGCCGTATAGCCCGACGACCTGGCTGACCGGTTACTACGGCGCGCACCCGGGCGATATCGACTCGCTCGACACCAGCTACCGCGCGAACAACTCGCTCGTCTACATGTCGCCGAAGTTCTACGGCTTCACGGTCGGCGGTTCGTACTCGCTCGGCGGCGTGGCAGGCAGCTTCAACCGCGGCTCGACCTGGAGCGCGGCGGTCCAGTACCTGAACGGCCCGGCAGGCATCGCGGTTGGCTATCAGCGCATCAACAACGCGACGCTCGGCGGCGGCGTGTGGGGCGCGAACTCGACCGCGCAAAACGGTCTGGATTCGAGCGGCAACGGTGCGGAGCAGGCCGTGTCGTCGATCAACGGCGGCTACAAGACGGCACAGTCGCAGCAACGTGTCGCCGTGACGGCCGGTTACCAGTTCACGCCGGCGTGGGACATCTCGGTGTCGTACTCGAACGTCCAGTACATCCCGGGCAACCTGTCGGCATTCCACAATACGGCGATCTTCAACACGGCGGGCGCAGTGCTGCACTGGAAGGCAGCGCCGCAGTGGGACTTCGCGGCAGGCTACTCGTACACGCGTGCGACCCAGTCGAACGGCATCTCGAGCTCGGCCAAGTACCATCAGGTCACGCTGTCGCAGTACTACAGCCTGTCGAAGCGCACGGGCCTGTACGCGGTTGAAGCGTATCAGCACGCTACCGGCAACACGATCAGCGGCCTGACCGGCGGCATCGTCAATGCAACGACGTCGATCGGCGACGGCGTGGGTGCAGGTTCGAAGCAGAACCAGATCGCGGCCGGCGTCGGCCTGATCCACCGCTTCTGATGCCGCGCGGCGCGCGAGCGCCGCTTACGGCTTGCGGTACGAAAACCGGCCTTCGGGCCGGTTTTTCCATTTGCGGCACGTGTTGTGCGTATTGCGGGTTCGGTCATGGATGGTCGTCGAATGGAAGCGCGCGGCGACGGCTGTCGAGCCCGACAAGTGTGTCGCTCATGCGGTGCATGACGTGCAGGCCTGCAATGCCCGGTCGGCGCCGACGCCGTCGTGTCGATCACCGCGCCGCATCGTCCATCCAGTTCCCCGCCAGCGCCTGGAACAGCGCCGCCGTGTCGGCCAGCCGGTCGGCCTGCGCGCGCGTGCGGTCGAGCGCGGTCTGCAATGCCTGCCGCTGGGCGTCGAGCAGCGCGAACGCGCTGATCCCGCCCGCCGCGTAACGGTCGCCGGCGATCGCGTTGCCTGCCGCCGCTTCCCGTGCGGCCGTGTCCCGCGCTTGCAGCGCCGTCGCATCGTGTTCGACCGCGCGCATCGCGTCGGCGACCTGCTGGAGCGCCAGCAGCACGGTTTCCCGATAGCTCGCGAACGCGGCGTCGTACGCGGCTTCGGCCGCGCGCTTCCTCGCGCGCAGCTCGCCGCCATGAAAGAGCGGCTGCGTCAGGCCGAGGCCGACATTCCACACATTGAGCCCGCTCACGATATCCGCGATGCGCGTGCGCTCCGAACCGATCCCCGCCGAAATCGAAAAACGCGGATACAGGTTCGCGGTCGCCACGCCGACGTTCGCGCTCGCCTGATGCAACACGGCCTCCGCCGCGCGGATATCGGGGCGTTCGCGCGCGAGCGTCGACGGCAGCGCGACCGGCAGCGTGCGCGGCAGCGTGAGCGCGTCGAGCGCGAGGTCGGGCAGCTCGGCACCGGACGGCGGTGCGCCCAGCAGGATCGCGAGTCGGTGGCCGGCCTGCGCGTAGCGGGCCGCGAGCGGCGGCAGCGAAGCCTGCGTCTGCGCGAGCAGCGTGCGCTGCGCATGCACGTCGGCCTGCGATACGCCGCCCGCCGCGAAGCGTGCGTCGACGATCCGCAACTGCCGGGCTTGCGCGTCGACGAGCTGCCGCGTGAGCGCGATCTGCTGCGCGAGCGACGCGCGCAGGATCGCAGTCGCGACGACGTTGCCCGCGAGCGTCAGGCGTGCGGCGTCGAGCAGGTACGCCTGATAGTCGACCTGGGCGCGCAACGCCTCGAGCGCGCGCCGGTTGCCGCCGAACACGTCGAGCGCGTACGACACGCTCACCGACGCGTCGTACAGCGTAAACGGCCCGGGATTCGGCACGTTGGCGGGCAGCCCGAATGCAGTAATGTCGACCTTCTCGCGCGTGGCGGACAGGTTCGCATCGACGCGCGGCAGCATCGTCGCGCCGGCTTCGGCCGCGTGGTTCTGTCGCGCTTCGTCGAGCCGCGCGCGGGCCTCGGCGAGCGTCGGGCTATTGTGCCACGCGGTATCGACGAGCCGGTTCAGCGGTGCCGAGCCGAACGCGGTCCACCACTGTTGCGGCGTGTGCGCGGCCGATGCGAACGTCTGCGCGTCGCCGGCCGGGCCGCCGGCGGCGGCCGTCGTGACCGGCGGGTCATCGCGCGTGTATTGCCGTGTGGCCGGCGCGTCGGGCGTGCGGAAATCCGGCCCGACCGTGCAACCGGCGACGAGCAGCGCAACGGCTGCCCATGCGCTGCGGCGGGCGGCGGGACGGGCGCGACGCGAAGCCGTTTTCATCGTGCGGCCCCTAGTCGAGCGTGCGCCGGTAGAAGCGCAGCGCGACGCCCATCACGACGAGCGTAAACAGCGCGACGGGCCACACGGACGGCCACAGGTCGGCCCAGCCGTTGCCTTTCAGCAGGATGCCGCGCACCAGGCGGTTGAAGTAGGTGAGCGGCAGCAGGTTGCCGATGAACTGCGCCCACTTCGGCATCCCGGCGAACGGAAACATGAAGCCCGACAGCAGGATGTTCGGCAGGAAGTAGAACACCGCGAGCTGCATCGCCTGCAACTGGTTCTGCGCGAGCGACGACAGCGTGATGCCGACCGTCAGGTTCGCGGCGATGAAGAGCAGCGCGGACAGGTAGATCGCGACCATGCCGCCGACGAACGGCACGTGGAACACGTAGCGCGCGGCCAGGAGGATGATCGACACCTGGATCAGCCCGATGAACACGTACGGGACGATCTTGCCCGTCATCACCTCCAGCGGCCGCACGGGCGTCGCCAGCAGGTTCTCCATCGTGCCGCGCTCGCGTTCGCGCGTGATCGCGAGGCCCGTCATCATCACCATCGTCATCGTCAGGATCACGCCCATCAGGCCCGGCACGACGTTGTACTGCGTGATGCCTTCCGGGTTGTACAGGCGGTGCAGCACGATGTCGAACGCGGCCGGGCGGCCGTTCAGGTGCGCGAGCGGGCCCGTCAGGTCCTTGTCGGCGACGGGTTGCACGAGGCCCGGCAGCGCGCCGAGCGCCGATGCGGTCGCGACGGGGTCGGTCGCGTCCGCCTCGACGAGCAGCGACGGGCGCTCGCCGCGCAGCAGCCGCTTCGAGAAGTCGGCCGGCACGCTCAGCACGAACTGCACGTCGCCGCGCGCGAGCGCATGCCGGCCGGCCGCTTCGTCGGGCAGCGTCGCGACGATGTCGAAATACGCGGAATTGCGCATCGCGGCGATGAAGCTGCGCGCGAACGGGCTCGAGTCGGCGACGATCACCGCGGTCGGCAGGTGCTTCGGATCGGTGTTGATCGCGAAGCCGAACAGCGCGAGCTGGATGATCGGCACGCCGACGATCATCGCGAACGTCACGCGGTCGCGGCGCAGCTGCAGGAATTCCTTCAGCACGATGCTCCACCAGCGCGCGACCGAGAACGCGTCGCGCAGGCCCGTCCACGTGCTCATGTCGCCGCTCCGCCGGGCGGCCCGGATGCGCGGCCCATCATGTAGATGAAGACGTCTTCGAGCCCGGTGTCGATCGGCGAGACCTGCAGCTGCGCGTGACCGTTCTCCTGCGCGCCGGGCTGCGCCGCGACCTGCGCGAGCGTCGCGTCGAGCAGCGCTCGATCGCGGCCGCTCACGTGCAGCGTCGAGCCGAACACGACCGTCTGGTCGACGCCCGGCATCGTGCGCAGGCGCGCGGACAGTTCCGCCAGGTGCCCGCCGGTGACCGTGCGCGTCGACAGGTGCTGCGACGCGACGATTTCCGCGGCCGTGCCCTGCGCGAGCAGTTCGCCGGACGCGATGTACGCGAGCTTGTGACAGCGCTCGGCCTCGTCCATGTAGTGCGTGCTGACGAGTACCGAGATGCCTTGCGCGGCCAGCCGGTGCAGCTCTTCCCAGAAGTCGCGGCGCGCGGCCGGATCGACGCCGGCGGTCGGTTCGTCGAGCAGCAGCAGCTCCGGCTCGTGCAGCATGCATGCGGCGAGCGCGAGGCGCTGTTTCCAGCCGCCCGACAACGCGCCCGTGAGCTGGTCCGCGCGGCTCGCGAGACCGAGCCCGTCGAGCGCGCGCGCGACAGCCGCCTGGCGATCGGGCATCCCGTACACGCGTGCGACGAAATCGAGGTTCTCGCGGATCGACAGGTCTTCCCAGTACGAGAAGCGCTGCGTCATGTAGCCGACGCGGCGCTTGATCTGCGCGCTGTCGCGCACGATGTCGTAGCCGAGACAGGTGCCGCTGCCCGAGTCGGGCGTGAGCAGGCCGCACATCATGCGGATCGACGTCGTCTTGCCGCTGCCGTTCGGCCCGAGAAAACCGAAGATCTCCCCGCGCGCGACGCGCAGCGAGACGTCCTTCACGACGTGCTTGTCGCCGAAGCGCTTGTTCAGGCGGTCGACGTCGATCGCATACGGGGCGGGCGGTGCGTTCATCGCATCCTCACGGCGACGGGCTGGCCCGGGTGCAGCTTCGGCGCGTCGGCGACGGCGGGGCGCGCCTCGACCATGAATACGAGTTTGGTCCGGCTCTCGTTGCTGTAGATCACGGGCGGCGTGTACTCGGCCGCGCGCGACACGTAGGTGACGCGCGCGGGGACGTCGGCCGGGCAGCCGTCGCAGCGGATCGCGACCGTGCGCCCCGGCGCGATCGACGCGACGGCGGCCTCCGGCACGAAGAACCGCACTTTCAGGTTCTGCGGCGGCAGCATCTGCACGACCGGATTGCCGGCCTGCACCCATTCGCCGACGCGGTACAGCGTGTCGTACACGCGCCCGGCGGCGGGCGCGGCGACGCGCTTCTGGTCGAGTTTCCATTGCGCTTCGGTGACGGCCGCCTGCGCGGCATCGACCTGCGCGGCCTGGGCCGCCACCTGCTGCGCGCGGCCCGGCAGGCGCGCGACGTCGACCTGGTTCTGCAACTCGCGCACCTGTGCGGCGGTGGTTTGCGCGGACGTGCGCGAATCGTCGAGCTGCTGCTTCGACAGGCCGCCGGCCGCGTACTGGCGTTCGTCGCGCGCGAATTGCGCGGCGGCCCGCGCGGCCTGTGCCGCGGCCTGCGCGAGCTGGGCCCGCGTGACCGCGACTTCCTGCGGGCGCTTGCCGGTCTGCAGGTCGGCAAGCTGCGCGCGCGCGGCCTCGAGCTGGTGTTGCGCCTGCCGCAGCGCGGCCGTTTCGTTGACGGCTTCGAGCGAGAACACCGGCGCGCCGGCCGCGACGGCCTGGCCGCGTTCGACCGACAGCTGCGTCAGCGTGCCCGCCTGCGACGACGACAGGTATACGAACTCGCCTTCGACATAGCCCTGAAAGGTCGCGACGTCGTTCGCCGGCCGTCCGCAACCGGCGAGCAACGCGACGGCGGCGGCCAGCGCGAACTGCAGCGGGCGGGCCGCGTTCACGACGGCCTCCGTCGCGAATGCGCGTCGGGATCCGGCGCCGCGGCGGGCGGTTGCATGCCGGAACCGAGCAGCGCGCGGACGTGGCGCTGCAGCACGTCGCGATCGATCGGCGGCAGGCCGCGCGCGCTCTGCCACAGCTTCGCGGTGGCGAGCGGCAGCATCACCAGCGCGATGATCGAATGGAACAGGAATGCGGGTTCGAGCGCGGGGTTCAGCGTGCCGGCCTGCTGCGCGGCGCGGATGCGCTCGGCAAACCGCCCGACATGCTCGAGCGGAATGCGCCGGATCATCCGCTCGCGCAGCAGCCCGCCCTCGTGGACGATCTCGCGCAGCCAGATCGACGGCAGCCAGGGCATGTGATGCGTGACGTCGAAGAAGCGGTCGACGAGCTCGGCGACGAGCGCGAACGGATCGTTTTCGATGTGCGGCGCGGTCGGCCGCCACACGAACGCGATGACCTGCGCGAGCCGCTCCTCGACGATCGCGTCGAGCAGCTGCTCGCGATTCGTGAAGTAGTAGTGAACCATCGCCGACGTGACGCCGGCGGCCGCAGCGATCTGCGCGACCGTCGTCGCGGCGATGCCGCGCTCGGCGAACAGCTGCATCGCGACGTCGAGCATGTGGTCGCGCAGGTCGAAGTCGTCCACCGACGGGCGGCGCCCGCGCGGCCTGGAGACGGTGGATTTCGCGTTCATGAAATCGACGCTAATTGATGAGTTAGTTAATTTCAAGGCAGGGTTTTCGCCCGCGTTGATCGCGATCAGGCGAGTGGCGAATGGCGGGGCGGACGGGCGGGGCTGAGGGTAGGGAACGGGCGTGCGCCGGCGGTGAAGTGTAGGGAGCGGCTAATGGGGAAGACGCGGGAACTCGCGGGGAACTGGCGGGTGATCGACGGGGGAAATGGCGGGTGAAACGTTGATCGAAACGTGGGTGAAACGGCCGGCGAAACAGCGGGCGAAACGGCCGAGCCCGACACCTGCGAGGAAGTCGCGCGGCACGGGGCGGGACGCCGGCCGTGCAGCACGGCGGCGCGCCCGACGCGGCACGGCCTCCTAAATCACTGATCGATCGGCGACTTCAGCGGCACATGCTCGCCCGTCAGCCCGAACACGACAATTTGCGCGGGCTCGGTCGCGCTCGCGTTGCGCGACATCTGGTGGCGCGAACCGGGCGGCTCGTACCAGCCTTCGCCGGTGCGATAGCGGCGCACCGGGCCGTCGTTCACCTGCGACAGCACTTCGCCTTTCGACACGACCGCGAACACCGAGCCGAGGTGCTTGTGCGCTTCGGATGCCTGACCGGGCGCATAGTCGACGGTCGCGACGACGGCGAGCTTGCCGGGCGCTTCGGGCACGGCCTGTTGCATGATCGCGTGCACGCTGTCGCCGGTATCGTGCGCGCGGGCGGCGGCCGGCAACGCGGCGCCGAGCGCGAGCGACGTGCACAGCATCGCGCGGCGGAGCGTGGGGCTGGAGCGCATCATCGTCGTCTCCCCTTACTCGGGCATCTTGCGGAACGCGATCGCGAAGCGGTTCCACGTGTTGATCGTCGCGATCAGCATCGACAGCTCGAACAACTCCGTGTCGCTGAAATGGGGCTTCACGGCTTCCCACACGGCATCGGGCACGTGGTTGTCGGCGACCAGCGTCAGCGCTTCGGTCCATTCGAGCGCCGCACGTTCGCGCTCGGTGAAGAACGGCGTTTCGCGCCAGACGACGACCGTCGCCAGGCGGCGATCGGTTTCGCCGCCGTTGCGTGCGTCGGTGGTGTGCATGTCGACGCAGAACGCACAGCCGTTGATCTGCGACGCGCGCAGCCGGACGAGTTCGGCGAGCGGCTTCTCGATCGAGCTTTTCGCGAGGAATTCCTCGGCGTTGCGCATCACCTTGATGGCGTTCGGGCTGGCGGTATAGAAGTTCAGACGCGGTTGCATGGCAGGTCCTGTTCGGTTGGATGCGCCCGGTGGCGCGACAGGACCCACTTTAAGCGTGCCACTGGCCTGCTTGAATGGCCAATTCCTGGAAAATTCAGGTAACCAGTGGCGGGCCGCCGACACGGCCTGAATCCAGCAGCGCGGCCAGCTTCGCGAGCGCGGTGTCGATGCGCAGCGCGTCGATCCCGCCATAGCCGAACAGCAGCCCCGCGCGGGCCGCCGAGCCGACGTGGAACGCGGTGATCCCGTACAGGCCGATGTCGTGCTCACGCGCCGCGCGGACCAGCGCGGCTTCGTCGAGCCCCGGTTTCAGGTGGGCGGCGAGGTGGATGCCGGCGGTCGGCACGATCGTGTCGAACCACGGCGCGAGGCCGCCGCGCAGATGCGCGAGCAGCATCTTGCGGCGCGCGTCGTAGTGTTTCTGCACGCGCCGCAGGTGCCGCGCGAAATCGCCTTCGAGCATGAAGCGCGCGAGCGCCGCCTGCGTCAGCGTGCAGGTGTGCCAGTCGACGATCTGCTTCGCCTTGGCGAGCGCGCCGCGCAGCGCGCGCGGCGGAATCGCGTAGCCGATCCGCAGTTCAGGAAAGATCGTCTTCGAGAAGGTGCCGACGTACGCGACCAGACCCGTGCGGTCGAGGCTCTTCAGCGATTCCACCGGCCGGCCTTCGAAGCGGAACTCGCCGTCGTAGTCGTCCTCGATGATCACCGCGCGGCGGCGCTGCGCCCATTCGAGCAGCGCGACGCGCCGCTCCAGCGTCATCGGCATCCCGAGCGGGAACTGGTGCGACGGTGTCACGTAGACGAGGCGCGCGTCGTCGGGCAGCCGCCCGGTGACGAGGCCGTGCGCATCGACCGGCACGCCGATCACCGTCGCGCCGAGCGACGCGAACGCCGCGCGCGCCGGCGGATAACCGGGATTCTCGACCGCGACGACGTCGCCGGGCCGCACGACCACGCGTGCGATCAGGTCGAGCGCCTGTTGCGCGCCTTGCGTGACGAGCACGTCGTCCCAGCCGCACGCGACCGCGCGGCTGAACGCGACGTAGCGCGCGATCGCGCCGCGCAGCTGTGGATCGCCGGCCGGCGCATGGTACTGGCCGGGGCCGCGCGCCTGCTGGCGCAGCGCGTGATGCAGGCAGCGACGCCATGCGTCGAACGGAAACAGTGCCTTGTCGGTCACGCCGCCGCGGAAGTCGAACGCGGGCGTGTCCTGCGGGGTGGGCATCGCGAGCGCGTCGGGCAACTCGTCCCACAGCGCGCGTGCGTCGACGGCATGGACGGGCGGCGCGTCCTCGACGAGCGACGGCGTCGCGGCCGCCGCCGCGTGCGGAACCCGCGCCAGGCCGCCGGCGACGAACGTGCCGTCGCCCGCGCGCGTGTTCAGGTAACCCTCGGCGACGAGACGTTCGAACGCGTCGAGCGTCGTCTTGCGCGACACGCCGAGCTGCTTCGCGAGATCGCGCGTCGACGGCAGCCGGGCGCCGCCTTCGAGCCGCCCGTCGACGATCGCGGTGCGCAACTGCCGGAAGATCTGCCCGGTCAGGTCGTGACGGCCTTCGATGCGGATCGCGATGTCCATCGCAGTGGTTACCTCGAATGCGGAAATATGACGTCGATCAGCATACCGGAAGTTCATGGCCGGATCGGCGTTCGCGCATGCGCGGGCGGCATCGTTCGGCCAGGGCACGCGCGTGGCGTCGAGGGGGCAGGGAAAGGCGGCACATGGCACGCAACGCGCGCCGGATGCGGCAAATGGCACGGCGCGCTGCGGCGCCCCGGCCGGCTCGGCATCCGCCCGCTGCCGGCAGTGCCATTCGATTGCGTCGGCGCCCGCCGCTGCCTTACGATCCACCAGACCCCCGACCGGAGTGCGCTCATGCTGTCCGAAGACGAACTCGCGCTGCTCGATGCGATCCGCGCCACCGGCAGCCTGTCGCGGGCGGCCGCACGGCTCGGCAAGGCGCCGTCGACCGTGTCGCACGCCGCGCGGCAGCTCGAAACGCGCTTCGACGCGCTGCTGTTCGACCGCCGCGGCTACCGGCTGCAGCTCACGCCGGCCGGCCAGCTGCTGACCGACGAGGCATCGCGCCTCGCGCTGGACGTCGCGCGGCTCACGCAGCGCGTGCGGCAGGTCGCGAGCGGCTGGGAGGACCGGCTGTGGATCGTCAGCGACGAGGTGCTGGAATTCGATACGCTGCTGCCGGTCGTCCGCGCATTCGATGCGCTCGATTCGGGCGTGTCGCTGCGTTTCACGCACGAAGTGCTCGGCGGCACCTGGGAAGCGCTGCGCGACGGTCGCGCGGATCTGGTCGTCGGCGCGACCAACGAGCCGCCGGCGATTCCGGGCTTCAAGTGGTTCGAACTCGGTGCGATGGAGTGGGTGTTCGCCGTCGCGCCGCGCCATCCGCTGGCGTCGGCGGGCGTGCGGCTGACCCGGGACGCGATCGGCGCGCATCGCGCGGTCGTCGTCGCCGACTCGTCGCGGCAGGCCGTCGGCCGCGCGTACGGGCTGCTCGGCGGACAGGCGGTGCTCGCGGTGCCGTCGATGCGCGCGAAGATCCTCGCGCAGCGCGACGGGCTCGGCGTCGGCTGGGTGCCGCGCCGGCGGGTCGCGTCGCTGCTGGCGCGCGGCGAGCTGATCGAAAAGGAAACGGCCGATCCGCGCGAGCCGAACGTGCTGTACGTCGCGTGGCGCGGCGACCGCGACGGCCGCGCGCTGCAATGGTGGCTGGAGCAACTGCGCGAACCGCGGCTCGCGCAGCGCCTGCTCGACGGGATCGACGTGTCGGGCTGAGCGCGCCGGGCCGGCATGCGCCGGACGGCCGGGGCGAACACGTTCGAAGATTTCGCACGTGTCTGCCGCGCCGGTCGTACGGCAAGGCCGGGCGCCGCGCGCATCCTGTGTTCACGGTCAACTCATCGGTTCAAGGAGAACATCATGCAACGCTTCGAAGGAAAAACGGTCCTCGTCACGGGCGGCAACAGCGGCATCGGCCTGGCGGCCGCACGGGCATTCGCGGCCGAAGGCGCGCGGGTCATCATCACCGGCCGCGACGAGCAGACGCTTGCCGCCGCGCGCGAGTCGCTCGGCGACGGCGCGCTCGCGATCCGCAACGAGGCCGGCAGCGTCGCGTCGGCGCGAGCGCTCGCGGACGCGATCGCGGCCGCCGGTGCGCGCCTCGACGCCGTGTTCATCAACGCGGGCGTCGCCAAACTCGCACCGTTCGCGGATATCGACGAGGCGTTGTGGGATCTCGTGTTCGACACGAACGTGAAGGGCGCGTATTTCCAGATCCAGGCGCTCGTCCCGCTGCTGAACCGCGGTGCGTCGATCGTGATCAACGGCTCGATCAACGCGCACATCGGGATGCCGGGTTCGTCCGTGTATGCGGCGAGCAAGGCGGCCGTCAATTCGTTCGCGAAGACGCTGTCGACGGAACTGCTGCCGCACGGCGTGCGGGTGAACGTGGTGAGTCCCGGGCCGGTCCAGACGCCGCTGTACGGCAAGCTCGGCCTCGATGCGGCGACGCTCGACGAGACGGCCGACAAGATCAGGGGGCTCGTCCCGATCGGCCGGTTCGGCACGCCGGACGAGATCGCGTCGACGGTGCTGCACCTGAGCGCGCCCGAGTCGGCGTTCATCGTCGGCGCGGAAATCATCGCGTCGGGCGGGATGGGCTTGCTTTGAGCGTGGAACCGGCGGGGCTGCACGGCCTGACGCGAGGTCAGGCTGTGCAGCCCCGCCGTGCAACCGCATCGCTAGCGCGATGCACAGGCGTCACGGACGTCGCCGGCCTGATCGCGTCCGTGGAGCTGCGTGACCGTCAACCCCGAGAACGTCGCGCTCCCGTGCTCGGCGAACACGGCGACGCGGTCCGCATCGGGCGGCGGGAAGATCAGGTCCGTCAGCGCGACGCGGCCGCCGTTCGCGAACACCTCGACCGAACCGCGATCGACGACGATTTCGAGCCGCAGCTGCCCGTGCTCGAGTGGCAGATCGACGATGTGCTCGCGGCTGAACGTGCCCGCGAAATCCGTGGCGCCGGAGCGCGAGCGGTCGAGCGTCAGCGTGCGCTTCGCCGTGTCGTACACGATCCGGGTGCCGATCGAGCCATCCGCGGAGCCCCGCACGATCAAACCCGCGCGGGCCGCGCGCCGCGGCGCGATCGTCACCGTGATGCGCTGGACGGTGCCGCGCGTGGTGTCCGACAGCGCGCGCGTGGCGGACTCGACGCTCAGGTTGCCTTCATGCACGGCGGGCCGCCCGTCGGCCCACGCGTCGAACGCGGCTGCCGGCGTCACGATGAGCGTCGGTTCACCGCCGATCGTCTTCAGCGCGAGTTCGCGCGGCACCGTCGTCGCGCCGCGCCAGGGCGCCGTCGGCGCTTTCGCCGCGTAGTCCCAGTTGCTCATCCATGCAATCGCGACAGGGCGCGCGCCCGGCGCGCCGGAGAACGTGCCGGCCGCATAGAAGTCGGCGCCGTGATCGACCCAGCGGAATCGTGCGGGATCGGAACCGGCCGGTGCGACCCGGTCGGGGACGAACGTGCGGCCGTCGAAGTCGCCGACGAAATACATCGCGCCGGAACCGCCGGCGATCGACCACGGGTTGACGTTGACGATCATGACCCACTTGATGTGCCGCGGATCGTCGTCGACGGGCAGCGGCACGAGGTCGGGCATTTCCCACAACGCGCCCGCATGCGGCACGTCCGGCAGCGTGAAATCGCTCAGGAACGACCAGTGAATCAGGTCGTCGGAACGGTAGAGCTTCACGACCTGCGCATCGGCGACGACGGTCGTCATCAGCCAGTAGCGTCCCGGCGCGTACCACGACACCTTCGGGTCGCGGAACTGCTTCGATTCCGGATCGAGCGTGAGCACCGGATTGCGCGCGTAGGGCCGCCAGGTCGCGCCGTGGTCGAGGCTGTACGCGAGCGACTGCGCCTGCGTGCCGGCTGCGTGACCCGAGCCGTCCTTGTAGACGCTCGTGTAAAGCGCAACCAGCGGTGTCTCGCCCGCCGCGCCGAGGCCGGACGTATTGTGCGTGTCGGCGACGATCGAGCCGGAGAAGATTTCCTCCGTCGCGCTCGCGCGCATCGCGACCGGCTGCTCGCGCCAGTGGACGAGGTCGGTGCTGGTCGCGTGGCCCCACGACATGTTGCCCCAGTCGTGGCCGAGCGGGTTGTATTGGTAGAACAGGTGATAGCGGCCGTTCTCGTACACGAGGCCGTTCGGATCGTTCATCCAGTTGCGTTGCGGCGTGTAATGCACGGCCGGTCGCCATTGTGGCGTGGCGTTCCCGGGCGGCGTGCCGCAGGGCGCGGCGGTGGCGTGCGTGCAGGCCGCGCTTGCCGCACACGCGAACAGCAGCCGGGCGATCCAGCGGGAAAAGCGAAAAGACGTCGATTTCATGCGGGGTTCCGTGCTTCGGCGCGCGAAGCGGGAAAGGAACGCGCACGCCGCTTGCGACGGCGGCATGCGCGATTTCTGCGAAGGAGGGAGGCGGCGCGCACGCGACACGCATGACGTGCGCCGCCTCGACGCGGGCGGTGCCCGCCGCGTTCGTAGCGAGCCCTTTACGGACTCGTCACGGGCGGGTGCCCGCGTCGCCGTCAGTGACCGGCGCCCGTCGCCGGCAGGTTCGCCGGGATGTCGCCGTAACCGCCGAGGCCGCCACGTCCGTACGTGCGGTCGACCGCCGTCGACGTGCCGTTGATGTTGACCTTCACCGTCGGCGCGAGCGTGCCGCCGCGACGCGGGCCGATCGCATCGATGAACGACTCGACGAGCCCGCCCGGCATCACGAAGTGCGAATACGACTGGAATTCGCGCGGGTTCTGGTTCGGGTCCTGCGAATACGGCGCGCCGGCCGGTGCGGAGAAGTCGGTCGGGTTGCCGAGCACGAGCCCGCTGCCGCCGTTCAGCGGCAGGAAGTCGCTGCGGATGCCGTTGCCGACGAAGCCGTAGACGCCGTCCGGCCCGTCGACGCCCGCGGCCATCGTCGTGCGGTGGCTGATCGTGAACAGGTAGTACTTGCCGTCCTTCAGATAGATCTGCGGGCGCTCGGTCTGGTCGTCGACGCAGTTCGCCGACAGGATCGGCGGCAGGAACTTCCATTCGGTCAGTTGCGGGTTCGTCGCGACCGCCAGGCCGACGTTGGCCTTTTGATACACTGCGCCCGAGTTCATCACGGCGTTGAGGTCTTCGCGGTACGGATCGTTCGGCGCGTAGCCGAGGTCGGCCTCGGTGCAGGTCCGGGCGCCGCGCTGGCCGCCCGTGTTGCCTTCGAACACCATGTAGGTCTTGCCCGGATGCGCGGGGTCGGTGAACACGAACGGATCGCGGAACGAGAAGTAGGTGTTCTGCTGGCCGGTCTGGTAGTAGTTGCCGTCCGGCTGCAGCAGCGCCTTGTGATCGTCGAAGCCGCTGAACCACACGTGCTTGTCGTCGGCATGGATATGACCGTCGGCGCGCGTGATGATCGCCTGCGGCGGCGTGATGTCGGCGCCGCCGGGCGCCGAGCGGTTGAACGACGTCGCGGTGTAGTACAGGCTGACGTTGTCGCCCTGCGTGAGGCGCGCGGAGCCCGACCATTCGGCGTTGTTGGTCATCGGCGACGTGCCGAACACCTTGACGCTCGCCCCGTCCGGGAACAGGTGGCCGCCCCAGGTCCAGCCGCCGTTCGCGGGCCGCTGCGACGCGGGAATGCCGGCGCGGCGGTAGAAGAAGCCGATGCGCGCGTGGACGTGACGATCGTCGAACGTGTAGCCGGCATGCGGGTCGGCCGTGAGCGAGAAGATCACCTCCCAGCCCTTGTAGCTGAGCTGGTTCGCGCGCAGGTCGGCGAGCGGCCAGGTATCCCAGACCCACACGTTCGAGTTGATCAGCGGGAAATCCTGCGGGATGTCCGGCATCGTCAGCGCCTGCGGCAGCGAGTTCTTGTCGGCGCCGGCCGTGTGCGACTGCGCGACGATCTGGCGGATGTCCGCGCGGGTCCAGCGCATCGTGAAGTTGCCTTCGGGGTCATAGGCCTGCTGCGTATGCGGCGTGGGCGCGGGGGCGCCGGTGCTCTGCGCATGGGCGACGCCCGACGCGGACGCGAAGGCGGCCAGTGCCGCGCCAGCGAACAGCAAACGTTTGGCCGCGGTCGCGCGGCAAAAAGGAAAGTAAGTCATGTAGGCGTAGTTTCCGTTGACGGTGAGAAGGAACTGCTGACGGGATATCGATATCCAAACCGGTTTGGATGCTAATTCAAACCGGTTTGGACGTCAAAAGATAAATATTTGACGGTAATAACTACCATTCGGCAATAATTGCTGCGCGAGCGGCGCGGCCGAATGGCATGCACAACGCGAGGAGCGACGTGAAGGTGAATCTGAAGGCACTGTCGGATGCGCTCGGGCTGTCGCGCACGACGGTCAGTCGGGCGCTGAACGGCTATGACGACGTGAGCGAGGCGACCCGCGAGCGCGTGATGAAGGCCGCGCGCGACCTTGGCTATGTCGCGGATCCGACCGCGCGCCGGCTGGCGACGGGGCGCTCGGATGCGATCGGCATCGTGTACCCGTTCGGCGCGGGAGATCTCGGCGATCCGCGCTTCGGCGAGGTCGTCGCGGGCATCACCGAACGGCTCGCCGAGCGCAATCTCGACTTCATCATCGCGGCCGCGCGGCCGAACGCCGAACTGGACACGTATCGCCGGCTCGTCGACGGGAAGCTCGTCGACGGGCTGATCGTCGCGCGCACGCTGGTCGACGATCCGCGCCTCGCGTACCTGCGTTCGCAAGCGTTTCCGTACGTCGCGTACGGCCGCACGCAAGCCGCCGAGCCCTACGCGTGGTTCGATTTCGACAACGAGGCGGGCGCGCGCGATGCGGTGCGGCGCCTGATCGGCTTCGGTCATCGCCGTATCGCGATGATCAGTGCGCCGCTGTCGCTCAATTTCGCGATGCAGCGTCGCGCCGGGTATCTTGCGGCGCTGCGCGAGGCCGGTATCGCGCCCGATCCGGCACTGCTCGTCGAGTGTCCGTTTACGCGCGAGGGCGGGCAGCAGGGCGTGCAGGCGCTGCTCACCCGGGCCGAACGACCGACCGCGCTGCTGGTCGACAACAACATCGTGGGCGGCGGCGCGTTCCGGGCGCTGATCGACGGCGGCTTGCAGCTTGGGCGGGACATGTCGCTGATCGTCTACGACGGCGTGCCGCCGGACGTCGCGCATCCGCATCGCGTGACGGCGGTGGTGCAGCCGACCGGACATGCGACCGGGCGTGCGCTCGCGGACCTGATGCTGGCGTTGCTCACGGACGGCGTTCGCGGCCATCGGCTCGAGACGCCGGTGATCGACGCCGGCGATACGGACGGGCCGCTGCACGGGTAGCCGACGCGGCGCGAACCGGGGAGCGGGGCGCGCTCCGCAACGGACGTTGCGGCACGCGCTCCGTCGCAAAAGCCATGACGGCGGCAGGGCCGAATGCCGGGTTTCTAGACGACCGGTCTAATTCGACGCTATCATCCAGCCTCATGAATGCGACGTCGCGAAAATGCCATATCGCGCTGCGATGCTGGGCGCGCAGGTGATGCCGTCGCTTTTTTCGAGCCATTTCTAGACGACTGGTCTATTAGGCCTGGCAATATTTTTGGTACGGAGCCGGCACGTTGACGCGCGCCAGCGGCCTAACCCGCAGGCGCGCCGTCGCCGCCGCCGCGACGCGGCCCCGTTCCCCCATTTCTAAGGAGTGTCCGATCATGAAGATTCTGGTTGTCCTGACCTCGCACGACACGCTCGGCGACACCGGCAAGAAGACCGGCTTCTGGCTCGAGGAACTGGCCGCGCCGTATTACACGTTCAAGGATGCGGGCGTCGAGTTGACGCTCGCGTCGCCGCAGGGCGGCCAGCCGCCGCTCGATCCGAAAAGCAGCGATCCGTCCGCGCAGACCGACGCGACGCGCCGCTTCGACGCGGATCCGGCGGCCAAGGCCGAACTCGCCGCCACGCGCAAGCTGGCCGAGGTGTCGGTCGACGATTACGACGCGGTGTTCTATCCGGGCGGGCATGGCCCGCTGTGGGATCTCGCCGAGGACCTGCATTCGATCGGCCTGATCGAGCGCGCGCTGGCGGCCGGCAAGCCGGTCGCGGCCGTGTGCCACGCGCCGGGCGTGCTGCGCCACGTGAAGGACCCGAAGACCGGCGAGTCGGTCGTGCGCGGCAAGCGTGTGACGGGCTTCACCAACAGCGAGGAAGCGGCCGTCGAGCTGACGGAAGTGGTGCCGTTCCTCGTCGAGGACATGCTGAAGACCAACGGTGCGCAGTTCGAGCGCAGCGCCGACTGGGCGCCGCATGTCGTCACCGACGGGCTGCTGATCACGGGGCAGAACCCCGCGTCGTCGGAGCCGGCAGCCGAGGCGCTGCTCGCGAAGCTCGGCCGTCAGTAAGCCGAGCCCGGCGCCGGCATGACCGGCGCCGGATGGTTTCCGTCGTCGGGCGCGACCGTCCCGGCGACGGCTCGCATCGTTCCGCCGTGCGCACCGCGCGGCGGCTCAGCCGGTCGTTTCGCAGAACCAAGCAAAGGAGTGATGGATGTCTGCCCTGTTCGAACCGTTCAAACTCAAGGATGTCACGCTGCGCAACCGCATCGCGGTGCCGCCGATGTGCCAGTATGTCGCCGAAGACGGCGTCGTCAACGACTGGCATCACGTGCATCTGGCCGGTATCGCGCGCGGCGGCGCGGGCCTCGTGATCGCGGAGGCGACGGCCGTGTCGCCGGAAGGCCGCATCACGCCGGGCTGTGCCGGGCTGTGGACCGATGCGCAGGCCGCGGCGTTTGCGCCGTCGGTCGCGGCGATCAAGGCGGCCGGCGCGGTGCCCGGCATCCAGATCGCGCATGCGGGCCGCAAGGCGAGCGCGAACCGTCCGTGGGAAGGCGACGACCACATCGCCGACGGCGATCCGCGCGGCTGGCAGACCATCGCACCGTCGGCGGTGCCGTTCGGCGCGCACCTGCCGAAGACGCCGCGCGCGATGACGCACGACGACATCGCCCGCGTGCAGGCCGACTTCGTCGCGTCGGCGAAGCGCGCCCGCGACCTCGGCTTCGAATGGCTCGAACTGCACTTCGCGCACGGCTACCTCGGCCAGAGCTTCTTCTCCGTGCATTCGAACCAGCGCGACGACGAGTACGGCGGTTCGGCGGAAAACCGCGGCCGTTTCCTCGTCGACACGCTGAAGGCCGTCCGCCAGGTCTGGCCGGAGCACCTGCCGCTGACCGCGCGTCTCGGCGTGATCGAATACGACGGGCGCGATGAAGCAACGCTCGCCGAATCGATCGCGCTCACGCAGCGGATGAAGCAGGAAGGCCTCGACATGCTGAGCGTGTCGGTCGGTTTCTCGACGCCCGACGCGCGCATTCCGTGGGGCCCGGCGTTCCTCGCGCCGATCGCGGAACGCGTGCGCCGCGAGGCCGGCTTGCCGGTGTCGTCCGCCTGGGGGATCGATACGCCGCAACTGGCCGAGCGCGTCGTCGCCGAGCAGCAGCTCGATCTCGTGATGGTCGGCCGCGCGCATCTTGCCGATCCGCACTGGCCGTACTACGCGGCCAGGCAGCTCGGGGTCGAGCGGCCGTCGTGGACGCTGCCCGCGCCGTACGCGCACTGGCTCGAACGCTACCGCGTCGCCGACAAGGCGGCCTGAGCACGCGTTGCACCGCGCGGCGGTGCGGCGTTCGCGGCACGCATTTGACGATGCTTGGCAGTGCGTGCGCATGCCGTTGCGGCGTCGATGGATAGAATGGCGGTTCGTACAGGCTCGCGGCCTGCACGACCGCCATTTTTTCATTTCGACCGAGGTGCCATGCGCGCACATGTCTCGCCTTCCCAGGATTCCGCCACGCGGCCGCGTGCCCAGCAGATCGCCCGCGCCGTGCTGTATGCGGCGCTGCTGGTGCTCGCGCTGTGGGTGATCCGCGATTTCCTGCCCGCCATCGCGTGGGCCTGCGTGATCGCGATCGCGTTGTGGCCGCTGCTGAAACGCTTCGAATCCCACCGCTGGTTTCGCGACCGGCCGACCCTGATCGCGACCGTGATTACCGCCGGCGTGTCGCTGCTGGTCGTGCTGCCGGTCGCGATCGCGCTCGCGCAGGCGATCTCGCAGGCGCACGACCTGCGCCTCTGGCTGCATTCGATCCAGGACAACGGCATTCCGCTTCCGGACGTCGTCGGCCGGTTGCCGTACGGTGCCGCGCAGGTCACCGAGTGGTGGCAGGCCAATCTCGGTCATCCGCTGCACGCGGGCAGCGCGATGCATGGCGCGAGCGGCGAGAAGTTCATCGCGTTCGGCCGGCAGTTCGGCACGAAGCTCGCGCATGCGCTGTTCGAGTTCGGCTTCATGCTGGTCACGCTGTTCGTGATCATGCGGGCCGGCCACAAGCTGTCGGGCGCGTTACTACAGGGTGCGCGGCGCGCGTTCGGCCGCGGAGGCGCGGACCTGATCGAACGGATGGTCTCGGCCGTGTACGGCACGGTGACCGGGCTGGTCGTCGTCGGGCTGGGCGAGGGCGCCATTCTCGGCGTCGCGTATGCGCTCGCCGGGGTTCCGCATGCGGCGCTGCTCGGCCTCGTCACGGCCGTCGCCGCGATGCTGCCGTTCTGCGCGCCGATCGTGTTCTGCGGCGCGGCGCTCTGGCTGTTCGTGCAGGGCGTGACCGCGTGGGCCGTCGTGGTGCTGGTGCTCGGCTTCGTGGTCGTGTTCGTCGCCGAGCATTTCGTGCGGCCGGTGCTGATCGGCAGCTCGACCCGCCTGCCGTTCCTGCTCGTGTTGTTCGGCATCCTCGGCGGGGCCGAGACGTTCGGCCTGATCGGGCTGTTCGTCGGCCCCGCGCTGATGACGGTGCTGACGATGCTGTGGGCGGAATGGGTTGCTTGACGACGCCGCCCGTCGCGCCGCTCCGACGCATCGACGTCAGAAGGCGGGCGCGCGAACGCGCCCGGCACGGCCACGATTCGTGACGATCGGGCACGCGCCGGACTGCGTCGGGCAGCGCATCGGACACAAGTCTCTACATTTCTTTTCGATCCGGACCCAAAGGTCGAGTAGCATGGGGCTTTCGATCACGCCGGCATGGCGCAGCAGATTTCACCAAGCATGCGATTGATTCCGATGTCCCGCCCCGCAGCGACGCTGTCCCTGGCCGCCAGCTGCCTGATGCTGCACGGTTGCGCGTGGTTCGACTCGTGGCTGCCGTTCTCGTATTCGCGCACGCCGCTGGCGAGGGCCGCGTCGCGGCACGGCGCGACGCGCGCCGACGTCGTCCGCGCCGGCGGCAACCCGCGCAGCGTGTGGATGGTCCGCAACGGCAGCGGCGTCTGCTACAACTACTTCATCGAGCACGACAACGATCACCGGGCTTTCTTCGTCGTGTTCGACAAGGCCGGTGCGGTCACGCAACACGGCTTCGATACCTGCATGGACGCCGATCGCAAGGGCACGCTTCAATCGGACAAGGCCGCCTCGCGCTAGTGCGGCCGCCATGCGCCGCGCGAGCGTGTCACGCCGTCGTCACGCTATCGTGTCGACCACGCCGCCATCGACGCGCAATGCCGCGCCCGTCGTCGCCGAGGCCTGCGGCGAGCACACGTACACAACGAGATTCGCGACTTCCTCCGTCGTCGCCGGCCGCTGGATGATCGAGCTCGCGCGCTCGCTGCGCACGAAATCGACCGCGACGTCGTCGATGCTGCGGCCCGTGGCGTCGGCCGTTTCCTTCAGCAGCGCCCGCACGCCTTCCGACATCGTCGGCCCCGGCAGGACCGAATTGACCGTCACGCGCGTCCCGGCCGCGAGTTTCGCGAGGCCGCGCGCGATCGCGAGCTGCGCGGTTTTCGTGAACCCGTAGTGAATCATGTCGACCGGGATGTTCAGCCCGGACTCCGACGAAATGAACACGATGCGGCCCGTGTTCCGCGCGAGCATCCCCTTCAGGTAGTGCCGCGCGAGACGCACGCCCGACATCACGTTCATCTGGAAGTAGTGGGCCCATTCGTCGTCGTCGATGTCGAAGAACGCCTTCAGCCCGTAGATGCCCGCGTTGTTGACGAGGATGTCGGCCTCCGGCGTGTGCTGCGTGATGCGCGCGACGCCGGCGGCGTCGGACAGGTCGGCCGCGACGCCGTCGAGGTCCGCGCCGGGTACGGCGCTGCGCAGCTGCGCGAGCGCGGCGTCGACCGACTTGTCGCTGCGTCCGTTGACGACGACGCGCGCGCCCGCCTGCGCAAGCCCTTCGGCGATCGCCAGCCCGATGCCGGCGGTGGAAGCGGTGACGACCGCGGTCTTGCCTGTCAGATCGATGTGCATGAGTGTACCGGTTGGAAGAGGGAACGGAACCCGCCGGGCGTGCCGCGGCGGCCGAATTCAAAGCTTAGGCGATCCGCACGCGAAGTGTCGGGTCGCGGTTGCGTCGCGTCGCGCAGTCTTGTACGGTGTGCGTTCGCCGTCCAATCCGGGAGCCTGTCGCGTGAGCCGTTCCGCCAACCCCCTCGCCATACCGTCGCCGTTCTGGCGCGACGCCGCGCTGCCGTTCATCGAGGCGCGCACCGTCGACGACGGTCGGACGATCTGCTACGCGAAGCACACGCACGACACGTTTTCGCTCGGCGCGATCGTCGGCGGCACGAGCACCTACCTGAACGGCGCGACGAAGGAGCACGTCGGGCGCGGCGTGCTCGTGATCATCGATCCGGAGCAGGTGCATGCGTGCAATCCGTACGGCCCCGACGCATGGGCGTACCGGATGGTTTACGTGGACGTTCCGTGGCTCACCCGCCTGCAGCATTCGCTCGGGCGCGACCCGAACCGCGATTTTCACGGCTTTTCGCCGAAATTGACGGAACGGCGCGACCTGTTCGCACGGTTCGGCGGCTTTTACCGCACGCTCGTGGCGCCCGGCGTCGATCCGCTCGGCAAGGAGAGCGCGGCGGTCGAGTTCTTCACACGGCTGCACGGCGCGCTCGATCGCGAACTGCCCGACGCCGCCCGGCGCGGGGCCGACAACGCGAAGCTCGCGCGCGCGGCCGACTACATCGCCGCGCATTGCCGTCAGGCCGTCTCGCTCGATGCGATCTGCGCGGCCGCCGACTTGTCGCCGTCCTACCTGATCCGCGCGTTCAACGCCCGCTACGGGATGACGCCGCATGCGTTCCTGATCGACCGCCGCGTGCAGTACGGGCGGGCCGAGTTGCGCCGCGGCCGGCCGATCGCCGACGTCGCGCTCGATGCGGGCTTCGCGGACCAGGCGCATTTCCAGCGCGCATTCCGGCGCATCGCGGCCGCCACGCCGGGGCAGTATCGAAGCGCCGCGAGCTGACCGGCGAACCGTGCGGCGGTGCCGGCGCCGCGACCACACACCGAAACAACGGCACTAAACGTCGAGCAGATAAAGCGCGCTGCCCGCGAGCAGCAACGCCATCGCGCGGTTGAACAGCCGCATCCGCCGCGCATTCGCGAGCCGGTGCCGCAGCGACGCACCCGCATACGCCCAGCACGCGATCGACGCAAAGCAGATCACCAGATACAACGCCGCGAATTGCCATACCTGCGCGGGCTCGCCGTCGGCCGCATATGCGCCCATCGCAGCCACGCACGCGAGCCATGCCTTAGGATTCAGCCATTGCATCGCCGCGCCGGCCGCCGCCGACGGGCCGGCGACGTTCGGCGCAGCCGGATCGTCCGGATCGGCCGACAGCCGGCCGTCGTCGAGCGCGAGCCGCAGCGCGAGGTAAAGCAGGAACGCGATCCCCGACCACTGGGTGACGGTGGTCAGCATCGGCCAGCGCGCGATCACCGCGTGCAGCCCGAGGCCGATCAGCAGGAACAGCGCGACGAAGCCGAGCGTCGCGCCGGCCGCATAGCGCAGGCTCGCGCCAAGGCCGTGGCGTGCGCCCGCGCTGAGCGCGACGATGTTGACGGGACCGGGCGTGATCGACGACGCCAGCGCGAACGCGGCCATCGAAACCAGCATGCTCATTGATTGCCTCCATGCGAATGTCAAAGTCGCATCGAGACTAAAGAAGCCGTGCAGGTCCGTATTGAAGAAAACTGCCCTCGGCGGCGCGGCTGCCGTCAATGCATCGCGCGCGGCGCGTGCGCCGGCCGCAGCGCGTGCGGGTCGCCGGCGTCGGCCGCGCGCAGCGGGCCGCTGCCTCCCGGTTGCGTCGACACCGAGAAGCCGAACGTATTGACGCCGCCCGCGCATGCGACGAACACGCTGCCGCCGTGCATCTCCGCGACGGCCTTGACGATCGACAGCCCGAGCCCGTGATTCTCCTTGCTGTTCGCGCGCGCTTCCTCGAGCCGGTAGAAGCGCTCGAACACGTGCGCGCGCTGCACCGGGTCGATCGGCTCGCCGGGGTTGGCGACCGACACGTCGACGAGCGTATCGCGCGGCGTGATCGTCACGTTCAGCGTCGCGCCAGGCGCCGAATGCTGGATCGCGTTGATCAGCAGGTTGGTCATCGCGCGGCGGAACAGCGACGGGTCGACGGCCGCGCGCGCATCGCCGTGCAGTTCGGCGCGCAACTGCGCTTCGTCGAGCGGAATCTCGAGGAAGTCGAGCATGCGGCGCACTTCGTCGGCGAGCGACACGTGCTTCAGGTCGGTCGCGCGTTCGCCGCGATCGCTGCGCGACAGGAACAGCATGTCGTTGATGATCACGCGCAACCGTTCGAATTCCTCGAGGTTCGACTGCAGCGTCTGGCGCATCCGGTCGACCGAGCGGTCGCGGCTCGTCAGCGCGACCTGGGTCTGTCCGATCAGGATGCTGATCGGCGTGCGCAGCTCGTGCGCGACGTCCGCATTGAATGCCTCGAGCCGCGCGTAGGTCTGCTGGATGCGTTCGAGCGCGCCGTTGAACGACGCGGCGAGATCGCGCAGCTCGGTCGGCAGCGCGTCGGTGTGCAGCCGCTGGCGGCGGTCGGTGGCGCCGATGGCCGCGGCGTCCTGCGACATCCGTTCGAGCGGCGCGAGCCCGAAGCGTGCGACCGCGCGGCTCAGCAGCAGCGTGATGACGGTGGCGATCGCGATCAGCGCAGCGAGTGTCCACGCGAAACGACGCAGCATGCGCTGCGTGCGCTCGCACGACGACGCGACGATCAGCTTCAGGTCGGGGCGCTCGCCGCTGCCTGCGATCGGGACGGTCTTCGTCATCACGTCGTAGCTGCTGTGGTTCAGCGCGTACTGCTGGAACGCGCCGAACGGTTCGCCGACGGGCACGCCGTCGACCGGACGGCCGAAGCGGAAGTCGGCGTCGGGGCTGTCGACCTGGTAGCGCGTCGAACCGTCGGGCGGTTCGAGGTCGGCGAGCTTTTCCTGCATCAGGCGGCCGCGCGCGGCCGTGGTCGCGTGCGACACGATCATCTGCGCGACCTTCGCGCGCGTGTCGATCGTCGCACGCAGTTCGGCGAGCAGCTGGCGCTCCATCATCACGAACAGCCCGCAGCCGACCAGCGTGAACACGAGCAGCGACACGATGCCGAACATCGCCGACAGGCGCAGGGTGATCGAGCGTTTCATGCGTGCCGCTCCGCGTCGCCGTCCTCGCGCGCCTCGAGCACGTAGCCCATGCCGCGGATCGTATGCAGCAGCTTCTCCGCGAACGGGCCGTCGAGTTTCGCGCGCAGGCGCTTGATCGCCGTCTCGACGACGTTCGCGTTGCTGTCGAAGTTCACGTCCCACACGAGTTCGGCGATCGTCGTTTTCGACAGCACCTCGCCGCTGCGCCGCGCGAGCACGCCGAGCAGCTGGAATTCCTGCGCGGTCAGGTCGAGGCGTGTGCCGTCGCGGGTCGCGCGCCGGCCGATCAGGTCGACGCGCAGGTCGCCGATCGAGATCAGCGTCGATTCCTGCACGCGCGCGCGGCGCGTCAGCGCGCGCAGCCGCTCGATCAGCTCGAGGAACGAGAAGGGCTTGGTCAGGTAGTCGTCGGCGCCGCCGCGCAAGCCCCGCACGCGATCGTCGACGCGGTCGCGCGCGGTCAGCATGATCACGGGCGTCTGCTTCTGCGCGCGCAACGCGCGCAGCACGCCGAAGCCGTCGAGCTTCGGCAGCATCACGTCGAGCACGACCACGTCGTAGTCGAATTCGACGGCCTTCCACGCGCCGTCTTCGCCGTCGAGCGCGGTGTCGACGACCCAGCCTTCCTCGCTCAGGCCGCTCTTCAGGTATTCGACGACTTTCGGTTCGTCTTCGACGATCAGGACTTTCATGGGTGGGTCCGCGTAACCGGGTTAGGGAGTGACGCTCGTGGCGGGTTGCGGGCCGGCCGCCGCGACGTCGGTCGGCGTGGCGCCGTCCCAGCCGCCGCCGAGCGCCTTCGCAAGAAACACCACGAGCGCCGCGCGCTGGCCCTGGATCTGCACGGCCTGGCGCTCGCTCGTCAGCAACTGCTGCTGGGCCGTCAGCACGTCGATGAACGGCGTCAGGCCGCCCGCATAGCGGTCCTGCGCGAGCGACACGAGCTTGCGCGCGTCGTCGACGGCCGCCGACGCCTGCTGCGCGGCCTCGGCCAGCACCGACAGGCCCGTCACCGCATTCTGCACCTCCTGGAACGCGGTGAGCACGGTCTGCCGGTAATTGGCCTGCGCGGCGACGTAGCCCGCCTGCGCGAAATCGACGCCGGCCTTCAGCTTGCCGCCTTCGAACAGCGGCTGGCTGACCGACGCGCCGATCGACCACAGCAGCGCCGGCACGGTGAACAGGCCGGAGAAGCGCGTCGCGTCCCAGCCGAGGTCCGGCGACAGCGCGATGCGCGGGAAATACGCGGCGCGCGCGACGCCGATCTGCGCGTTCGCCGCGGCCATCGCGCGCTCGGCCGATGCGACGTCGGGCCGGCGCTGCAGCAGGTCGCTCGGCATCCCGGTCGGCAGCGCGGGCGCGTTGATCGGCGCCACGCGCGGCGGCAGCGAGAACGCGGGGGCCGGCGTGCCGACCAGCGTCGCGATCGCCGTCTCGACCTGAGCGCGCTGCTGGATCAGCAACTGCGCCTGCGTGCGCGTCGCGTCGAGTTGCGCGCGCTGCTGCAGCAGGTCGAGGCCGGACACCGCGCCGAGGTCGTGGCGCGCGCTCACGTAGTCGAGCGCCTTTTGCTGCAGGTCGATCGAACGCCTGACGACGTCGATCTCGGTGTCGAGTTCGCGCAGCGCGAAGTAGCTCGATGCGAGATCGGCGCTCAGCACCAGGCGCGCGTTCGCGAAATCGTCGCGCGCCTGCTCGGAGCTGGCCTGCGCGGATTCGACGCTGCGCCGCACGCGGCCGAACAGGTCGAGTTCGTAGCTGACGCTCGCGGCGACCTGGATGTCGTTCTGCACGGTCGACATGCTCTTCGTCGCGTAGTTGGTCTGCGGCCGGTCGGCGGAGATCTTGAAGCGCTGGCCGCTCGCGTTCAGGCCGACGGCCGGATACTGCGCGGACGCGACCGATGCGAGCGTCGCCTTCGCCTGGTCGTAGCGCGCGGCGACGGCCTTCAGGTTCTGGTTGTCGCGCAGCGCGTCGGTTTCGAGCGCGTCGAGCTGCGCGTCGCCGAACGCGGTCCACCACGCCGGGTCGAGCGGCGCACGGGCCGGCGCGGCCGGGTGCCAGTAAGCATCGGCCGGGTCGAGCCGCCACGTGGCGGGCGTCTCGACGGCGGGGCGCCGGTAGTCGGGGCCGACCGTACAGCCGGCGAGCGTCGCGGCCGCGACGACGGCCACGACCGCTGCGGGGGGCAGGCAGGCGCGCAGCGCGCTCACGACTGCGCTCCCGCGGCCGCGGAGGCCGGCTTCACGACCGGCGGCGCCTGCACGATCACGGTGTCGCCGTTCGCGAGCGCATCGCTCGGGTTCGCGACGAGGCGGTCGTGCGGCGTGAGCGGGCCGTCGACTTCGAGCGTCTGCCCGATCGTGCGCGCGACCGTCACCGCCTTCAGGCGCACCTGGCCGTTCGCGTCGACGGTCGCGACCGTCGGCCCTTCGGCGCGGAACAGCAGCGTGTTGGCCGGAATCTGCAGGCGGCCGACCGGCGTCATCGGCAGGGTCGCCTGCACGTATGCGCCGGGCAGCAGCCGCCCGTCCGGGTTCGGCAGCGTGATCTCGATCTGCAGCGAGCGCGTCGCGACGTCGATCGCCTGGGACGTGCGCGTGATGGTGCCGTCGAAGGTCTGGCCGGGCAGTTCTGCCTGCGCGACGCTCACGCGCTGGCCGACCTTCACCTGCTGCGCATAAGCCTGCGGCACCTGCACGTACAGGCGCAGCCGGTCGGCCTGCACGACCGTGAACAGCGCGCGGCCCGCGTTGCCGGAATTGACGAGGTCGCCGACGTCGACGTTGCGCTGCGTGACGATCCCGTCGATCGGCGCGACGATGCGCTGGAAGCCTTTCAGCTCGGTGAGCCGGCGCATGTTCGCATCGGCCGCCGCGAGGTTCGCGGTGCCCTGGTTGAACGCGCCTTGCCGGTCGTCGAGTTCCTGCTGTGACACCGCATCGCGCTGGCGCAGCTGCTGCGCGCGGTCGAACGACGTCTTCGCGAGCGCGAGCGCGGCTTGCGCCTGCTGGCGCTGCGCGGTGGCCTGCGCGAGTTCCTGGTTCAGCTCGGGCGTGTCGAGTTCGGCGAGCAGCTGCCCCTGCTTCACGTGCGCGCCGATGTCGGCCTGCCAGCGCAGCACGTAGCCGCTCGCACGTGCGTAGATCGGCGCTTCGACGAAGCCGCGCAGGGTGCCGGGCAGCGCCAGCTTGCCGCCGGTGGCCGCATCGACCGGATGCACGACGTTCACGTACTGGCGCGTGTTCTGCTCGGCCACCGCGTCGAGGTGATTCCGGTTCAGCACGTTGACGACGATCGTGCGCGCGGCGCCCGCGGCCAGCAGCACGCCGATCACGATCAGGACGATCCGCCCGCGCCGCGACACCGACGTGCGCGTCGGCAGGTGCATGCCGTGTTCGTCCACCTGGATGCCGACGGAGCTGTGATGTTTCTCTTCCATGAATTGACCGGGTCGATAGGCTAGAAAGTCAGTGTCCGGCCGGGCGCGCGCGCCGGCGGGCCAGCCGCGCATGCACGCCGCCGAACACGAGTGGCACGAACAGCAGCGTCGAAACGGTGGCGAACAGCAGGCCGCCGATCACCGCGCGGCCGAGCGGCGCGTTCTGCTCGGCGCCTTCGCCGAGACCGAGCGCCATCGGCACCATCCCGATGATCATCGCGAGCGCCGTCATCAGCACCGGGCGGATTCGCGTCGCGCCGGCCTCCAGTGCGGCCGTGAGCGGCGGCGCGCCGGCCGCGAGGCGCTGGCGCGCGAACGACACGACCAGGATGCTGTTGGCGGTCGCGACGCCCACCGTCATGATCGCGCCCGTCAGCGCGGGCACGCTCAGGTGCGTGCCGGTGATGAACAGCATCCACGCGATGCCGGCGAGCGCGGCCGGCATCGCGCTGATGATGATCAGCGGATCGAGCCACGACTGGAAATTCACGACGATCAGCAGGTAGACGAGCACGATCGCCATCGCGACGCCCGCGCCGAGGCCGAGGTACGACGTGCGCATCGTCTCGACCTGGCCGCGCACCGACAGGTCGGTGCCGCGCGGCAGCGTCGCGCGCGCGTCGGACACGATGCGGTCGATCGCGCCCGCGACCGAGCCGAGGTCGCGGCCCTCGACGCTCACGTACAGGTCGATCGCCGGGCGGATGTTGTAGTGCGTGATCACCGCCGGGTTCGCGACGGGATGGATCTGCACGAGGTTGCCGAGCAATTGCAGCGGCATGCCGGTGCGCCCGCTCGCGGAAATCGGCGTGCCGAGCAGGTCGTCGATCGACGCGATGCTGTATTGCGGGGTCTGGATCTGCAGCGGGTACTGGACGCCCGAGCGCGGATTGATCCAGAACGACGGGGTCGTCTGGGAGCTGCCGGACAGCGAGATCAGCATGTTCTGCGCGACGTTCTGCGCGGAGAGGCTGAGCTGCTGCATGCGCGTACGGTCCATGTCGGCCACCAGGGTCGGTTCGTCGTTGCGCTGCAGTACGTGCACGTCGACGGTGCCGGGGATTTGCCTGATCTTCTTCATCAGGCTGCTCGCGATAGCCATGTTACTCGCGAGATCGTTGCCGAGCACCTGCACGTCGATCGCGGCGGGCTGACCGAAGTTGAGGATCTGCGTGATGATGTCCGACGGCTGGAAGAAGAACTCGACGCCCGGGAAGCGCTGCGGCAGCAGCGTGCGCAGCGTCTGCACGTAGTGCGCGGTCGCGCGGTGGCCAGGCTTCAGCGCGATCATCAGTTCGCCGTCGAGCGTGCCGATCGTGCCGGCATTGCTGTACGACAGGTTGATGCCGCTCACCGGCAGCCCGAGGTTGTCGACGATCGCGCCGAGTTCGTCCGCCGGCACGGTTTCGCGGATCACGCGCTCGACCTGGTCGGCAAGGCGCGCGGTCTCCTCGATCCGGTAGCCGGTCGGCGCGCGCATGTGCAGCCGCAGGTTGCCGGAATCGGCGTTCGGGAAGAAGTCGCGGCCGAGCACGAACACGAGGCCGGTCGACAGCACGCAGAAGCCGAGGAAGCACGTCGCGTAGAAGCGGCGGCGCACCAGCAGCATGCTGAGCAGCACGATGTACCACGCGCGCAGCCGCTCGAACGCGGCGTTGAACGCGTGATGGAGGCGCGCGAACCGCGACGTCGCATGATCGGGGCCGCTCGTGGCCTGCTGCGGGCGGAACAGCAGCATCGCCAGCGTCGGCACGAGCGTGCGCGACAGCACGTACGACGCGAGCATCGCGAACACCACGGCTTCGGCGAGCGGCACGAACAGGAAGCGCGCGACGCCCGTCAGGAAGAACATCGGCACGAACACGATGCAGATGCACAGCGTCGACACGAACGCGGGCACCGCGATCTCGCCCGCGCCTTCGAGGATCGCGTCGTGCAGGTTGGTACCGAGATGCAGGTGCCGCTCGATGTTCTCGATCGTGACGGTCGCGTCGTCGACCAGGATCCCGACCGCGAGCGCGAGCCCGCCGAGCGTCATGATGTTGATCGTCTCGCCGAGCGCGGAGAGTGCGATCAGCGACGTGAAGATCGACAGCGGAATCGAGATCGCGATGATCAGCGTGCTGCGCCAGTTGCCGAGGAACAGCAGGATCATCATCGCGGTCAGCACGGCGGCGATCAGCGCCTCGTGGATCACGCCCTGCACGGCGGCGTTGACGAACACCGACTGGTCGAACAGCGGCGTGATCGTGAGTCCTTCGGGCAGCGTCGGGATCACCTTCGGCAGCAGTGCCTTCAGGTCCGACACGACCTTCAGCGTCGACGCGTCGCCGGTCTTCAGGATCGACATCAGCACGCCGCGCTGGCCGTTCTGCCGCACGACGTTGGTTTGCGGCGCGAAGCCGTCGCGCACCGACGCGACCTCGCGCAGGTAGGTCGTCGCGCCGTTGACGGTCTGGACCGGTAGGCCGTTGATGTCCGCGACCGTGTCGGCCGACGCGTTCGTGTCGATCCGGTATTCGGTCTGGCCCATCTTCGCGGTGCCGGTCGGCAGCACGAGGTTCTGCGCGTTGACCGCGTTGACGATGTCGGCGGGCGTGAGGCCCTTCGCGAGCAGCGCCTGCGGATCGAGGTCGATCGCGACCACGCGCGTGCGGCCGCCGTACGGAAACGGGATCTGCGCGCCCGGGATCGTGATCAGTTGCGGCCGCAGGAAGTTGAGCGCGATGTCGGCGAGCGACTGTTCGCTGAGCGTCTTGCTCGACAGCCCGAGCTGGATCACCGGGATGCTCGACGCCGAATAGGTGATCACGAGCGGCGGCGTCGCGCCCTGCGGCATCTGCCGCACGATCGCCTGCGCGGACGAGACCGTCTGCGCGATCGCGGTCTGCACGTTCGCGCCGGGCTGCAGGAACACCTTCACGACCGCGATGCCCGGCAGCGACGTCGACTCGATGTGCTGGATGTTGTTGACGGTCGTCGTGAGGATCCGTTCATGGACGGCCGTGATGCGGTTGGTCATCTCCTTCGCGGAGAAGCCGGTGTAATTCCAGATCACGCTGATGACGGGAATGTTGACCGCCGGCAGGACGTCGACAGGCGTGCGCATCAGCGCGAGCGGGGTGGCCAGCACGATCATGATGGCCATCACGATGAACGTGTAGGGGCGCCTGAGCGCGAGATTGACGATCCACATGGAGGCGGCGGGACAGGCGGTGCTCAGGCGGCGGTGAGGGGAACCCGAATGATAGGCGTCGGGGCTGAACGAGTCACTGACACGAAACTGGCGGATTTGTCAGGTTCGGCGCGCGGCGACCGTGGCGACTTCAGGCCGATTGATCGGATGAAAACGCGCGCGGACGCCGATGCCCGAAAAAGGCCGCCGCACCGCACGCGCATGCCGCAGCAGCGACGCTTCCGTTCATCGGGCGTCGCTCAGATCTGTTCCATCCCGACCCGCGCGAGCGCGGCCAGGTCGACGACTTCGATCTGGTTGTACGCGAGCCGCAGCACGCCGAGCTTCTCGAGTTGCTGCAACGCCTGGTTGATCCGCTGCCGCGACACGCCGACGAGCATTCCCAGTTCCTCCTGCGAGATCGCGAGCGACGGGCCGGTGTCCGGATACAGCGCGGGGTTGAACAGCTGCGCGAGCGCCTGCGCGACGCGCGCGTCGACATCGAGCAGCCGGCTGTTCTGGATCGACGCGATGAACTCGCCCATCCGGTTGTTCAACTGGTGGATCACGAAGCGCGTGAACGGCAGGCTCGTGTCGAGCAGCGCATGGAACGTGTCGACCGGGACGAACAGCACGATCGAGCGCTGGACGGCGACGACTTCGTACTTGCGCAGCTCGCGCTTGATCACGCTGCCTTCGCCGAACCAGCCGCCCGACGGCACGCCGGAAAACGTGCAGCCGCGCCCCGACGCGTTGAAGATCGCGAGCTTCAGCAACCCGCGATGCACGCCGATCCAGTATTCGGACGGTGCGAGCCGCTGCGCGATCACGTCGCCGGCCTCGTGCTGCTCGGCGCGCGACTGCGCGAGCACGAGCGCCTGGTGTTCCGGCGCCAGCGCGCGGAACCACGCGCACTGGCCGAACAGCACGGACAGGGCGGGCAACGGGCCCGGTTCGAGCGGCGTGTCGGCCGGCGGGCTGGCCGGCGGGCTGACAGCGGCGGCGGCCGCGTCGGGCGGCGCAACGAGGTGGTCGTGCATGGATGCGGGTTTGCGAGGATAGGGATAACGCGCAGCGCTCATGAGGCACTCTGTCGTTTCGATGACAGACGGCTCACAATAGCGCCCGTTAGGCTGTCGGCAATTGAACCACATCAAGACCGGTCGGGGTGCATGCACACTTGCCGGATACGAGGCCGACGCACGCGCCGGTCGACAGAAAACGGGAGACAGGATCATGACGCAGATGTTCGAGGCCGGACTCGGCCGCCGCGATGCCAACTACGTGCCGCTCACGCCGATCGACTTTCTGGTCCGTGCGGCCGAAGTCTACGGCGCGCGCCTCGCGATCGTGCACGGCGACGTGCGGCGCACGTGGGGCGAGACCTACACGCGGGCGAAGCAGCTCGCGAGCGCGCTCGCGCGGGCCGGCGTCGCGCGCGGCGAGACGGTGGCCGCGCTGCTGCCGAACATCCCGGCGATGGTCGAGGCGCACTTCGGCGTGCCGATGGCCGGCGCCGTGCTCAACACGATCAACACGCGGCTCGACATTTCATCGGTGCTGTTCATGCTGCGTCACGGCGAGGCGAAGGTGCTGATCGTCGACACCGAATACGCGGAGCTCGCGCATCGCGCGGCGCTCGAAGTGCCGGGCCTGAAGATCGTCAGCGTTGCCGATGCGATGCCGGCCGACCCCGCGCGCTTCGCGGGCGCGACCGACTACGAGGCGTTCGTCGCGGGCGGCGACCCCGACTACGCATGGACGCCGCCCGCCGACGAGTGGGAGGCGATCGCGCTGAACTACACGTCCGGCACGACGGGCGACCCGAAGGGCGTCGTGTATCACCATCGCGGCGCGTATCTCGCGGCGATCAGCAACATCCTCGAATGGGACATGCCGAAGCACGCGGTGTATCTGTGGACGCTGCCGATGTTCCACTGCAACGGCTGGTGCTTCCCGTGGGCCGTCGCGGCGCGCGCGGGCGTGAACGTGTGCCTGCGCAAGTTCGACGCGAAGACGGTGTTCGACCTGATCCGCCGCGAGCGCATCACGCATTACTGCGGCGCGCCGATCGTACAGAGCGCGATCGCGAATGCGCCGGCCGAGTTGCGCGCCGGCATCGATCACACGGTGCACGCGATGGTCGCCGGTGCCGCGCCCGCGCCGGCCGTGATCGCGAAGATGAAGGAGATCGGCTTCGACCTGCTGCACGTGTACGGATTGACCGAGGTCTATGGCCCGGCGACCGTCTGCGCGAAGCAGGCGCACTGGGACGAGCTGCCCGACGACGAGCGCGCGCGGCTCAATGCGCGGCAGGGCGTGCGCTATCACCTGGAAGCGGGCGCGACGGTGCTCGATCCGGACACGATGACGCCGGTGCCGGCCGACGGCGAGACGCTCGGCGAGATCATGTTCCGCGGCAACATCTGCATGAAGGGCTACCTGAAGAACCCGCACGCGACGGAGGAAGCGTTCCACGGCGGCTGGTTCCATACGGGCGATCTCGGCGTGCTGACGCCGGACGGCTACATCCGCATCAAGGATCGCCGCAAGGACATCATCATTTCGGGCGGCGAGAACATCTCGAGCATCGAGGTCGAGGATGCGCTGTACCGGCATCCGGCCGTCGCGGTCGCGGCGGTGGTCGCAATGCCCGACCCGAAGTGGGGCGAGGTGCCGTGCGCGTTCGTCGAGCTGCGCGAAGGCGCGAGCGCGACCGAGGCGGAGATCGTCGCCCACTGCCGGCAGTTGCTCGCGGGTTTCAAGGTGCCGAAGGTCGTGCGCTTCGGCGAGCTGCCGAAGACGTCGACCGGCAAGATCCAGAAATTCCAGCTGCGCAACGCGGTCGGATCGGACAAGGCGATCGACCTGGCGGGAGACAAGAAGTAACGTCGACGGGGCGTCGTGCGGGCGGACGCCTTGATACGTGAATGCGTCAAGGCGTCAAGGCGTCAAGGCGTCAAGGCGTCAAGGCGTCAAGGCACGACGAGCCACGCGATCGCCAGATACCGCCCGACCTTCGCGATCGTCACGATCGCGACGAAGGTCGGCAGCGGCTCGCGCAGCACGCCGGCGATCATCGTCAGCGGGTCGCCGATCACCGGCGCCCAGCTCAGCAGCAGCGACCAGCGGCCATAGCGCCGATACCAGCCCTCGGCGCGCGCGAGCGCGGCCGGTTTCACCGGAAACCAGCGGCGGTCGCGGAAGTGCTCGATGCCGCGGCCGAGTGTCCAGTTGATCCCCGCGCCCGCGACGTTGCCGACGCTCGCCACCAGCACCAGCGCCCACACCGGTTCGCGCCCGGCGAGCAGCAGGCCGGCAAGCACGGCTTCGGACTGGAGCGGCAACAGGGTCGCGGCGACCATCGACACGGCGAACAGGCCGCCGTAAGTGAGCAGTTCGGACATCGCGCGATTGTACTGGTCGTACCGGCCGCGCGTCGGCCGGCGTGGGGTGGCGCGCGCCGCAGCGCGCGACGTCACGCGCTCAGGCGGCCACTCAGTTCCATCCGACCATGATCGCGCCCATCCCGACCAGCAGCCCGCCCGTCACGCGATTCATCGCGCGCATCCGCGCCGGCCGCTGCAGCGCACGGCTCAGCCGGTGCGAGAACAGCGCCATCGACGCGACGCCGCCGGCGAACAGCAGCGCGAAGCTCGCCGCGAGCAGCAGGAATTGCGCGTTCAGGCTCCAGTCGGGATCCGGGACGATGAACTGCGGAAAGAACGACGGAAAGAACAGCAGCGTCTTCGGGTTCAGGCCGGAGGTGGCGACGCCGCGCCAGAACAGCGCGCGTCCGGTGGCGGTGTCGTCGGGTGCCGTGTTGCCGGCGTCCGTCGACGCGGCGGGCGCGGTGACCGGCGCCCGGCCGAGCCATTGCTTGCAGCCGAGCCATACGAGGTAGGCGGCGCCGGCCCAGCGCAGCACGGTCAGCGCGTGCTCGTCGAGGTGAACCAGCGAATTCAGGCACAGCGCTGTAAGCGCGAGCTGCAGCAGCACGGCGAGCGTGCCGCCCCAGACGCACGGCAGCGCGCGGCGCCAGCCGGCGCGCAATGCCTGGTTCATCGTGAGGAGGTTGACGGGGCCGGGGGCGTAGATGAGGACGGCGGACGCAGCGAGGAACGACAGATAAAGCCTGAACGACATGACGGGAGTGCGGAAACGGAGGATCAGGCGCCGGCCCGTGCGACCGGGTAGGCGCGCGGGGGGCGGGACGTTGCATGCCTGCGTGTCCTGCGCCGCAACTCGTGATTGCGGCCAGGCGTCCCGGTGCGAAGGGGTTGTCGCGGGGAGCGTGCCGGACACCAGGCATGGAGAAAATGTATCAAGCGGGCCGGTTAAAAGGCTTCCTGTTTTCCAGTAAAACGCACCCGAAACCGGAAGCCTGTTCGGATAGAATGCGGATTTTCAGTAGAAGATTCTTCCTGTCATGGCTACCCGCGAACGCACGCCGAAAACCCTCGACAACCAGGACCGCAAGATCCTCGGTGCACTGCAAAAAAATGCGCGCCTGTCGAACGCCGAACTGGCCGAACAGATCGGCATGTCGACCACCGCCTGCTGGAACCGCACGCGGCAGCTCGAACTCGACGGTTACATCGACGGCTACGTCGCGCTGGTCAACCAGCGCATGCTCGGCTACGCGGACATCGTGATCCTCGAAGTCACCCTCGATCGCCACGAGGACGATGCGCTCGCGCGTTTCGGCGCCGAACTCGCGGCACTGCCCGAAGTGCTCGAGGCCTACCTCGTATCGGGCGAATACGACTACTGGATCAAGGTCGCGGTGGACGGCACGGCCGGCTACGAACGCTTCTTGCGCGAGAAGCTGTACAGGATTTCGAGCATTCGCCACAGCCGCTCGATGTTCGCGCTGCGGTGCATGAAAGACGTGCCGTCGATTCAGGTGTGAAGACGGGGGCGACGCGCCGCGCGGCGTCGTGACGACGCGGTTCGCGGCGGTGCTGGAGAAGGGTGGGAAGCGGGCTGTCGCGCCCGTTGCGCGCGGCCCGGAGCCGGATACCGGCAGGCCGTGCCCGCGCGGCGGGAAAACGGATGAATCTTCCGTGACGGCCAGGCCCGGCGCGTGGCGCGCAGCGGGCATGCATCGGCTACGCAGCGGCCGGACATTCCGGGAAGCTGCGATCAACACCGTGCCGACAAGTTCGTCGGGACCGGCATCCGCGTATCGACATCGCTGCGACCGTGCTCACAGCGCGTGAGCACCATGCCATCGAGGGTATTCGCCCTTTTTTTGCGACTTCCGTCCGGCGCCTCGTGCCGGACGCGGCGGCCTTTCGGCGCGCGTCCCCGCAAGGCGCATCAGACGGATGGAGATGGCGCGTGGCCGGCTGGCGGCCGGTCGCCGCGCTCAGCGCGGCAGGCGTGCGTGCGCTTCAGCGATGACTGCGCAGTTCTCGAGGTGCAGTGCCCATGCTTCTGCAAGCAGCTCGCCGACACGTGCGAGCCAGCCAGAGGATTGGGTGGAACGATCGGAGACATTAGACGTTTGCATGACGAAGCCCCATGTAGGTGGCGAGTTAGGGATAACCCTAATCATAAAGAAACGTCACCGTCTTGTGAAATGCGATTTCGTTATATGAGAATTACTGACAATTTATGTTGCTGCCGCGCAACATGAGCTGCGCCACCTTCTGCGTGGCGGGCAGGCGTGACGAGACCGCGGCGAGCGCGGCCTCGCATTGACGGGCGAAAACGGAAAGCGGGGCGACGAGAACGGGCGCGGCAGCGGGGCGGCGATTACCCGCCGATCCCCCCGAAGCGCCACGACAGGCGGCGCGCCGCGGCGAGCAGCGTATGCGCGAGTTCGCTGTGCGGCCCGCGCGGGAAGCCGCGCGACGAGCCGATGATCGCAATCACGAGCCGGATGCTGCCGGTGTGATCGAACACGGGCGCGGCGATCGTCCCGATGCCCGGCACCGGCGCATCGAATGCGAAATCGAGTTCGTCCGCGCGGATCGTCGCGAGCCGCGCGCGGAACGCGTCGTCGACCTGCGTCGCGCGGCCTGCGAGGCGCACCGGCTCGTCGGCCAGCAGGCCGGCCAGCACGTCGTCGGACATGCCGGCCGCGAAAATCCGCCCGATCGCCGTATTCACGAGCGACATCACCGTGCCGACCTGAAGGCTCACGTGCTGCGGCCGCGCCGATTCCTCGAGACGGATCACGGTCGGCCCGAGCGGCCCGAGCGTCGCCGCGGCCACGCTCAGGTCGGTCGCGGCCGCCAGCGCGACGATTTCGGCTTCCGCATCGCGCGTCGGCGACACGCGCTGCATCGCGATCAGGCCGAGCGCCTGCGCGAGCGGCCCGCCGCCGAAGCAGCCCGCGTCGTCGCGGCTCAGCAGGCCGATCTTCTGCAGGCTCACGAGGTGCGGAAACGCCTTCGCGGCCGGCATGCCGGCGGCTGCCGCGAGATCGCGCAACGGCAGCGCACGGCCTGCCGAGACGAGCGCGAGCAGCAGCTCGCCCGTGCTGTCGAGCGCGTTGATGCCGCGCTGCGCCTTCGTGTCGTCGGCGAGCGCGGGCGGCATGCGCTGCGTGGCCGGCGGCATGCCCGGCGCGACCGGCGGTGCGTCGCGTCCCGCGTCGAGCGCCGCGGTGGCTTGCCGTGCCGCATCGCGCAGCGCCATCGCGATCGGGCCGTCCCAGCCGACGTCGATCGAGCCGCTCGAACCGATCACCGTCAACGCGAGTTGCAGGCGGCCGTCCGCGTCCAGCACCGGCACGCACATCGCGCTGACGCCGGGGCTCGGCCGATCCACGCCGCGCTCGATCCCGCGCGCGCGGATCGCGTCGAGTTCGGCCTGCCACGCGCGGGCGTCGGACGGGGGCTGGTCGCCTTCCGCGCCGGCGAGCGTGGCGCCGGCGCCGGCCTGGCTGGCCGCCATCGCGTCGAGCTGGGCGGGGTCGCCGAACGCGCGGAACACCCGGCCGGTCGCCGTCGTGTCGAGCGACATGACGGATCCGACGTGCAGGTTCACGTGCAGCGGATAGCCGCCGTGCTCGATGCGCACGATCGTGGGCCCGAGCGCGCCCGGCACCGACAGCGCGACGCTCAGGCCGACCGCTTCCGCGAGCCGCGCCGCGTGCGGCAGCGCCGCGCGATAGGCCGGCTGGCGCTCGATCGACATCAGCCCGAGCCGCAGCGACAGCGGCCCCGGCTCGTAGTTGCCGGTGAGCGCGTCGCGCTTCACGAGCGCGAGCCGCGTCAGGCTGACGAGATAGGTGTGCGCCTGCGCGGTCGACAGGTCGGCCGCGGCCGCCAGCTCCGACAGCCCGAGCGGCTTGCGCCGGCGCGCGAGCGCGTCGAGCAGCCGGCCGCCGACCTCGACGCTCTGGATCCCGCGCTGCGCCTTGGGCGGCGCGTCGTCTGCGCTGACTTCGTGGTTCTGCACGCGATGATTCTTCCGTTGACGAAACCCCGCATGGTATCCGACGCCATTTGACGCGCCAGCCCGCAGGTTTACCCGAATTAGACAATAGCAAGCTAATTTGTCATTGACAAATAATCGGCGCGAGAAGATGATCCGCTCATTTCCCTCAACACATGGCTCGCAGCCACGGAACGCAACATGGCCAAAGCATTCGCCTCCCAAGCCGATCTGGAAGAGAAGAAAGTCACCTGGACGCAGCTGTCCGAGAACGCGTACGCCTATACCGCCGAAGGCGACCCGAACTCGGGCGTGATCATCGGCGACGACAGCGTGCTGATCGTCGACACGACCGCGACGCCCGCGATGGCGCAGGACCTGATCGCGAAGATCCGCAGCGTGACCGACAAGCCGATCAAGCACGTCGTGCTGTCGCATTACCACGCGGTGCGCGTGCTCGGCGCGTCCGCGTATTTCGACGAAGGCGCGCAGCACGTGATCGCGAGCCGCGGCACCTACGAAATGATCGTCGAGCGCGGCGAGGCCGACATGAAGTCGGAGATCGAGCGGTTCCCGCGGCTGTTCGCGGGCGTCGAGACGGTGCCGGGCCTGACCTGGCCGACGCTCGTGTTCGAGCGCGAGATCACGCTGTTCCTCGGCAAGCTCGAGGTGAAGATCATGCACGTCGGCTCGGGCCACACGAAGGGCGACACGATCGTCTGGCTGCCGTCGCAGAAGGTGCTGTTCTCGGGCGACCTGGTCGAGTACGACGCGGCCTGCTATTGCGGCGACGCGCAGCTCGAACAGTGGCCGGCCACGCTCGAGGCGCTGCGCGCGCTCGGCGCGGAAAAGCTCGTGCCGGGCCGCGGCCCCGCGCTGCTGAATCCGGCCGAAGTGAACAAGGGCCTCGACTACACGAAGGACTTCGTGACGACGCTGCTCGCGCAGGGCCGCAAGGCCGTCGAGCGCAAGCTCGACCTGAAGGCGTCGATGGCGCTCACGCGCGAAGCGATGGATCCGAAGTTCGGCCACGTGTTCATCTACGAGCACTGTCTGCCGTTCGACGTGTCGCGCGCGTACGACGAGGCGAGCGGCATCACGCATCCGCGCATCTGGACCGCGCAGCGCGACAAGGAAATGTGGGACGCGCTGCAGGACTGAGCGGGTCACCGCGGCGGGGCGTCCGGGCGGGCGCCGCGCCGCGTTCCTGACGGCGCCTGAGCGGCGGCCGCATCGCGCGGCGGTTCAGGGAGCCGACTTCCGTTCTCACAAGAAAGCCGGGCGCATGTACGCCCGCGGAGACTGCTGCGCGCCCGAATCGCGCGGCCCGTTTGGAGAGAGACATGCCCCAATCGCTTCCCGCCGAAGCGACGATCGCGCACGCGAGTGCCGCGGCGTCGGCTTCCGCCTGTGAATCCGCGCCGGCGTCCGCTGCCGGCGACGCGCTGCTGTTCCGCAAGATCGCGTGGCGGATCGTGCCGTTCCTGTTCCTCTGCTACGTCGTGTCGTTCCTCGACCGCATCAACATCGGCTTCGCGCAACTGCAGATGAAGCACGACCTCGGCTTCAGCGATGCGATGTACGGCCTCGGCGCCGCGGTGTTCTACGTCGGCTACGTGTTCTGCGAGGTGCCGAGCAACCTGCTGCTCGCGCGCTTCGGCGCGCGCCGCACGTTCACGCGGATCATGCTGCTGTGGGGCATCGCGTCGACCGCGATGATGTTCGTGTCGCAGCCGTCGCATTTCTACGTGCTGCGCTTCCTGCTCGGCGTGTTCGAGGCCGGCTTCTTTCCCGGCATCGTGCTGTACCTGACCTACTGGTTCCCGGCGAACCGCCGCGCGGCGGCGATCTCGGTGTTCTTCGCGGGTGTCGCGGTGGCGGGGGTGCTCGGCGGCCTGATGTCGGGCTGGATCATGCGCGACATGAGCGGCGTGCTCGGGCTGCACGGCTGGCAATGGATGTTCGCGATCGAAGGCGCGCCGGCGATCGTGCTCGCATGCTTCGCGTTCACGTACCTGGTCGACCGGCCGCAGGACGCAGCGTGGCTCACGTCCGACGAAAAGGCGCGCGTCGCCGCGCTGTGCAGCGATGGCGGTGCGCATGGCGCGCACAGTGCGCACGACAAACGCAGCCTGGTCGCGGCGCTCGCGAACCCGCGCGTCTACCTGTTCGCGTTCATCTACTTCTCGCTGACCTGCGCATCGCTGACGCTCAACTTCTGGATGCCGCTGATGATCCGCGATTTCGGCGTGACCGACGTCGTGTCGGTGAGCCTCTACACGGTCGTGCCGAACGCGGTCGGCGCGGTCGGGCTGATCCTGATCGCCCGCCATTCCGACCGCACCGGCGAGCGCCGCAAGCACTTCGCGTGCTGCACGATCGGCGGCGGCCTGGCACTCGCGGCGCTGACGCTGCACCTGCACAGCTTCGCGGCGATGCTCGCGTGCCTGTCGATCGCGGCGACGCTGATCTTCGCCGCGCTGCCGATCTTCTGGGCCGTGCCGACCCGCTATTTGTCGGGCAACGCGGCCGCGGCCGGGATCGCGCTGATCAGCAGCATCGGGATCACGAGCGGCATCGTCAGCCCGTGGGTGATCGGGCTGATCCGCACGCGCACCGGCAGCATGGATCTCGCCGTGTACATGCTGGCCGCGCTGCTCGCGCTGAGCGGCGCCGCGCTGATGCTCGGCGTGAAGGGCGAACCCGCACGCCGCGCCTGAATCGCGGCCGGGCGCTGCCGGCGGGCGGCGGCGACCGGCGCTGCATTTCCTGTCCGCACCGTATCCGCATCCATCGAGGAGACGATCGATGTCAGCCCCCCTTCAAGCGGACGCCGCGCAGGCGGTTGCGTCCGGTTCCCGTGCGCCGGCGTCGGACCACGACGCGCTGTACCGCCGTATCGGCGCGCGGATCGTGCCGTTCCTGTTCATCTGCTACATCGTGTCGATCCTCGACCGCAGCAACATCGGCTTCGCGCAGCTGCAGATGCGGCAGGATCTCGGCCTGACCGATGCGATGTACAGCCTCGGCGCGGTGCTGTTCTTCGTCGGCTACGTGCTGTTCGAGGTGCCGAGCAACGCGCTGCTGCGCCGCTTCGGCGCGCGCCGCACGTTCGCGCGGATCATGGTCCTGTGGGGCGCGGTGTCGGTTGCGATGATCACGGTCGACAGCGCGAAGCACTTCTACGTGCTGCGCTTCCTGCTCGGGCTGTTCGAGGCCGGCTTCTTCCCGGGCGTCGTGTTCTACCTGACCTACTGGTATCCGGCGCGCCGGCGCGCGTCGGTGCTGTCGATCTTCTATGCGGGCGTCGCGGTGGCCGGGATGGTCGGCGGGCTGCTGTCGGGCTGGCTGATGCGCGCGATGTCGGGCGTGCTCGGGCTGCACGGCTGGCAGTGGATGTTCGCGATCGAGGGCGCGCCCGCGATCCTGCTCGGCGTGATCGCGTGGTTCTGGCTGTGCGACCGCCCCGAACAGGCGCGCTGGCTGTCCGACGACGACCGCCAGCGGCTCGCGGCCGACCTGGCCGCCGACCGGGCGGAGGCGCCCGCGCATGCGGCGTCGTCGCTGCGGCAGGTGCTCGCCGCGCCGCGCACCTGGCTGTTCGCATTCATCTATTTTTCGCTGACGACGGCGCTGTTGATGCTGCTGTTCTGGATGCCGCTGATGATTCGCGAATTCGGCATTCACGACGTCGTGCACATCAGCCTGCTGTCGATCGTGCCGAACGCGATCGGCGCGGCCGGCCTGATCGCGATCGCACGGCGCTCCGACCGCAAGCGCGAGCGTCGTCGGCACTTCGCCGCGTGCGCATTCGGCGGTGCGGTGGCGCTCGCGTTGCTGACGCTGCACTTGCCGAGCATCGTCGCGATGATGGCGCTGCTGTCGATCGCGGCGATGCTGATCTTCGCCGCGCACCCGGTGTTCTGGGCCGTGCCGTCCGCGTATTTCTCGGGCGCCGGCGCGGCGGGCGGGATCGCGCTGATCAGCAGTATCGGCGTATCGAGCGGGATGATCACGCCGTGGATCGTCGGGGTGATCCGCACCCGTACCGGCAGCATGGATGCGGCGATGCTGATGATCGCGGGATTGCTGGCCGCGTGCGCGGTCGCGATGCTGCTCGGTGTGCGGGCGACCTCGCGCGACGCGGCGCCCGTGGCGCGTTGATCGCGTGATGCGTCGACGCGGCGCGCGTACGACGGGGTGGGCGGCCAGGACGGGCGCGAGCCCGTTGTCGGCGGGAACGCGCGCTAGGCCCGATACACCTCGATCCGGTTGCGGCCGCGCTCCTTCGCGACATACAGCGCCTTGTCGGCCCGCGACAGCGCCTGGTACGCGCCGAAGTCGGACGTCCGCATCGCGTCGATGCCGATGCTGACGGTCAGCACGAGCGGCTGATCCTCGTGCACGAGCCGCGAATCGGCCACGCGCTGCTGCACGCGCAGCGCGAGCGCGCACGCCGCGTCGATCCCGGTGTGCGGCAGCACGATCGCGAATTCCTCGCCGCCGATGCGCCCGACGATGCCGTCCGTCCCGATCTCCGCGAGCAGCAGCCGCGCGAAATGCCGGAGCGCGCGATCGCCGAGCGGATGGCCCCAGCGGTCGTTCAGCGCCTTGAAGTGATCGAGGTCGAGCATCAGCACCGCGGCGTCCTGGCCGGTCGCGCGCACGCCGCGCAACGCGGCTTCGCTATGCCGCATGAACGCGTGGCGGTTGGACAGCTGGGTCAGGTGATCGGTCGTCGCCATCCGGTGCAGTTCGGTCTCGATGTGCTTGCGCTCGGTCGCATCCGTGATGAAGCCGTGCCAGACCGTGCCGCCGTCCGGCGTGCGTTGCGGGCGCGCGTCGCCTTCGCGCCAGCGCATTCCCTGGTCCGGCAGCAGCACGCGGTATTCGAGCCGCCACGGCGCCAGGCGCTCCGCCGACACCCGCAGCGACTGACGGTAGGCAACCAGGTCGGCAGGATGAATCCGGGTTTCGACCGCATCCGCGTCGCGGGCGATCTGCTCGGGCGTCAATTCGTAGATGTCGCGTGCGCCCGCGCTCGCGTACGAAAAGAACCGGCGGCCGTCGGCGGTCTGCCGCAGCTGGAACACGAGGCCCGGCACCTGGTCGGTCAGGCTCGTCACGAGCGTGACGGAGTCGCTCAACCGGCCGGCGAGTTCGCGCAGCGCGGTGATGTCCGTGGTCGTGCCGACCATGCGCAGCGCGCGCCCGTGGCTGTCGCGGGCGATGACCTTGCCGCGGCTGCAGATCCATTTGTACGTGCCGTTCTTGCAGCGGATGCGGTGCTCGACCGCATAGCTGTCGGTCCGGCTTTCGAAGTGCGCGAGCATCGCGGCTTTCACGCCGGCGACGTCGTCCGGGTGCAGCCGTTCGTATGCATCCTCGATCCGGCTCGTCAGTTCATCGGGCGCATATCCGAGCAGCGCCTTCCAGGCTGCCGAGTAATGGATCTCGCCGGTTTCGACGTTGCGATCCCACACGCCGGTGCCGCTTTCGTTCAGCGCCAGCGTGGTCAGCGCGCTGTGTTCCTCGACGACGCCGAGCCGTTCGCGCAGCGCGGCTTGCGCGTTCGCGCGGCCGATCGCGCGTTCCGCCAGTGTCGCCAGGTCGTGCAGGAAAGCGCGCTGCGCGGCGTCGAGCGTCAGGCCGGTGCTGCCGGCGACGCATAGCGCGCCCAGCGCGGTGCCGTCGGGCGCGAGCAGCTCGCAGGCTGCGACGACGTGCGGCGCGTCATTCGGGAGGTCGCCCGCGGCGGGCGTGATGAAGCGTCGGCCGGCCGCCGGAGCGGGCTCGGCACGCGACGGGAAACGCATGGCAGGAAGCGTGGCGGGCAGCGTGCCGTCGGACGCCGCCACGCGCTGCGCGCCGGCTTCCGCGGACGCGATGAACGCACCGGCCGTGCCGAAATGCGCGCGGGCGAGACGGCACACGGTGTCGAGTTCGGGCAGCGGCGCAAGCGCCGGTCGATCGTCGGCGGGAGCGCGACAGGAGCCGGGCGTGTCGCCGGTCCCGGTGGTGAACATACGGAACCGCATGGTCGAAATCCGCGACGGTCGATTGCGCCGATGATCGGACGAATGCCGGAGGGCGCTGCTTCGGAGGCTGAGATCGTAGAGCTTATCGTCGCGAGGAATGCGTGGCAAGCAAGGGCGAAACCGGGTGGGTGGGCGGCGAGTTCGGGGCGTGGAGAAGCGTTGCAGAGAAGCGTTGCAGAGAAGCGTTGCAGAGAAGCGTTGCAGAGAAGCAGCGCAGAGAAGCAGCGCAGAGAAGCAGCGCAGAGAAGGGCCGCTTCAGGTCCTGAATGAATGCGCGGGCAAACCGGCAAGCGCCGGCTTCGCAGTCCGATCGTGCGGAAGCCGGCGCCTTTCGGCAGATCAATGCGTGCGCAGGATTGCGCTGCGCGACGTCACGCGACGGGAATCGGGTTGTCGACAACGAAGCGGTTGAACTCGTCGACGAACGCGTGCTCGTTCGGCCCGGCATTGTCGCGCAACGGCTTCGCCGCTTCGACGACGACTTCGGTGGCGGCGGTCTCGAGCAGCGCCAGCGTCTCGGCGACGAACGCATCGACCGGCATCGCGCGCGGATCGCCGCTCTTGTGCACGAGATCGGTGTCGACCCACGGTGGCGCGATTTCCAGCACGCGCACGCTCGTGTCGCGCAGCATGAAACGCTGCGACAGCGTGTACGAATGGATCGCGGCCTTCGTCGCCGAATACAGCGCGGCCGACGCGAGCGGCACGTACGCGAGCACCGAGCTGTTGTTGATGATCGTCGCGTCCGGCTGCCGCTTCAGGTGTTCGACGAACGCCGCGCTGACGCGCACGGGGCCGAGCAGGTTCGTCTCGACGAGGCGCACGGCCTGTTCGTCGTCGAGCGGCCCGGCCGCATCGTCGAACGGCATGATGCCCGCGTTGTTGATCACGACGTTCAGCGCGGGGTAGCGGTCGATCAACCGCGCCGCGACCGCGCGGATCTGCGCGGCATCGCCGACGTCGAGCTCGATCGTGTCGATGTTCGGATACTGCCGCGCGATCTCGTCGAGCAGCTTCGTGCGCCGGCCGGCGACGACGACCTTGTTGCCCAGCTCGTCGAGCGCGATCGCCAGCGCACGGCCGATCCCGGACGTGCCGCCGGTGATGAGGATGGTATTGCCGTCGAGTTTCATGACGATGCGCCTCAGCGGGCGGCCGCATAGCGCGGCGCCGGCGAATCGGTCGACAGATGCGGCGCCATCGTGCGGCGCGCGGCCTCGAACGCATCCCATTCGTCGGCCGCGTGCAGCGACGGAATCGTCACGAGCTCGCGGCGGTCGAAGCCGACCAGCGCCGCGTCGACCAGGTCGGACGCCGGCATCACGATCTCCTTCGGCAGGTGTTCGATCGGCAGGCCGCCGGTCCGCCAGAAGTCGGTGGCCGTCGCGCCGGGCAGCACGGCCTGCACCTGCACGCCGTGGTCCGCGAGCTCGTGATGCAGCGACTGGCTGAACGCGAGCACGAATGCCTTGCTGCCGCCATAGACGCCATTGAGCGTTTCCGGCGACAGCGCGACGATCGACGAGATGTTGATCACGGCACCGCGGCCGCGCGCGACGAAGCCGGGCACGGCTGCATAGGTCAGGCGCGTGAGCGCGGTCACGTTCAGGTCGAGCAGCCGCGTCATCGCGTCGACGTCGCTGTCGAGCAGCGGCGTGTGCGTGCCGACGCCCGCGTTGTTGACGAGCAGCGTGATGCTCGCGTCCTGCTTCAGCTTCGCTTCGACGGCGGCGAGCGCCGCGCGGTCGTTGAGGTCGGCGCCGACGATCTCGACGCTGCGCTGCGTTTCGTTCGTGATGCGCTCGGCGAGCGCGGCCAGCCGGTCGCGGTTGCGCGCGACGAGGATCAGGTCGTAGCCGCGGCGCGCGAGGCGGTCCGCATAGATCGCGCCGATGCCGGACGATGCGCCGGTGATGACGGCGGTACCGCGATGTGCTTCAGTCATGATGTCGCTCCGTGTCGAGGAAAGGGTGAGTGCGTGAAGGCATTCTGGCCTCGAATCGCCGCGACACAAATGACGTAGATGGGTATGATTCAGGACATCGGGTGTCGATCGTGCCGCCCGCCACCGGAGACACGCATGCACCGCATCGGCTTTCTGATCAGCGACGGCTTCCAGATCATGGCGCTCGCCACGCAGTCGGTGTTCGAGTACGCGAACCTGGCCGCGGGCGAACCGTTCTACGTGATGGACAACTATTCCGTCGAGGGCGGCGACGTGCGCTCGTCGCTCGGGTTGTCGGTCGCGACGCGCGCGCTCAGCGGCCGGGTCGACGTCGATACGTGGATCGTCGCGGGCGTCAACGATCCGCTCGCATCGCCAGCGCCGGCCGGCGTCGTCGCGTTCCTGCGGCGCGCGAACGCGCGCGCGCGGCGGGTCGCCGGCATCTGCACGGGCGCGTTCGTGCTCGCCGAGGCCGGGCTGCTCGCGCAGCGCCGCGCGACGACGCACTGGGCGTACGGCCGCGAGATGCAGAAGCACTTTCCGGACATTCGTGTCGAGGAGGACCGGATCTACATCGTCGACGGCCCGATCTGGACGTCGGCCGGGATGACGGCCGGCCTCGACCTGACGCTCGCGATGGTGGAGAAGGATCTCGGCGCGGACGCCGCGCGCTCGGTCGCGCGCAAGCTCGTGATGCACCAGCGCCGCTCGGGCGGGCAGTCGCAGCATTCCGAAATGCTGGAGCTCGCGCCGAAATCGGACCGGATCCAGAACGCGCTGAACTATGCGCGGCAGAACCTCGGCCGCGCGCTGACCGTCGAGGAGCTGGCTGACGCCGTCCACCTGAGTCCGCGCCAGTTCAGCCGAGTGTTCACGCTGGAAACCGGGCAGTCGCCGGCGAAGGCGATCGAGCGGCTGCGTCTCGAGGCCGCGCGGCTGATGATCGAGCAGAGCCGGCACTCGCTCGACGTGATCGCGAAGGAGAACGGTTTTCGCGACCGGCGCCACCTGCGCGACGCGTTCGTGCGCGGTTTCGGCGTGCCGCCGCAGGCGGTGCGGCGCGACGCGCGGGCAGACGAGCGCGAAACGGCCTGACGTTCGCGGGCGTGAGCCGCCAGCGCGGGTCGGGAAAATCGCGCAGAATCTCCCGCATTCCTCGCGAGGAGACACCATGCACGCCGCCCCGTTCAACATTGCGATTCCCGATCGCGCGCTCGATGACCTGCGTCGGCGCCTGCGCGACATGCGCGCACCGCTGCTGACGCCCGCCGACCCGTGGCAGCAGGGTGTGGATGGCGCGTGGCTGCGCGAACTGGTTGCGTACTGGGCCGAGCGCTTCGACTGGCGTGCGGCGGAGCGCGCGCTGAACAGGCTGCCGCAGTTCGTCGCGGACGCAGGCGGGCAACGCGTGCATTTCATCCATCGGCGCGGGGCGGGGCCGAAGCCGTATCCGCTCGTCATCACGCACGGCTGGCCGGGCTCCGTATTCGAGTTCGACGCGCTGATCGATCGCCTGTGCGATCCGGCCGCGTTCGGCGGCGATCCGCACGACGCGTTCGACGTCGTCGCGCCGTCGCTTCCGGGCTTCGCGTTCTCGCCCGCGCCCGCGGCGCCCGGCATGTCGGCATTTCACGTCGCCGACAGTTGGGCGGCGTTGATGTCCGGGCTCGGATATCGCCGCTTCGGCGCGCAAGGCGGCGATCTCGGCGCAGGCGTGTCGATTGCGCTCGGCGCGCGACATCCCGGCGTGGTGGACGGCATTCATCTGAACTACCTGCCCGGCAGCTACGAGCCTCCGGCCGACGCGGCTTCGCCGCTCACCGAGGACGAACGGGCCTTCGTGACGCAGCGCGGAGAGTGGGCCGCGCTGGAGGGCGGATACGCGCATGTGCACATGACGAAGCCGCAGACGCTGGCCGTCGCGCTCAACGACTCGCCGGCCGGGCTGGCCGCGTGGATCGCCGAGAAATTCCGCGCGTGGAGCGATTGCGACGGCGACGTCGCGCGGCGGTTTTCGCACGACACGCTGCTGACCGGCATCTCGCTCTACTGGTTTACCGGCAGCATCGGCTCGGCAATGCAGATGTATTGGGAAAACCGGCTGCAGCCGATGCGCTTCGCGGCCGGGGAACGCGTGGCGGTGCCCGTCGCGTTCGCGCGCTTTCCGAAGGAAATCAGCCGCCCGCCGCGCAGCTGGCTCGAACGGGTGTTCGACGTCGTGCAGTGGGCCGACATGCCGAGCGGCGGGCATTTTGCCGCGATGGAAGAACCGGACCTGCTGGCCGGCGATATTCGCCGATTTTTCCGGCGTTTTCGGTAAGGCGCCGGGAGGCGGCGTCGCTGGCGAAGTGCGCCGGCGGCCATTCGCGCGCTGGCGAGTGCCGGCACCGTGCGGATCGTGACGCGACGATCCCGCCCGTCTTATCGCATGACTTACCGCGTTACAAACGGCGCCGCATCGTGCGGCGCAGTACGCGCATGCTTGCGCTGGCGCAGCAGCGCGACGCGGCAATTCTCGCGCGCGGTCTCGCGGCCGTCGTCGTCGAGCAGCACCAGGTCGCCGCGCATCACGTTGAGCGTGATCACGTCGTCGCCGGGCGCGCCGAGCGTTTCCGGCGTGTGCACCGACCCCGCCGGTTCGAGCACCGTCGAGCCGGCCTGCGCGATCCACGTGTACTCGCGGTAGCGCCACGCACCCTGCAGCGTATGGACGAACACCTCGCCGTCGTGGCGATGGCGCGGCAGCGTGCCGCCGGCCGGCATCTTCAGCAGCGCGGTCAGCGTGTCTTCCGCCGCATTGATATGCAGATACTTGATCGCGAGCCCCGGCAGGTCGGCGCTCATCGGCAGCCACGGCAGCGCGTCGCCGGGCAGGCACGAAATCGGCGGCAGGTCGGTGGAGAGCGGGGCGGACGGCTGCGTCATGGCGGAGGGAGAGCGGAAACGGGGAAGTGCGCATTATCGCAGAGCGCGAGCGGGCGGCAGCCACGGCCGCGGCCCGACGCCAGCGCGGGCGAAGCCTGAGCCGGGCTACGCGGCGGCGCTGTCGTCGCCCGGCTGCGGCGCCGCATGCGCGGCTTCCAGGCACGACTGGAACAGCAGCGCCGCCCGCGACGGCCGCGGCGAGCGCCGCAGCAGGCTCACGAACCGGCACCGGTAGTTGAAGCGGTGCGGCGCGATCGGCTGCATCAGCCCCTTGTTTTCGAAGCTCTCCGCGTAATGGTCGGGCAGGAAGCCGAGATAGCGGCCGGACAGGATCAGCGTCGCGATCGATTCCTGGTCCGACGCCGTCGCGCTGCGCGTGAGCTTCGCGCGATGGCTCAGTTCCATGTTCGGCGAATGGAAGCCGAGCCCGGCGAACGCATGATTGCGGATCGTCGTCCACGTGAGCTTGCCGTGCGGCGCGTCGAACAGCGGGTGCTGGCGGCCGCAGTACAGCAGCATCCGCTCGTCGAACAGTTCCGAATACACGAGGCTGCCCGAGCTGCGGTGCGCGGGGATGATGCCGACCTGATAACTGCCGTCGATGATCCCGCGCTCGACCTCGTTGATCGACGCGACGTGCAGGTTCAGCGCGACGTCGGGCGCCTCGTCCGCGAACTGGCGGATCGCGTCGCCGAGCCGCGCCTGCGGGTTGGTGGCGGTCTTGTCGAATACGGCGACGTGCAGTTCTCCGCCCATCTTGTCATGAATGCCGTCGATCCTGCTGCGAAATGCCTCCATCGACGCGAGCAGGCGCAGGGTTTCCTCGTACACCGTCTGCCCCTCGGCGGTCAGCGTGAAGCCGGCGCGGCCGCGTCGGCACAGCACGAGGCCGAGGCGCGTTTCCAGATCCTTCACGTGCCGGCTGATCGTCGAGATGCCGATATTCAGCTCGAGTTCGGCCGCCGCCATCCCGCCGCACTGCACGACGCCCTTGAAGACCCGCAGCAGCCGCAGATCCATGTCGCTGAGCTGCCCGAGCAGCGCGCGGCTCTTCGGTTTCTTTGCTTGCATAGATGAGCAAGTGAACATTGATATTGCGATATAGAAGAGACTAATTGTCGTCCCGACAATGCGCAACATCAACACAAGAAGGAGGGGCGCGCCGCGCCGACCGACATGACCGATACGACCATCGCCAAGCAGCAGGAAGAGACGAACCTCCGCACCGACGCCGCGTGGCTCGACGCCCACTGGATGCCGTTCACGGCGAACCGCCAGTTCAAGTCCGATCCGCGCATGATCGTGTCGGCGAAGGACGCGTATTACACGGATGGCGAAGGCCGCAAGATCTTCGACGGCCTGTCGGGCCTGTGGTGCACGGGCCTCGGTCACGGCCGCACGGAAATCACGGAAGCCGTGAGCCGCCAGGTCGCGCAGCTCGACTACGCGCCGGCGTTCCAGTTCGGTCATCCGAAGTCGTTCGAGCTCGCGAACAAGATCAAGGACCTGACGCCGGCCGGCCTCGACTACGTGTTCTTCACCGGCTCGGGCTCGGAAGCGGCCGACACGTCGCTGAAAATGGCCCGCGCGTACTGGCGCGCCAAGGGCAAGGGCACGAAGACGCGCCTGATCGGCCGCGAGAAGGGCTATCACGGCGTGAACTTCGGCGGCATCTCGGTCGGCGGGATCGGCGCGAACCGCAAGCTGTTCGGCCAGGGCATCGACGCCGATTTCCTGCCGCACACGCAGCTCGCGGAAAACCGGTTCTCGCGCGGGATGCCGGAAAACGGCGCCGACCTGGCCGACCGCCTGCTCGACCTGATCACGCTGCACGACGCGTCGAACATCGCGGCCGTGATCGTCGAGCCGTTCTCCGGCTCGGCTGGCGTGGTGATCCCGCCGAAGGGCTATCTGAAGCGCCTGCGCGACATCTGTACCGCGCACGACATCCTGCTGATCTTCGACGAAGTCATCACGGGCTTCGGCCGTGCCGGCGCGATGACGGGCGCCGACGCGTTCGGCGTGGTGCCGGACATCATGAATTTCGCGAAACAGGTGACGAACGGCGTGCAGCCGCTCGGCGGCGTGATCGCGACGAAGGAAATCTACGACACGTTCATGGCCGCGGGCGGCCCCGAGTACATGCTCGAGTTCCCGCACGGCTACACGTATTCGGCGCACCCGGTCGCGTGCGCGGCCGGCGTCGCGGCGCTCGACCTGCTCGTGAAGGAAGACGCGGTGGCCCGCGTGCGCGATCTCGCGCCGCATTTCGAGGCGGCCGTGCACGGGCTGAAGGGCCAGCGCCATATCACCGACATCCGCAACTACGGGCTGGCGGCCGGCCTGACGATCGCGGCGCTGCCGGGCGAGCCGGCACGGCGCCCGTACGAGATCGCGATGCGCTGCTGGGCGAAGGGCTTCTACGTGCGTTACGGCGGCGACACGATCCAGCTCGCGCCGCCGTTCATCGCCGAGAAGCGCGAGATCGACAACCTCGTGAACGCGCTGTCCGACGCGCTGAACGAAGTGGACTGAGCCGCGGCCCGTTTTCCGCGACAACCGAATTCACGAAAGAGCCTGAACGATGAAACACGACAGCAATGTGACCTCCACCCTCGGCCACCTGATCGACGGCAAGCGCGTCGACGGCGGCAGCCGCGTCCAGCCGGTGTTCGACCCGGCCACCGGCGAATCGCACAAGAGCGTCGCGCTCGCCGACAAGCTGACCGTCGAAGCCGCGATCGCGTCCGCGCAGGCCGCGTTCCCGGCATGGCGCAATACGCCGCCGCTGAAGCGCGCCCGCGTGATGAGCCGCTTCAAGACGCTGCTCGAGGAGCATGCGGACGAACTGTGCGCGCTGATTACCGCCGAGCACGGCAAGGTGCTCGCCGACGCGATGGGCGAACTGCAGCGCGGGATCGAGAACGTCGAATACGCGTCCTACGTGCCCGAGCTGCTGAAGGGCGAGCACAGCAAGAACGTCGGCCCCGCGATCGATTCGTGGAGCGAATTCCAGGCGCTCGGCGTGGCCGCCGGCATCACGCCGTTCAACTTCCCGGTGATGGTGCCGCTGTGGATGTGGCCGATGGCCGTCGCGTGCGGCAACACGTTCGTGCTGAAGCCGTCCGAGCGCACGCCGTCGTCGACGCTGCGCATGGCCGAGCTCGCGCTCGAGGCCGGCCTGCCGCCGGGCGTGCTGAACGTCGTGAACGGCGACAAGGAAGCCGTCGACACGCTCCTGACCGACCCGCGCGTGAAGGCGGTGAGCTTCGTCGGCTCGACGCCGATCGCCGAATACATCTACTCGACCGGCTGCGCGCACGGCAAGCGCGTGCAGGCGCTCGGCGGCGCGAAGAACTTCGCGGTCGTGATGCCCGACGCCGACATCGGCAACGCGGTGAACGCGCTGATGGGCGCCGCGTACGGCTCGTGCGGCGAGCGCTGCATGGCGATTCCGCTGGTGGTCGCGATCGGCGAGGAAACGGGTGACAAGGTGGTCGAAGGCCTGCGGGCCGAGATCGCGAAGATGAAGGTCGGCCCGGGCAACGGGGCCGGCGTCGACATGGGGCCGCTCGTCACGCAGCAGCATTTCGAGAAGGTGACGGGCTTCGTCGAGGCGGGCGTGGCGGCCGGCGCGACGCTCGTCGTCGACGGCCGCAGCGTGAAGGTCGACGGCCACGACGGCGGCTACTACCTGGGCCCGTGCCTGTTCGACAACGTGAAGCCCGGCATGCCGATCTATCAGCACGAGATCTTCGGGCCGGTGCTCGGCGTGATCCGCCTGAAGTCGCTCGACGAGGCGATGGCGCTGATCGACGCGCACGAATACGGCAACGGCACGTGCCTGTTCACGCGTGACGGCGAAGCGGCGCGCTACTTCAGCGACAACATCCAGATCGGCATGGTCGGCATCAACGTGCCGCTGCCGGTGCCGGTCGCGTACCACTCGTTCGGCGGCTGGAAGCGCTCGCTGTTCGGTGATCTCCACGCGTACGGCCCGGATGCGGTGCGGTTCTATACGAAGCGCAAGACGATCACGCAGCGCTGGCCGTCGGCCGGCGTGCGCGAAGGGACGGTGTTCAGCTTCCCGTCGAACCGCTGACGCGCTGACGCGCGATCCGGCCGCAACGCGACGCGCGCCGCTCGGCGTGTGTCGCCACGCGGCCCGCGCAAGGACCCACGAGCCCGCCCCGGTCGACGATCGGGGCGGGCCTTTTTACATGTACGGCGGTCGTGCCGACGCTGAAGACGGGGAAAGAACGCTTACGGCGCGACCACGTGCCACATGTTCTTGAAGTTGTCGCCGTTGCGGTCGCCCTGTTTCATGTCCTTCGCGAAGAAGTACAGCGGCTTGCCCTTGTAGGCCCATTGCGGGCTGCCGTCGTCGCGCTTGACGATCGTATAGGGGCCGACCGGAACGTCGGTCGCGCTGGCCTTGTACGGCGGCCAGAAGGACTCGCATTGGCCCTTGCATGCGCTGGTGCCGGCGTTGGGCTTGTCCTGGTCGAAGGTGTAGACGGTCATTCCGTTCGCGGCGACGAGCGCGCCGTTTTCGACCTTGGTGATCGAGCCTTGAGCCGAGGCCGAAACGGACGCCATGGCGAGCAGGGCGGAGCTGACGAGCAGCACGGCTTTCATGATTACCTCCTTGTAGTCCGGTGGGCGGCGCGCTCGCGCGCACGGCCGGGCGTGCGCGCGAGCGCGGGGAATGGTGCCGGAACGCGGCGCCGTGGCCGCCGGTGCGAGCGACGCGAAGTCGAATGACGGCGGAACGGACCCGCTTCATTCACCATAGGCGGTTTTTCGCGGGGCTGCGAGAAGAACCGGGGGCGCATCGGCGGCGCGTAGGCGTCGCGCAACGTCGCGGCGGTCGTGCGCGCGCAGCGGTATTTGATATCCGTCCCCGCAGCAGCGCGAAGCGGCACCGCATGTGCTGCCTCGTTGCGTTCGGCAACGGTGCCACGCCGTCAGCGAAACACCGGCGCCGACGCGAGCGCCGTCAGCACGGCCGGCATCGCGAGCGCGGCGGCGATCGTCTGGAACGCGGTGATGCCGGCCATCAGCGGCGCGTCGCCGCCGAGCTGGCGCGCCATGATGTACGACGAGGACGAAGTCGGCAGTGCCTGGAACAGCAGCGCGATGGTCAGCGCGGCATCGCCGAGCCCGAACAGGCGGCCGGCTGCGAGCGTGGCGAGCGGCATCGCCATGAACTTGAACGCCGACGCGATGCACATCGGCTGCATCCATCCGCGCGCCGCGTCGAACTTCAGTGCCGCGCCCACGCACAGCAGGCCGAGCGGCATCGATGCGGCGCCGAGCGCGCGCACGGCCGGTTCGACGGCGGCCGGAAACGCGAGGCCGGCGGCCTGCATCGCGATCCCCAGCGCGCACCCGACGACGAGCGGATTCGACAGGATCTGCCGCACGAGCGCCCGCGCGCCGAGCCGCGTGTCGCCGTAGCGCGCGAACACCAGCACGCACATCAGGTTCACGGTCGGCACGATCGCCGCGACGCACACGGCCGCGAGCGCGATGCCGTGCGCGCCGAACAGTCCGGCGGCGAGGGAGGTGCCGACATAGTTGTTGAAGCGCACCGCGCCCTGGAACACCGACGTGAACCCGGCGCCGTCGACCTGCACGAACCGGCGGACCAGCAGAAGCAGCGCCGCGACGAGCACGGTCGAGCCGACCAGCGCCGCCGCGAGCGGCAAGACGGGCAGCGCTTGCAGCCGCGCATTCGCGAGACCGTGCGCGAACAGCGCGGGCAGCAGCACGTAATAGCAAAGCCGCTCGGCGTGCGGCCAGAACGCATCGGCGATGAAGCCCGTGCGCCGCAGGCCGTGGCCGAGCGCGACCAGCAGCGCGACCGGCGAGAGCGCGAGCACGATCGGGCCGATCATCGACGCGCCTTCAGGCGATGCGGGCCGAACGGCCGGCGGGCGGCGCGGCGGAACGAAGCGGGAATCCATCCGGCGGGCAACATGGCGGCACGCAATCGAAAGAGTGACGATGCCGCCAAGTTAACACGCGCAAGCAGCAGGAATAATGGTGAATTATCGGGTGTTCAATGAGAAATTCTCATCGATGATGCGCTGACTTCGGCGGCCAGCGCACGTGCGAAACGCTCGGCCGGACGCGACTGGTGTTCGAGCAGCACGACCGCGCGGCCCATCTGCGGCTGGCCGAACGGCAAGCGCGTGACGGGCGGCAGCCGCGCGAGCGTCGCGTCGGGGAGCGCGACGATCGCCGCGCCGAGCCCGCGCGCCACCATCCGCGCGATCGTCTCCGCGCTGTCGAGCACCATTTCCTCGCGCACGCGCACGCCGATGCGGCGCAGCTCGGCGGCGATCATCCGGCCGGCCCACGCCTGCGCGTCGAAGCGGATGAACGGCAGCGCCTCGAGCAGCGTGCCCGCGTCGCGCTCCGCGTAGTGCGGCGGCGCGAGCAGCCAGAAGCGGTCTTCGTACAGCGTGGTCCACGTCAGTTCCGCCGGATGCGGGCGCACCGGGCGCGTCGTGATCGCCGCGTCGAGTTCGCCGGCCGCGACGCGGTTCGCCAGTTCGGCCGACATGCCGGCCGATACGTGCACGCGCAACGACGGGTGCGCATCGCGCAGCGCGAGCAGTGCATCGGGCAGCGGGCCGGACAGCGCGGTATGGATCGCGCCGATCCGCAGGCGGCCGACGAGCTTCTTCTCGTCGCTGAGCGCATCGGGAATCCGGTCGACCATCGCGAGCACCTGCTCGGCCTGCGCGACGAGGATCTTGCCGGCTTCGGTGAGTACCGGCTGGCGGCGCGAACGGTCGAACAGCCGGACGTCGTATTCGCTTTCGAGCGTCTTGACCTGCAGGCTCACGGCGGACTGCGTGAGCCCGATCGCTTCGCCGGCGCGCGCGAAGGTGCGGTATCGGGCGATCGCGACCAGGGTTCTGAATGCGCGTAGTGACATGGGCTCGATGAGAGGGGCGGCCGGGACCGGCACGCGGATTGCTCGATGATGCCGGAGGCGGTGCAGGGGCGACGTGCCGATTGCGCCGCCGACGCCGCCGACGGCCGCCGAAGCGGATGGGTGCGGCCGGCACGCTGCCGGACATCATGCCCGCGCGTGCGGAAACGGGCAACCGCGGCAGCGGCGGCATCGGCTGCCCGCGGCAGAATGCGGCAGAACGCGCGGTGCGTCGCATGCGGACCGGCCGGTGCGGGTTTTCGCGAATGGTATCGCGCCGGGCGCGCGCGCTCATCTGTGAACGCAGGATGGGCCGCGCTCGCGCCTGCCGCCCGCCTGCGTTTCATCGATACCTCGGGGCGACGCGTGCCGTCGCGTCGCCCCGGCTCTTTGCGGAGGTAATGACGATGCCAGAGGACCCCGGTGAGGTTGCGCGCGCCAGCTATCGCGCGTATGTCGACAAGGACCGCGATGCGATCGAAGCGCTGATCGCGCCGGACTTCCATTTCACGAGCCCGCTCGACAACCGGCTCGATCGCGACGCGTATCTCGCGCGCTGCTGGCCCAACAGCGCGATGCTCGCCGGTTTCGAGTTCGTCGACGTCGCCGTGCACGGCGAATACGTGTTCGTCGTGTACGAAGCCGCGACGACCGCCGGCAGGCGGTTCCGGAATGCGGAGCGGTTGCGGGTCCGCGACGGCCGGATCGTCGAGGCCGAGGTGTATTTCGGCTGGTACGTGCCGCATCAGGCGCCCGATGGCGGGTTCATCGAATCGGGCGGTTGACGCGCGACGTGCAGCGGCAGGTCACACCCAGAGCCGGTACATCCAGAACGATTCGTCCTCGGCGAAGCGCCGCACGAACTCGGTTGGCGAGAAGCCCGTGATGCGCCGCGTCGCGCGGCTCAGGTGCGCCTGATCGGCGAACCCTTCGTCCAGCGCGAGCGCGGCCCAGTCGACCGGTTGTCCGGCGTCCTGCCGGTCGCGCGCGGCGAAGAACACGCCTTCGGTGCGCACCAGCATTTGCCAGTCGCGCAACGAGCGCCCGCTGTACGCCTTGATGCGCCGTTCCACCTGGCGCGGGCTGTGGGTGTGCCGCCATTCGCGCGCGATCGACGCGAGCCGCCCGACCCAGCTGCGCCCGGCATCGCGCAGCGACGACAGCGGCGACACGCTGCCGCGCAGCGCATGCCAGCGCGGCGCGAGGTGTCGGTCGAGCGCGGCCAGCGCGTCGTCGTCGTGCTCGGCATCGGCGAGCGCATCCAGCAGCGGCCGCCAGCTGTCGTCGAGGCATGCATGTGCGTCGACGAAGGTGTCGTGGATCGCCGGCAGCGCGACGCCGAACAGCGCGCGCGCAGCATCGGCATGCAGGCAGACGATGCCGCCTTGTCCGCCCGTCGGCGCCCAGCTCGCGACCGGCATCGACTGGCTGCCCGACAGCGTCGCCGATGCGCCGAACGGCCGCCATACGGGGCCGTCGTCCGTGCACCGGACGAGCCCGACGTCGAAGCCGCGATACCACGACAGGCAGACGATCGGCGACGCGGGGAAATGCGTGAGCCGCTGCGCGTCGCTCAACGCGAAGCCGCGCGTGTCGCGGCAGACGATCGCGGCGACCGCGCCTCGCAGCGCGGCCGGCGGCGGATACAGCCGCGTGGGCGGCGACCGGCCGTCGCACCGCACGCGCGGCGCACGCGCGTGCGGATCGGGACACGGTGACGGATTCGGAGACGGACCGGAGGGCATGACGCCGGAGTATAGGGACCGGCGCCGCACGTGTCGATGTCGTTTGCGTTCAAGACCGGCAGCGTGTCGATCCGGACAATCCGGAGCATGAACCCACGATCCTCTTCCCGATGCCCGTTTCATGCGGACGCCGCTGATGCGTCTCCCGTGCTTCACCCGCCCGGCGTATGGCCGCCGGGGCCGCGAGCCGGCCTGACGGGTTGGCCGCTGCTGCGCGCGATGTCGCGCGACCTGACCGGCGCGCTCGCAGGCTGGCAGCGTGCGCATGGCGACGTCGTGCACCTGCGCATGTGGCCCGAACATGCGGTGGTCGTGACCGATCCCGCGCTCGTGCGCGAGCTGCTGGTCACGCATCACGATGCGTTCGTGCGCTGGGAACGCGGCATCCGCGTGTTCTCGCGGGTTCACGGGCACAGCGTGCTGGTCGCCGAGGGCGACGCATGGCGCGACAAGCGGCACGCGCTGCAGGCGAACTTCGCGCCGAAACCGGTGCAGGCGTTCGTGCCGTCGATCGCCGCGACAGCCGGTCGTGCGCTCGCGCAGTGGCCCGCGTACGACGCACACTGGCCGGTCGAGAGCGCGCTGACGTCGCTGGCGATGGACGTGATCATGCGCACGATGTTCTCGGATTCGATCGGCGCACACGCGCGCGTTGCCGAAGAGGCCGTGCGCACGGTGGGCGCGGCGGCGAACGCGGAGTTCTACCAGCCGGCCAGCGCGCCGGACTGGATGCCGTGGAAGCGCGGCAAGGCGCGGGCGCTGGCGGTGCTGAACGGACTGATCGACCGGCAACTGCATGCGCGTCTCGACATGCCGGAGCACGGCTGGCCGGACGACCTGCTGTCGCGCCTGTTGCGGCTGCACCGTGCCGACGGGTACGCATGGCCGCTGCGGGCCGTGCACGACGAGTGCATGACGGCATTCCTGGCCGGCCACGAGACGGCCGCGGCCACGCTGACCTGGTGGGTGTGGAACATGGCCGCGAATCCGGCCGCGCAGGCCGCCGCGCGCGACGAGGTCGTGCGCGTGCTGGGCGGCCGTGCGCCGACCGCCGACACGCGCCCCGCATTGCGATACCTGACGCAGACGCTCGAGGAAACGATGCGCCTGTATCCGGCGGCACCGATCCTGATCAGCCGTCGCGCATTGCGGCCGGTCGCGCTGGGCGCATGGCAGTTTCCGGCGCGGACGCTGTTCATGCTGCCGATTCAGCTGATGCATCACGATGCACGATGGTTTCCGGAGCCGCGGGCCTTCCGGCCCGAGCGCTTCGCCGACGACGCACCGGCGATTCCGCGCGGCGCATACATGCCGTTCGGCACGGGGCCGCGCGTGTGCCTCGGGCAGCATCTGGCGATGACGGAGATGACGGTGGTGGCGGCGATGATCCTGCAGCGCCATGAATTGTCCGTGCCGCCCGGCATGGCGGCGCCGCGCGCGGCGCTGAACGTGACGTTGCGGCCCGAGCGCGCCCTGCACGTGGCGATCGCGCCGACCGGGCTGGCGGCGGACGTCGCATTGTCGTAACGCGGCGAAGTGTCGCGTTTACCCCGCCGCATCCTCCCCAAGCGCCTGGATGAACCGCGAAAACAGCTCCGGCTGCGACGAGATCCCGAGTTTCGCGTAAAGATGCCGCCGATGCACCTTCACCGTTTCCGGTGAAATCGCCAGCCGCTCGGCGATCGCCTTCGACGAATTGCCGCGCAGCACCATTCGCGCGATCGACATCTCGCGATCGGTCAGCACGCCCGCGCCGAAGCGCGCGAGCGCCTGCTCGACGCGCGCGCCGAGATCGTCGTCGGGTGTCACGCGCGCGGCATCGCCCACCAGCCGCCAGTGCTGCCGGATCGTCGCGAGCACCCACGGCATCGCGGCCGTCAGCTTGCCGAGCGGTTCGACGTCGAAGCGCGCGGCCGCGCCGAGCGACAACGACAGCAGCAGGTCGGGGTTCGGCCGCAGCAGGATCTGGATTTCATCGTCGCCGACCGCGTGGCGGAAGTAGTTCAGGAAATACTCGCTCTGCCGGAACAGGTCGGGCGCGACCTCCTCGAGCCGGTAGCAGCCGTCGGCGAGCCCGTCGTGCGCGGCCTGCAGGAACGGATCGAGCAGATACAACCCGTTGAGGTAAAGCGGCACCGGCGACGCACTGTCGGTGCCGCCCGTGTCGTATTCGTCGAGGACGAGCGGCACGCCGTCGCGGCCGATCGCGGTCGCGAGCGCGTTGTCGAACGGCACCATTTCGTTGAGCAGCAGCACCAGGAAACGCCAGAAGCGCGGCTGGCCGAGATGATCGATCGCGCGGCCGAGCGCCTGGTGCATCGCGATTTCGGAGAAGAGTCGATCCATATCACCACCGAAGGGTGTAACACGAAGGGGGAATAGCGGTCCTGAAATTGGCTTCCTAGACTGCCACGCAATCAATCGGGCCCGAGTATGGGTGTTCAAAAAAGCGCAGGACAGAAGCAACAGGAGAACGAAATGGCGATGATGTCGGAATCGACGGGCACGCTGCAAGCGACGCCTGCCACGGAAGGCGCGCCGCGCGCGTTGTCGCAGACGCTCAGCGTGCGCGACGCGGTGATGATCACCGTGTCGGGCGTGACGCCCGCCAGCTCGATCTTCGTGATCGCGCCGTTCGCGATCCAGCAGGCCGGCAGCGGCGCGGTGCTGTCGTTCCTGCTCGGCGGCGTGCTCGCGCTCGCGTTCGCGCTCTGCTACGCGGAGCTCAGCGCCGCGCACCGCAGCGCGGGCGGCGAATACGTGATGGCCAAACGCGTGTTCGGCACGCTGCCCGGCTATCTGACCTTCATCACGGTGCTGTCCGTCAGCGTGTTCATTCCCGCGGTGCTCGCAAGCGGTGCCGCGCCCTACCTGAACAACGCGCTCGGCACGCACTTCAGCAACCAGTCGGTCGCGTTGACGATCGTGTTGCTCAGCTACGTGCTCGGCATGCTGAACATCAAGACGAACGCATGGATCACCGGCGCGTTTCTCGTCGTCGAGATCGGCGTGCTGATGCTGATTGCGGGGCTCGGCTTCGGCTCGCCGCATCGCGGCGCGGACGCACTGTTCGCGCCGGTCGTCGCGAGCGGCAATGCGCTGGTGCCGGCCACGCTCGCGGCGATCGTGCCCGCGATCGGCACGGCGATCTTCTGCTACAACGGCTTCGGCTCCGCCGCCTATCTCGCGGAAGACCTGCGCGGCGGCAACCGCAACGTCGCGAAAGCGGTGATCTATTCGCTGCTGGTGATCCTCGTCGTCGAACTGATTCCGCTCACCGCGATCGTGCTCGGCGCGCCGTCGCTGACGGAACTGACGAAGAGCGCCGACCCGATCGGCTATGTCGTGCGCTCGCTGAGCAACCCGGCGGTGTCGCGCGCGGTCAGCGGCGGGATCTTCCTGTCGGTATTCAACGCGATCATCGCGATCGTGATCACGATGGGGCGCCTGCTGTACAGCAGCGGCCGCCATGCGCTCTGGTCGCGCACCTGCAACCGCGCGTTCTCGACGATCCATCCGCGCTTCGAATCGCCGTGGCTCGCGACGCTCGCGCTCGCCGTGCCGTCGTCGGGGCTGGTGTTCGTGTCGAGTCTCGACGAGCTGACCGCGTTCACGGTCGACCTGCTGTTGCTGATCTACCTGGTCATCGGGCTGGCCGCGCTCGCGAGCCGGCTCGTGCGCCGCGACGTCGAGCATCATTACCGGATGCCGCTGTGGCCCGTGACGCCGCTCGTCGCGGTCGCGGGTGCCGCATACACGCTCTACACGACGCTGGCGACGGCGACCAAGCCGACCGACCTGATCATCATCGGCGCTCTGCTGGTGGCCGCGCTCGCGATGTATGCGGTCTGGGCCCGCCACAGCGATGCGTTCCGCTCGCTCTGAACCACCCGACACACACTGAACCATTGAAAGACTGGAGGAATTGCATCATGCGCACGAGGGATCTCGGCATCCGCATCGGACTCGGCACGCCGGGCCGCTTCAACGCGATCACGGACGTACCGGGCGTGCGGGTTGGACATTGCACGCTGAACGTCGAGAACGGCGATGCATCGATCCGCACCGGCGTGACCGTGATCGAGCCGCGCGCGGGTGCCGCGCACGATTCGCCGTGCTTCGCGGGCGTCCATGTGCTGAACGGCAACGGCGACGCGACCGGGCTCGAATGGATCCGCGAAGCCGGCCTGCTGACGACGCCGATCGCCTATACGAACACGCACAGCGTCGGCGCGGTGCGCGATGCGCTGGTCGCGAACGAACGCGAGGCGGCGGCCGGCCGCGTGTACTGGTGCATGCCGGTCGTGATGGAAACCTACGACGGCCTGCTCAACGACATCTGGGGGCAGCACGTGCGCGCCGAGCACGTGCTGCGCGCGCTGGCCGCCGCACAGTCGGGGCCGGTCGCCGAAGGCGGCGTCGGCGGCGGCACCGGCATGATCTGCCACGAGTTCAAGGGCGGCATCGGCACCGCGTCGCGGGTGGTGACGGCCGACGCGGGCGGCTGGACCGTCGGCGCGCTCGTGCAGGCGAACTACGGCGTGCGCGAGATGCTGCGCGTGGCCGGTTATCCGGTCGGCGACGTGCTGCGGCACGTGCCTTCGCCGTTTCGCGCGCCCGACGGGCAGGGCGAGGCCGGGATGGGTTCGATCGTCGTCACGATCGCGACCGACGCGCCGCTGCTGCCGCATCAATGCACGCGCCTCGCGCAGCGTGCGAGCGTCGGGCTGGCACGCGTCGGCGGCGGCACCGAGGATTCGAGCGGCGACATCTTCCTTGCGTTCGCAACGGGGAACGACGGCTTGCCCGCCGCGAACTACGGCAGCAAGGGCGCGCCGACGACGGCCGTGAAGATGGTGAACAACGACCACATCTCCGCACTGTTCGTCGCCGCGGCGGAAGCAGTGGAGGAAGCGATCGTGAATGCGCTGGTCGCGGGGAGCGACGTCGAGTCGCGCGGCGCGCGGGTCGAAGGGCTGGGGCAGGCGCGCTTGCTGGATGCGTTGCGCGAAGTGGGGTGGCGGCCGGTGCGCGGCGCCTGAAACGGCATGCGCCGCTTCAATCGAAGCGGCGTGGCGGGCAGTGTCGTTGCGGCGATCGGCCGGCTCGTCGTGCACGCGCGCAGGCGATACGTGCGATACGTGCGATGTGCGCGCGGCGGGCCCGGCCGTGACGACGCGGCGTCATGCTCAGCTGCCGAAGTAGACGTTGCAGAAGCTGACGGGGCCGACGCATGCGTTCGGGTCTTCCTGCTTCGATTGCGCACGATCGACGCGGCCCGAGGCCTGGACGGCTTCGGCGCGGTTCGCCGGTTGTTGCGCGACGTCGGCCGGCGCGCTCTGCGCGTGCGCGACGGCGGCGGTGAGCGACAGGGCAACGAGGGCGAGGTGCAGCGGCTTCATTTCGGTTTCTCCTGGGTCAGTGCCAGTCTCGCTGGCAGTGAGGAAACTATAGGCTCGCCCTGCCTGGAAATTAATCACCGCGGGTGCAGAGCTTATTTCCAATCGGAACAAGGGTGACGTTGCGTACGCATCGATCTCCCGCCGACCCTCGTCGGCGCTCAATGACGATGGCGGTTGAACGGCGCATCCTTGTCCAGCAGCGCGCTGCGAATGAAGTGCAGGCAGCCGACGATGCGCTGCATGCGGTGGCGTTCATCGGGCACCGCGTACCATGCGTGCAGCGTGTGCTGCGCGGCGCGAATCGACAGGTTCACCGATTTGAGCGTGCGCGCATGATGGCCCGGCGTCGGATCGTCGAAGAAGCGCGGCAGCTCGTGCAGCACCGCGTCGACCGAGGCGGTCCAGCGCAGCGTCTGCGGCGGTTTCGATTCGCAGAACCCGTGCAGCTCGTCGCGCAGGTCGATCACCGCGTGGCCGACTTCGAGCGTCGAGAGCATCCAGCGCAGTGCGTCGCGATGTTGTCGCGTGCGCTTGACGAGCAGCGTGCGCAGCTGCGCCATCAGGTCGTGCGTGCTCGACTGGAAGCGCGCGGCGAGCCCGTCGCGCGCGCCTTCGCACGCGAACGTGACCTGGCGGCGCAGGTCGTGCGCGATCCGCGACGTGAGCCACGGCATGTGGGTCGGAAACACCACGGCGAACACGATCGAGCAAGCGAGCATCGCGACGACGACGGCGAAGCCGTTGTTGATCAGCACCTCGGGCGTATACGCGATCGCGTTGTCGGGGCCCGCGAGCAGGCAGAAGAACACCGCGAAGCCGATCCCGTAGCCCGACAGGCCCGGGCGCATCGCGAGAAACGCGCCGAGGCCGAGCACCGGCGCGAGTGCCGCGCACAGCAGCGGAAAACCGTCGATGTTCGGATAGACGTAGCAGAGGAACACGTAGCCGACGGCCGTCGCGAACGCCGCGCCGACGCCCATCTGTGCGACGAACTTCGGTGCGCGCGGCGACGTCGAGCTCAGCGCGCACGCGATCGCGGTGGCGATCACGGCGAGCGAGCCGCTCGGCCATTCGGACGCGAGCCAGAACGCGCTCATCGCGCCGACGGCGACGAGCGTGCGCAGGAACGCGAAGCCGACGAAGAACGAATTGGTCTTCACCGCGTAGTGCGTGACCGAGCGTTCGAACGCGTGATCGTCGCGATCGAGCGATGCGTTGGTGTCGGCGTAGCCGAGATACTCGCCGATGAAGCGATACATCAGCTCGATCGCGGTGTCGAAGTCGAGCAGGCCGCCGGCCGCGTGATCCTCGATCGCGCGACGCGAGGCGCGCGCGGCCTTCGGCAACGCGGCGTGAAAGCGGCGCAGTTCGAGCAGTGCGCCGGTGGTCGACGTGACGCCGCGCTGCCGCTCGTCGCGCAATGCGGTGATCCGCTGCGCGAGCGCATCGATGTGCGGCGCGAGTGCGTCGAGCACCGCGTCCGACCGGTTCGCGCGCAGGCGTTTGACGAGCTGGTGCAGCGCATGCAGGCGCGTGCACGCATTCATGAACTCGCTGTTGAGCCGCGCGAGCCGGCGGCTGCGCGCGCGAATGTGCGGATCCTCGAACGACGCGAACGCGCGGTTGGCCTCGAACCCGACGATCTCGTCGACGAAATCGGCGAAGCGCCGCTCGAAGTCGCCGCGCGCGAGGTCGCCCGACAGCGCGCCGGCCGCGAATGCCGCGAACTTCACATGACGCGCGCTCAGCGAGCGCATCAGCGCTTTCGCGGAACTGAGCGGCAGGATCAGCGCGCTGACCGCGCCGGAGCATGCGATGCCGAGCGCGACTTCCGCGGCGCGCGTGAGCGCGGACTGGAACAGCGTCTGCGGCGTCATTACCGCGGGCAGGCCGATCAGCGCGGCGGTGTAGCCGGCGAGCACGAACCCGTACCAGCGGAAATGGCGGTTGCGCACCGCGAGCGCGATGCAGCCGCCGACCCACAGCGTGATGCCGGCCATGTAGAGCTCCGGCTGCTGCGCGAACAGCCCGCCGAGCGCGAGCGCGGCGACGAGGCCGGCCGCCGTGCCGAGCATGCGGTAGAAGCTCTTCGCGAACACCATCCCCGACAGCGGCTGCATCAGCACGAACACGGTCGTCATCGCCGTGCGCGGCTGCGACATCTCGAGCCGCATCGCGATCCCCATCGCGAGCAGCGCGGCGAGCACGGTCTTGGCGAGGTGCAGCCAGATCAGCCCGTCGGTCGCGGCCCAGTCGCGCGCGGCGCCGCCGAGCGGATCGAGCCAGGTTCTCCATCGGGCCGGTTCGATGGAAGGTCGCTCGATCGCAGGTTGTGGCTTCATGAAAAAAAGCGGGGCGCGTGCGGTGCCGCGGCGCGTCCGGACGGGTCCGTTCGACTGGTGAGGCGCCGATTGTAGGAGTGCGGCGCGCGGGCATTAACGCAGCTACGGGGAAACGATAGTTGCAGGCCGCGTAACAATCTGTCGCATCCGCTGGAGGAAAATAGCGGCTCCGCTACAGGTGGCTCACAGGAATGGATACCCTACAAAACATGCGGGTGTTTACGCGCGTCGTCGAGACGGGCAGTTTCACCGCGGCCGCGCAATCGCTGAATTCGACGACGGGCGCGATGTCGCGCGCGGTGTCGGAACTCGAGGCGCGCCTGCGCACCCGTCTGATGAATCGCTCGACGCGCCGCCTCGCGCTGACGTCGGCCGGCGAAAGCTATCTGCGGCGCTGCCGCCAGATTCTTGCCGACGTCGATCGCGCCGAGGAGGAGGCGAGTTGCGCGCACGAACGGCCGGCCGGCGTGCTGCGCATGCACAGCTTCGCGAGCGTCGGCCATCACTATGTGATGCCCGCGCTCACGCGCTACCACACGCAATATCCGGACGTGTCGATCGAGCTGTCGCTGTCGCAGCGCATGCCCGACCTGTTCGACGGCACGAGCGACATGGCGGTCGTGACCGCATCGTCGCTGCCCGACTCGGAGCTCGTGTCGCACCTGCTCGGCTCGACCTTCAGCATCCTGTGCGCGTCGCCCGAGTACGTGAAGCGCCACGGCGCGCCGGCCCGCCCGCAGGATCTCGGCGCGCACGCGTGCCTGACACTTTGCACGCCGGCGTTCCCGACCCACGAATGGGTGCTTGAAGGCGCCGACGGCATCGAGCAGATCCATGTCACCGGGCCGGTGCAGACCAATACGGCCGAGTCGCTTGCGCTCGCGATCCGCGACGGTATCGGGATCGGCATGCTGCCGCTGTATGCGGCGATCGACGCGCTGCAGGACGGTACGCTCGTGCGCGTGCTGCCCGGGCACATCCTGCAGAAGATGAACGTGTATGCGCTGTATCCGTCGCGCCGCTTCATCGACGCGAAGGTGCGCACCTGGGTCGAGATGCTGCGTGCGCAGGTGCCGGGGATGATCGCCCGCGACGTCGAGATGCTGAACGCGATCGACCGCGAGCCGCAGGCTGCCTGATCAGGCAGCCCGAGCGCGAATCCAGGACGAGATGGCCGCGTGCCGGACGGCACGCTGTCCGGCCGCATCCATCGTGACGGACCGGTTCGCGCGATTTCCGCCGTGCCCGCGGGACGCATGTCACGCGGGTGCGGCGTTGCTGCGTGTCTTTACAGCGCGGGCTTTGCCGCCACGCCCGATTCCGTTGCGCCCGCACCGGCCGGGCCATATGCGCGTTGCGCGGCCTTGTGCTCGGCGAGCCGTTTTGCTGCCAGGCGTTCCTGCGCGGCCATGATGTCGTCCGGATAATTGCCGGCGTCGCCGAGCGACGGGTTGTAGCCGACCGATTCGAGGTCGTAGAGCTCCTGCAGCACCTGTGCGCGCGTGACGGGCGCCTTGGCGGACTGAGCGAACGACAGGGCCGGTGCGGCAAGCAGGACGGCAGCGGCGGCGGTAACGACGAGCGATTTCACGATGTTCTCCAGTAGACGGGGTGTGAGGCCGGTCCGGTGATCGGCGCGCGATCCGAACCGTCGATGCCAGTCTATGCAGCACACGCGCGCACAAAAACCCCGATTCCGGGCAGGCAGCTCTCCAGATGGAACAACATTGGTGCAGGTCGCCCACAGCGCGCGAACCCGTCCGCCAGGACAGGGTCCTGGCGGACGGGCGACGGGCGCTCACGCGGCGCGGAACTCAGAACCGCGTGCGCATGCCGATCGTGCCGACGATCTGGTTCGCGGTGCTCGAGGCGCCGCCCGACGTGTTGATGAAGGCCTGGTAGCCGCGGCCCGACGCGTGCTGGTACATCGCTTCCGCGTACAGGTCGGTGCGGCGCGACAGCTTGTACACGGCCTGCAGGTCGACCTGATGCCACTTCGGATCGGTGCCGTGCTTGCTGTCCGGGTTCGACACGCTGGCGTCCGTGTACACGTAGGCCGCGCCGAGACTGACGGCCGGCGTCACCGCATAGCGCACGTTCACGTCGTAGTTGTTGAACGCGACCTGGCCGGTGGAACCGAACGAGCCCGAGTTGTCGTACTGCGAGCGCGTATAGACGAAGCCGACCGTCGCCGGACCGAACACGTAGCTGACACCGCCGCCGTACGAGCGCATGCGGTCCGCGCCCACCGACCAGCCGCCCTGGCTCACGCTCTTCGCTTCGGCCACGTCGGTCGCGCCCGGGCTTGCGCTCGTCGAGCCCTTCGTGCCGTTCATCTGCAGGTACGCGCCGGCCAGCTTCAGCGGGCCGTTCGTGTAGCTTGCCGCGACGCTGTACGCGCGGTTGCCGGCGAAGTTCGTCGAGTTGGAGAAGCCGTACAGCGCGCCGACCTTGAAGCCCGCGATCGTGTCGCTCGTGTACTTCACCGCGTTGTTGATGCGCACCGAGTGGTTCAGGTTGTCGTTGTCGAACGGATGCGCGAAGCCGGTATCGCCGAAGTCGCCGGCCGTCGCGGACAGCGGCGCGACGAAGTCGACCATCGTGTCGTACTGGCGGCCGAGCGTCAGCGTGCCGTAGCCGCTGCTGGTCAGGCCGACATACGCGTGGCGGCCGAACAGCTTGCCGTCCTGCCCGAGCGCGCCGTTGTTCACGTTGAAGCCGTTCTCCAGGACGAACAGCGCCTTCAGGCCGCCGCCGAGATCTTCCGTGCCGCGCAGGCCGAAGCGGCTGCCGTTGACCGTGCCGGAGGTCATGCGCCACAGCGATGCGCCGCCGGCGTTGTTGGTGTAAGCGATGCCGGCGTCGATCAGGCCGTACAGTGTGACCGAGCTCTGGGCGTGCGCGAGCGGGGCGAAGAGTGCGGCGGCGGATGCGGCGGCAATCAGGGTTTTGTTCGTTTTGTGCATGTAACAGCTCCTGCGTGTGGGACGGGTGACCAAAGTTCGGCGCAAGTGTAGGGGCGGGGTCGCGCGATTCCGGCCGCAGGCGCGCGAGTACACCGTTGCGAGTTGCGCAAGAGTGCGTCACACGGCGTTCACAAATCGGTCCGGAGGCCGGACGGCGTGCGTTTTCGCCGACGGCGCGACGCGAGCGGTCGGGCGGCCGCGCATGCCGTGTCGCGCATTGACAACACGCGCGTCGCCGGCGCGGGAGTTGATCGCCGCGCCGCGCGCGTGGAGAATGGGCAGACCATTGCCGAGATCCGGAGCCCCCGATGACCACGCCGCGCCGTCCTTCCTTGAGTGCCGCGCTGTGCTACCGCGACCCGAAAGCCGCGCTCGCGTGGCTCGAACGCGCATTCGGCTTCGAGCGCGCGCTGGTCGTCACCACGCCGGAAGGCGACATCGCGCACGCCGAAATGAGATTCGGCGACGGGCTCGTCATGATCGGCGGCGCGTGGGCCGACTTCATCGCGTCGCCGCAGGACACGGGCAACCGGAACACGCAGCACGTCCACGTGCATCTTCCCGACGACGCCGACATCGACGCGCACTGCGAACGCGCACGTGCGGCCGGCGCGGAGATCCTGCAGGCGCCGGCCGACCAGTTCTACGGCGATCGCATGTATCGCGCGCGCGATCCCGGCCGGCATGTGTGGACGTTCGGCAAGCACGTGCGCGACGTGACGAACGACGAGATGAGCGCGGCGACCGGCCTGACGATCGAGGATTTCAAATAAGCGCGGCACGCATCGCAGGAGCCGGTTTTTCCCCACCACGCGGCGCGCTGACGCCGCATGACGCCTGGACCCACCATGAACCTCTTCAATGCACGCCTGCGCGGCCGCGACGGGCTGTTCACGATCGGCATCGACGGCGACCGGATCGCGCGGATCGACGCGCAGGCCGCGCCGGTCACATCGGTCGGCGCCGGCGATGTCGATGCGGGCGGCCGTCTCGCAATTCCGCCGCTCGTCGAACCGCATATCCATCTCGATGCGGTGCTCACGGCCGGCGAGCCGGCCTGGAACATGAGCGGCACGCTGTTCGAGGGCATCGAGCGCTGGTCCGAGCGCAAGGCGACGATCACGCACGAGGACACGAAGGCGCGCGCGCATGCGGCGATCGGCATGTTGCGCGATCACGGCATCCAGCACGTGCGCACCCATGTCGACGTCACCGATCCGACGCTGGCCGCGCTGAAGGCGATGCTCGAAGTGAAGGACGAGGCGCGCGGGCTGATCGACCTGCAGATCGTCGCGTTTCCGCAGGAAGGCATCGAGTCGTTCGACGGCGGCCGCGCGCTGATGACGCAGGCGATCGAACTCGGCGCGGACGTTGTCGGCGGGATCCCGCATTTCGAGAACACGCGCGAGCAGGGCGTCAGCTCGATCCGCTTCCTGATGGAGCTGGCCGAGCGCACCGGCTGCCTTGTCGACGTGCACTGCGACGAGACCGACGATCCGCATTCGCGCTTTCTGGAAGTCCTCGCGGAAGAGGCGCGCGTGCGCGGCATGGGCGCGCGCGTGACCGCGAGCCACACGACCGCGATGGGCTCGTACGACAACGCGTATTGCTCGAAGCTGTTCCGGCTGCTGAAGCGCGCGGGCCTGAACTTCGTGTCGTGCCCGACCGAGAGCATTCATCTGCAGGGGCGCTTCGACACGTTTCCGAAGCGGCGCGGGCTCACGCGTGTCGCGGAACTCGATCGCGCGGGCCTGAACGTGTGCTTCGGACAGGATTCGATCAAGGATCCGTGGTATCCGCTCGGCAACGGCAACATCCTGCGCGTGCTCGACGCCGGCCTGCACATCTGCCACATGATGGGCTACCAGGACCTGCAGCGCTGCCTCGACTTCGTGACCGATCACAGCGCGACGACGATGCATCTCGGCGACGGCTACGGGATCGCGGTCGGGCGGCCGGCGAACCTGGTCGTGCTCGATGCCGACAGCGACTATGAAGCCGTGCGCCGGCAGGTGAAGGCCACGCTGTCGGTGCGCCACGGGAAGGTGATCATGCGGCGCGAGCCGGAGCGCGTCACGTATCCGGAGTGACGCGAATGCGGCGACGGCGGCGCACGGCGGCACGCCCCCGTCGGGAACTGCCGTCTTTCTTGTATGCGCTGAATGCATGAGTTGATCAGAAAAATACGTTTGTCTCATGAGAGATCGACGCCTACGATGCGGTCCTGACGGCGGCGTGCATGGTGCGCGCCGTCTTGTCGATCATCGTCCGCCGACCTCATGCGCCTCGATCTTCCGTCTGCTCCCGTGTCTTCCTCGCCGTCCGCCAGTCCGTTCGCGCGGATGGCTGCCGTCACGATCCTGACCGGCGTCGGCGCGGGTGTCGGTGGGATGCTGCTCGCGCTGCTGCTGCACGCGATCCAGCACGTCGCGTACGACTACAGCCTCGCGCACGTGGTCGGCATCGAGAGCTTCCTTACCGGCGTGAGCCAGGCCGACCCGCTGCGCCGGCTCGCGGTGCTCGTCGTCTGCGGGCTGGTCGCGGGCGGCGGCTGGTGGGCGCTGTACCGCTACGGCCGGCCGCTCGTCAGCATCCGCCGTGCCGTGCGTGCCGCCGATCCGCGGATGCCGTTCGTCAGCACGACGGTGCACGCGCTGCTGCAGATCGTCACCGTTGCGCTCGGTTCGCCGCTCGGCCGCGAAGTCGCGCCGCGCGAGATCGGCTCGCTGCTGGCCGGGCAGTTCGCGCACCGCGCGGGGTTGACGCCCGCCGACTGCCGGCTGATGGTCGCGTGCGGCGCGGGTGCCGGGCTCGCGGCCGTCTACAACGTGCCGCTCGGCGGTGCGGTGTTCGTGCTCGAAGTGCTGCTCGGCACGTTCGAACTGCGCGCGCTGGTGGTGGCCGTCGTCACCTCGGCGATCGCGGCGGCCGTCGCATGGATCGGCCTCGGCAACGAACATCAGTACACGGTGCCTGCGTTCGTGCTGAGTACGCCGCTCGTCGCGTGGTCGATCGTCTGCGGGCCGCTGTTCGGTTTCGCCGCGTACGGCTTCGTGCGGCTCACGAGCCGCGCACGGGCCGACGCGCCGAAGGGCCGGCTGCTGCCGGTGCTCGCGCTGGTCAACTTCGCGGTGATCGGCGTGCTCGCGATGCGCTTTCCGCAACTGCTCGGCAACGGCAAGGGGCCGGCTTCGATGGGCTTCGACGGCACGCTGACGATCGGGCTCGCGGCGACGCTGCTCGTTCTGAAGGTGGCGATCGAGGCGGGCAGCCTGCGCGCGGGGGCGGAGGGCGGGCTGCTGACGCCCGGTCTCGCGAACGGCGCGCTGCTCGGCGTCGTGCTCGGCGGGATGTGGAGCCTCGTGTGGCCGGGCGCGTCGATCGGCGGATGCGCGCTGGTCGGCGCGACCGCGTTCCTCGCCGCGTCGATGCAGATGCCGATCACGGCCGTCGTGCTGCTGCTCGAATTCACGCGCGCGAATCACGACAGCCTGGTGCCGATGCTGCTGGCCGTGGCGGGCTCGCTGGTTGCGTACCGGTTCGCGCAGTGCGTGGTGGAGGGACGGCTCGGGGCGGCCGCGGCCGTCGCCACGCCGGTGACGGCGACCCGGTAGCCCTCCTCGGCACAGGCTGCGGCGCGCGGGCTGCGCCGCTGAAGTGCATCGATCTATATCACGGCAAGGAACTGGACGCCGCCGCGAAGCAGCACGTATTACGCCCGAACAGCACCTATCGGATCGAGCATTCGCCGAAGCCGCAGTAGCGATAAGACGCCGTTGCGCAATGCAACGGCGCGCCCGATGCCGTTTCGCCGACGCTATTCAAGCGTCCGGATCGAATTGCTGATTCCGCGCGCGCAGTCGATCACCGCCGGCGCGAGCTTGCGGCGCGCATCGTCGAACGTCCAGCGGCTCGTCGGCGCGACCACGTGCACGGCCGCGACCGGCTGCCCCTGGCTGCCGAGCACGGGCGCGGCAATCGACATGTCCCCGATGAACAATTCTTCCTGGTTGGTCGCGTAGCCTTCGCGCCGTGCACCGTCGAGCAATGCGACGAGTTCGTCGAGCGCCGTGACCGTACGCGGCGTATGCGGCGTACGCACCATGCCGTCGAGCCGCACACGCGCTTCCTGCGGCGGCAACGCGCTCAGGAATGCACGGCCGCTGCCGGTGCAGTACATCGGGATACGGCTGCCGATCGGCATGTGGATCGGCACGAACTTCGTCGATACGAAACGCGCGACGTAGACCATTTCGTCGTCGTCCGGCTCGGTGAGATTGGTGGTCTCGCCGGTCAGGTTCGTGAGCTCGGACAGGAACGGATTCGCGACGTCGATCAACGTATCGGCCGCGAGATAGTTGAAGCCGATCCGCATCACGTGCGGCGTGAGCTGGAAACGCCGCGTGACCGGATGCTTGCGGATGTAACCGAGCTGCTCGAGCGTATAGACCATCCGCTGCGCGGAGCTTTTCGTGATCCCTGCCGCGTCGGCCACTTCCGCCAGCGTCATCGTGCGCCGCTTCGCGCTGAACGCGCGCAGCACGTTGAGCCCTTTTTCCAGCGACTGATTGAACAGCAGATCGTTTGATTGATCGGGTGACGTTTCCATGGCGAGGGGCGTGATCGATTCGATATCGCATCCTATCGTATCGAATATCGATACGCAAAAATCTTTTTGCGATATTTTTGATTCGTTTTAAGATCGGGTCATCGTCGCAGTGTCGATCAGCGGCCGGCCGACGCACCGGGTTAATCGAGAAGGAGACGTCATGGTTTCGTTCATCAAGCGGTTCGGCGCACTGGCCGCCGGTTTCGCCACCTGTATCGCACTCTCGACGGCTTCGGCGAGCGCCGTTGCGGCCGAGCCCACGCTGAAGATCGGCGCGACGGCCACCGGCGTGCCGTTCACGTTTCTCGACGTCAAGAGCAATTCGATCCAGGGGATGATGGTCGATGCGATCACCGCGGCCGGGAAGTCGGCCGGGTTTCGCGTCGACGTGCAGCAGACCGTGTTTTCGGCGCTGATCCCGTCGCTCACCACGCAGAAGATCGACATCATCTCGGCCGCGATGCTGAAGACGCCTGCGCGCCAGCAGGTCGTCGATTTCTCCGACACCGTCTACTCGTTCGGCGAAGGCCTGATCGTGAAGGCCGACGATCCGGGCCGCTATACGTCGATGGACGATCTCAACGGGCAGGTGGTCGGCGCGCAGGTCGGCACCGCGTTCGTCGATGCGCTCAACAAGAAGGGCATCTTCAAGGAAGTCCGGACCTATGATTCGATCGCCGACATCATGCGCGACGTCGCACTCGGGCGCATCAAGGCCGGCTTCGCCGACCAGCCGATCGTCGCTTACCAGATCGAGCACGGCGTCAATCGCCAGGTGCGGCTCGTGCCGGAATACCAGAGCGTGGTGAAGGGGCAGGTCTGCTTCATCGTGCGCAAAGGCGACAACGCGACGCTCGAACAGCTCAACGGCGCGATCCGCAAGATGAAGAGCGACGGCACGCTGCAGCAGATCCTGCAGAAGTGGCACATGAGCTGAGCACCGGCGCCCGATTCCCGTCCGGCATCGCCCGCGCGTCGCGGGCATCCACCGCGGCGCGCCGTTCGGGCGTCGCATAGGAGACCTCATGTTTTTTCAGAACGCGATCGATTTCCTGCCGATCCTGCTGAAGGGCGCGGTGATCACCGTCGAGATCACGGCATGCGCGTTCGTGCTCAGCTCGGTGCTCGGACTGATCCTCGCGCTGATGAAAGTGTCGCGCAACCGGGCGGTGTCGACGGCCGGCAGCACGATCGTCAACGTGATCCGCGGGCTGCCGATCATCGTGCAACTGTTCTACATGTACTTCGTGCTGCCCGATCTCGGCGTGCAACTGTCGGCGTTCCAGGCCGGCGTGCTCGGCCTCGGCATCGCGTATTCGGCGTACCAGGCCGAGAACTTCCGCGCCGGCATCGAGGCAATCGATCGCGGCCAGATCGAAGCCGCGCACGCAATCGGCATGCGCGGCCCGATGATCATGCGGCGCGTGGTGCTGCCGCAGGCGTTCCGCATCGCGCTGCCGCCGTACGGCAATACGCTCGTGATGCTGCTGAAGGATTCATCGGTCGCGTCGACGATCACGGTCGCGGAAATCACGCGTGCCGGCCAGCTGATCGCGTCGTCGACGTTCCAGAACATGAGCGTCTACACGCTCGTCGCGCTGCTGTATCTCGCGCTCGGCCTGCCGCTGATGTTCGGCGTGAACCGGCTCGGCAAGCGGCTCGCACTGAGGAGGGGCGCATGATCAGGATCGAATCGATACACAAGCGGTTTCAGCAACACGCGGTGCTGAAGGGCGTGAGCCTCGACGTGCAGCAGGGTGAAGTCGTGTGCCTGATCGGGCCGTCCGGTTCCGGCAAGTCGACCGTGCTGCGCTGTATCAACGGTTTCGAGACCTACGACGAAGGGGCGATCACGATCGACGGCGTGAAGGTCGACGCACATTCGAAGCGCATCCACGAGCTCCGGATGCGCGTCGGCATGGTGTTCCAGCGCTTCAACCTGTTCGCGCACCGCACGGCGCTCGAGAACGTGATGGAAGGGCCGGTGCACGTGCGTCGCAGGCCGGCCGAGCAAGCGCGCGAGCAGGCCCGCGCGCTGCTCGACAAGGTCGGGCTCGCGCACCGGATGAATGCGTATCCGTCGGAGCTGTCGGGCGGCCAGCAGCAGCGCGTCGCGATCGCACGCGCGCTCGCGATGGAGCCGCAGGCGATCCTGTTCGACGAACCGACGTCGGCGCTCGACCCCGAACTCGTCGGCGAAGTGCTCGGCGTGATGCGGGGGCTCGCCCGCGACGGAATGACGATGGTGGTCGTCACGCACGAGATGGCGTTCGCACGCGAGGTGGCCGATCGCGTGTGCTTCCTGCACGACGGCACCATCTGCGAAAGCGGGCCGGCGCGCGCCGTGCTGACGCAGCCGACGCATCCCCGCACGCAGGAATTCCTGCGCCGCCTGCTGGCGTCGGACGGCGCCGACAACCCGGATCGAACATGAGTGCAACGAACGCGGCACCCGGATGGCCCGACTCGCCGTGGCCGGATTCGCTATGGGCGGCGACCGCCGCGCCGGCACCCGATACGCCCGCGCTCGACGCGTCCGTATCGTGCGACGTGGCGATCGTCGGCGCCGGTTTCACCGGCCTGTCGACCGCACTTCACCTGGCCGAGCGCGGCGTGAACGTTCGCGTGATCGACGGCGCGCAGCCGGGCTGGGGCGCGTCGGGCCGCAACGGCGGGCAGGTGATTCCCGGGCTGAAATACGACCCGGACGAACTGGTGCGCCGGTTCGGCGATGCGGCCGGCGAGCAGCTTGCCGGCATCGTCGGCGGCGCGGCCGACACCGTGTTCGACCTGATCGCGCGGCACGCGATCGACTGCGATGCGCGTCGCCACGGCTGGATCCAGCCGGCGCCGACCGCCGCGATGCTCGACACGGTCGCGCGCCGGGCGCAGCAATGGGCCGCGCGCGGTGCGCCGGTCGAGGTGCTCGGCCGCGACGACGTCGCGCGGCGGCTCGGCACGCATGCGTATGCGGGCGGCTGGATCGATCGCCGCGCGGGCAGCGTGCAGCCGCTCAGCTATACGCGCGGCCTGGTGCGCGCCGCGCAGGCGAGCGGGGCCGTCGTGCACGGCTCGACCCGCGCCGTCGGGCTGACACGCGTCGACGGCCGCTGGCGGATCGCGACGTCGGGCGGCGCGACGCTGTCCGCCCAGCGCGTCGTGATCGCGACCAACGGCTATACGGACGGGCTGTGGCCCGGCTTGCGCCAGTCGGTGATCGCCGCGAACAGTTTCATCGTCGCGACGGAACCGCTCGCGCCGGAGCTTGGTCGCGACATCCTCTCCGGCGGCGAGGTCGCATCGGATGCGCGGCGTCTGCTGCTGTACTTCCGCCGTGACGCCGCCGGGCGCCTGCTGATGGGCGGCCGCGGCCCGTTCGCCGAACCGCGTGCGCCGGGTGACTGGCGCCATCTCGAGCGCGCGACGACGCTGCTGTATCCGCAACTGAAGGGCGTCCGGTTCGAATACCGCTGGGCGGGGCGCGTCGCGATCACCGCGGATTTCCTGCCGCACGTGCACGAGCCCGCGCCGGGCGTGACGATCGCGCTCGGCTACAACGGTCGCGGTATCGCAATGGCGACGACGCTCGGCAAACATCTGGCCGCGCATCTGTCGGGCGATGCGCAACTGCCGCTGCCGTTCCGGGTCACGCAGATCCGGCCGATTCCATTGCACGGGCTGCAGCGCTTCTATATCGCGGCCGGGGTCGCGTGGTATCGGCTGCTCGACAGCCTGTCCTGACGCCGGTGCGAGGGCGGGTCGCCATCCATCGTCCGATCGGGCAGAATCGGCCTGCCGCCTTTCCACCGACGGACGCCGCATGACCGATCCGACCGAACCTCCCGCCCGCCGCGCTTACGCGAGCTTCGCGCAACGCTACGCGGACATCGCGCCGACCAAGGCGCACAACGCACTCTACGAGCGTCCGACAACGATGGCACTGCTCGGCGACGTCGACGGCCTGACGGTGCTCGACGCCGGCTGCGGGCCCGGCATCTGCAGCGCGCACCTCGCGCGCCACGGCGCGACCGTCCACGCATTCGACATCACGCCCGAGATGGTCGCGCTCGCGCAAACGCGCTGCGCAGGCCTCACGGTCGACGTCGTGGAGGGCGACCTGGAGGCGCCGCTCGCATGGCTGCCCGACGCGTCGGTCGACAAGGTGCTGTGCTCGCTCGCGCTCGACTACGTGCGCGACCTCGCCCCGACGCTGCGTGAATTCAGACGCGTCGCACGGCTCGGCGGGACGCTCGTGTTCTCGATGGCGCACCCGATGCGCGACTGGATGGACGAGCGTACACGCGGGGACGCCACGTACTTCGATACGAGCCGTTTCGGCTTCCACTGGTCGGGTTTCGGCGAACCGAAGCCCTATGTCGAAGCGTGGCGCCGGCCGCTTGCCGACATCCTGAACGCGCTCGCCGACGCCGGCTGGCGGCTCGACCGGTTCGTCGAACCGACGCCGCTGCCCGAGATGAAGGCCGTGTCGGAGCGGCTCCATGCGGAGCTGTCGCTGGCGCCGGCGTTCCTCTGCATTCGCGCGCAGCGCTGACCAAAAGCGGCGGCGGGCCAGCCGTCAGCGTGCCGGCTCGTCGGTCAGCGTGCCGAGAAACGCTTCGATATCCTTGATGTCCTGCTCGGTCATCGCGGGCTGGTCGCCGGGCTTGCGGTCGAACGGCGCATCCGTCACGTCGACGTTCGCGCGGTACCTCGCCGGGATGTCGTCGTACACGTCGACCTTGCCGTCCGCGCCGCGCAGATAGAACTTCTGCGGCGAGATGCTGCGCTCGTTGTAGAACGCCATCACCTGGTCGAGCGTATGGAACACGCCGTTGTGGAAGAACACATGGCGCGTCGCCGCGTTGCGCAGCGTCGGCGTGAGGAACATCGCGCAGTACTGCGTCTGGTCCTTCAGGTCCGCGCGGAACGGCCCGCACACGCCGAGATCGTAGAACGCCGGGTTGCGGTTCTGCGCGAGCGCCTTGTTGCGCGGCGCGCCGAGCGCCTCGTACTGGTAGTCGGTAAACATCGGCGGCAAGCCGTCCTTGCCGGGCTTCGACAGGTGGCAGCCGGCGCAATTCGCCTTGTCCGGATCGTTGAAGAGCTTCAGCCCGCGCAACTCTGCCTGCGTGAGGCGCGCGCGGCCTTCGAGCCAGCGATCGTACTTGCTGTTGTACGGATGGAACGACGGATCCTCGACCTGATAGCGCGCGATCGCGAACGTCGCCTCCGACACCGCGAGCTGCGGCGTGGAGAACACACGCGGCCCGAACAGCTGCTCGAACTGCGCGCGATGCGGCGACTGCGCGAGCTTGCGCGCGACATCGTCGATGCTCGCATTGGCCATCTCGACCGGATTCAGCAGCGGCCCGAACGCCTGCTGCTGCAACGTATCGGCGCGGCCGTCCCAGAACATCCCGCCCTGCGGCACCAACTGCGGCGCGGCCGACGTGCCGGCCACCTTCTGCGCCTTGACGACGCCGGCCGCGGATGCCGCCTGCTGCGCGACGCTCGGCGCGGCGTCGTTTTCGCCGGCATCGGGGCCGATGCTGAAGTTGGGCTGGCGATACAGGTACATCAGCGACGGCGGCGGGCGGTAGCCCTGCTGCGTCATCGCGAGGCCGCCCGGCTGCACGTCGAGCCCGTTCGGCGGGCCGTATGCATGATCGGGGCTGTGGCACGACGCGCACGACTGCTTTCCGGAGGCCGACAGCGACGGATCGGCGAACAGTGCGCGCCCGAGTTGCGCGACCGCCGACAGCGGCTGCGCGGCCGGGCGCTGCAGCACGACCGGATGCGGATTCGCACCCGTCCAGCCGGCGACGACGTCGCCGATCGCCGCCGGCGTACGGGCCGGAAACGCGATCGCGAACGCGCCGTAACCGAGCACGGCCATGCCGAGCGCGAACGCCGCGCGGCGCAGCACGCGGGCAGGGGAACGCGGCGCTGCGGCGCCGGCGGCGTCGGGAGAGGGAAACGCGGGACGGGCTGTCATGCTGTCGGTCGAAAATCGGGCACCGTGTGAAAGCGGCGCGTCAAATGGAAACGGCCGGCGCACGACGCGCCGGCCTACTACTTTGCTTCTGCCGGTTACGCGATGCCGGTCAGATCGACGGCGCCGCGCTCAGCACGGTGCCTTGCGCCGGATCGAGATACAGCGGCGTCGTGTTCGGCTTCGACGAGAAGTCGAACAGCCCGCGCAGGTCGCCGGCCGTCGCATCGAACGAACCGCCGCCGATGCGCTGGCCGCCGAGCCAGTTGTCCTCGATGAAGCGCACGACGGACGCCTGGTCGATCAACGTGTGGTCGACGTAGTTCTGCTTCGCGTACGGCGAGATCACGACCAGCGGGATGCGCACACCCGGGCCGCAGCGGCCGTTCACCGTGCCGCCGTTCACGCCGGTGGTGCCGCCCGAGCCGCACTTGCCGTTGCCGTTCACCTGGTCGACCGCGTCGGACGACGCACGGGTCGGTGCCGTGTACGCGTGGTCGTACCAGCCGTCCGAGTCGTCATAGGTGACGATCACGGCCGTGTTCTGCCAGTCCGGCTGCTGCTGCAGGAAGTTGACGACCTTCGTCACGAACGCCTGCTCGTCGAGCGGATCCGAGTAGCCGGCGTGCGCATCCTGCGCGGCCGGCGCCTTCAGGAAGCTGACCGACGGGAAGTTGCCGGCCTTCACGGCCGCGAAGAAGTCGTCGGTGTCGTACTGGTGGTTCGCCGGTTCGGCCGTCTTGCCGTCGGCTTCGAAGCTCGAGCCGATCGCCGCGACCGCGCTCGGGCGCGTGTGCTGCGGGTTCGCGGTCGACGCGTAGTACTGGAACCAGTTGTGGTGCGGGATGTAGTCGGTCGTCGCGGCGTTCACGGCGGTGGCGACCGTGCTGCGGCTGCAGCCGGTCGTGCCGTTGCTGTTGGTCGTCGACAGGTTGAAGCCGCCCATGAAGCCGCCCCACGTGATCTTCGCGCCGTTCAGCAGGTCGCCGATGTTCTTGCCGCTCATCATCGCCTGGTCGGTCGTGCTCGAGCACACGTCGAAGCCCGGGTCGACGTCGTTGATCATCGTGAAGCCGCCCTGGCCGTCGTTGATGTAGTACGAGGTGGCGGCGAGCGTCGACGGCTGCTTCGACGTCTTGACGATCTGCATCCCGTTGGTCTGGCCCGACACGACGTTCAGCGCGCCCGGCGTCGACGGGCCGTAGACCGTCGTGTACGCGTTGTCGCTCATCGCGAAGCGCTGCGCGTAGTTCCACAGCGCGGTCACGGTGTTGCCGTCGAAGTAGCCCATCACCTGGCCCTTCGTGCCGAATGCGCCGGCGCCGCCGGACGAACCCTTGCCGGTGTATTTCGGGAACAGGTCGGCGAGGCCGTTGTCCTCGGCCTGCTGCTCGGCCGTGTACGCGTGGTTCTGGTCGGCGGTCGCGGCCTGCGTGCGGTCGAGGCGGAACGGGTTCGCGGCGTCGGTGCCGTTGGCCGTGTTCGTGAAGTTCGGGTTCGCGGTGAGCAGCGTGCCCGTCAGCCCGTTGATCGCCGGCGTGCCGGGCTTCGCGTTGAAGGCCGGTTCGCCGGACGGGTTCGACGCGTTCGGGTAGGTACCGAAGTAGTGGTCGAACGACACGTTTTCGCCGTAGATCACGACGACGTGCTTGATCGGCGTGGCGGTCTGCAGCGCGTCCTGCGACGACACGGCGGGCGTCGACGTGGGATCGTCGCTGCCGCCGCAGGCGAACAGCGCAAGCGCCGCGGCTGCGCAGGCGGTGACGAGCAAGGCTTGACGGAACATCGGGAAACTCCAGGTAGGCTTTCGACGGTGAAGATCGACCCCGTCGCCGTGTCGGTCCGGCGCGGAACGCGATAAAGCACCGGCATTGAAGCAGTTCGGTATGAAGATATGGGGGCGGACCGGTTTCGCGACGGTTGCGCCGCGGTATCGATTCCATTACGGCGCGACGCGGCGCGAAAGAAAGCGGAAAGGGGCCACGCGGATGCAACCTGGGCGACACATTGGGCGGCGGGCACGGTCACGGTCGTGCATGCCGCGCGGGGCGGGCGGCAGCGCGCGGCGGGCCGGTTCGCGGGGTGCCGGGCCGCGTTCTTTTTTTGACAATCGTGTGACGCATTCATACGATGGTTGGCCCGCGGCGACGATTTCGCGTTGCCGGCCGTCAGCGAGTACTCAACGTGCCGATTCCCGTTCTGTTTGCCGTCCTGTGCGCCGCCTTCCTGCATGCGTCGTGGAATGCGCTCGTGCGCAGCAGCGGCGACCGGTTGCGCTCGGCCACGGTGCTGCAGATCGCGATCGGGCTGTTCGCGCTGCTGTTCCTGCCGGCCGCCGCGCCGATCACGCCCGCGAGCTGGGCCTGCGTCGTCGCATCGGCGGTGCTCCACGTCGTCTATACGCTGCTGCTGGTGCGCGCTTACGAGCACGGCGACCTGAGCGTCGCGTATCCGGTCGCACGCGGCACCGCGCCGCTGCTCGTCACGCTGGGCGCGGCGGCGTTCGCGGGCGAGCGCCTGAACGCGGGTGCGCAAGGCGGGCTCGTGCTGATCTGCGCCGGCATCATGACGATCGGGCTGGAGCGCGGACGCGGCGCGCGGCACCGGATGACGCAGGTGCTGCCGACTGCGTTCGCCACCGGCGTATCGATCGCCGCGTACAGCGTGGTCGACGGGATCGGCGTGCGGGAAAGCGGCAGCACGGTCGGCTATACGGCGTGGATGTTCGTGCTGACCGGCTTGCTGATGGCCGCGTACTACCGGCTGCGGGCGGGGCCGCTGCGGCTCGCGCAGGATGTCGGTGAAACGGCGAAGGCCGCATGCGGCGGCGTGTGCGCGGCGCTCGCATACGGGATCGTGATCTGGGCGATGGAGCGTGCGCCGATGGGGCCGGTATCGGCGCTGCGCGAAACGAGCGTGGTGTTCGCGGCGCTGATCGCGCGCGTCTATCTCGGCGAGCGGCTGACGCCGCGTCGCGCCGGCGGGTGTCTGGTGATTGCGTGCGGGGCGTTGCTGATCAGCGCGTTCGAGGCGGTGCGCTGAGCGCGGCTGCCGAACCGGGCATCGCCCCGCCGGTCGCGTGGCGCCGCATCAGCCTTCCACCGGCATCGCACTCGTGCACTTGATCTCGTCGAGGCACACGCTCGAATGCACGCCGCTCACGCCGGGAATCCGCATCAGCGTTTCGAGCAGGAACGTGGACAGCCCCTTCAGGTCGCGCGCGACGACCTTCAGCACGTAGTCGATATCGCCCGTCACCGAGAAACACTCCTGGATCTGCGCGAGATCCGACACGAGTTTCTGGAACTTCGACAGGTCGCGGATATGCCCGCGCTCCATCGTCACGTGCACGAACGCGGTGACGCCGAACCCGAGCGTGTCGGGGCACAGACGGGTTTCGTAACGGCGGATCGCGCCGATCTCCTCCAGCCGGCGGTGGCGTCGCAGCGTCTGCGCGGGCGACAGGCCGACGGCCTTCGCCAGGTCGAGGTTCGACGCACGGCCGTTCTCCTGCAGCACCGACAGCAAATGGCGATCGATGCGATCGAGAACCGGTTCAGGCATTTTTGTTTCCTCATCTGTCTCCCGGGCGCAATCTTATCTCATAATGTAGGGTTTGCATGAGCCGGTTACGCAACCCGATTTCGCTGTCGCGACGCTAAACTGACGCCGGATTTTCGTGTGCGCCTGCAGCAAGGCGGCGAGAGCGACGGTCGGTGGCCGGTCTGGTGGGCCTGCCGACAGGAATCGGGGGTCGCCACGCGAAGATTGCAGTCCCCAACCCGGCGGCTCCACGAACGGCCGCCGGCACAGCAAAACAGCGCCCGGCACACCGAGGCGCGCCGCACCGCTTCCGGCGGAGGCGGGCAAAATGGAGAAGACATGGTTTCTGGAAACGAGAAGGACGGCCTGAAGCGGGGGCTGAAGAACCGGCACATCCAGCTGATCGCGCTCGGTGGCGCGCTCGGCACGGGGTTGTTCCTCGGCATCGCGCAGACGATCAAGATGGCCGGCCCGTCCGTGCTGCTCGGCTACGCGGTGGCCGGCGTCGTCGCGTTCTTCATCATGCGCCAGCTCGGCGAGATGGTGGTCGACGAGCCGGTCGCCGGCTCGTTCAGCTATTTCGCCGACAAGTACGTCGGCCACTTCACCGGCTTCCTGTCCGGCTGGAACTACTGGGTGCTGTACATCCTCGTCAGCATGGCCGAGCTGTCGGCCGTCGGGATCTACGTGCAGTACTGGTGGCCCGGCGTGCCGACCTGGGTGTCGGCGCTGGTGTTCTTCGTCGCGATCAACCTGCTGAACCTGGCGAGCGTGAAGTCGTACGGCGAGACGGAATTCTGGTTCTCGATCATCAAGGTCGCCGCGATCGTCGGGATGATCGGCTTCGGCGGCTGGCTGCTCGCGAGCGGCCATGCGGGGCCGGAAGCGAGCGTCGCGAACCTGTGGCAGCACGGCGGCTTCTTCCCGAACGGCGTGTCGGGGCTCGTGATGTCGATGGCGGCGATCATGTTCTCGTTCGGCGGACTGGAGCTGATCGGCATCACCGCGGCCGAGGCCGACGATCCGAAGCACAGCATTCCGCGCGCGACCAACCAGGTGATCTACCGGATCCTGATTTTCTACATCGGCGCGCTCGCCGTGCTGCTGTCGCTGTATCCGTGGGAGAAGGTCGTCACCGGCGGCAGCCCGTTCGTGCTGATCTTCCACGCGCTGAGCAGCAACCTGGTCGCGAACGTGCTGAACGTGGTCGTGCTGACGGCCGCGCTGTCGGTCTACAACAGCGGCGTGTACAGCAACAGCCGGATGCTGTTCGGCCTCGCGAAGCAGGGCAACGCGCCGAAGGTGCTGTGCTCGGTGAACAAGCGCGGCATTCCGCTCGCCGCGCTCGGCGCGTCGGCGCTCGCCACCGGCGCGTGCGTGCTGGTCAACTACTTCATGCCGGGCAAGGCGTTCGAGGTGCTGATGGGCCTCGTCGTGTCGGCGCTGATCATCAACTGGGCGATGATCACGCTGATCCACCTGAAGTTCCGCCAGGCCAAGCGCATCGCCGGAGAGCAGACTTCGTTCCGCAGTCTGGGCTATCCTTTCACGAATTACCTGTGCCTGGCGTTCATGGCCGGCATTCTCGTCGTGATGTACCTGACGCCGGATCTCCGCCTGTCGGTGTACCTGATTCCCGTATGGCTCGCGGTGCTCGCGGTCGGGTATCGCTTCCGTCAGAAGAATGCGGACTATGTGATGCGCGATGGCGCGTCCGCGCGCTGACACGGGCATCCCGACCATTCTTCCAAACGAGACCGACATAGCCATGTTCGAACACATCGACGCGTACCCGGGCGATCCGATCCTGACGCTCAACGAGAACTTCCAGAAAGATCCGCGCGATCAGAAGGTCAACCTGAGCATCGGCATCTATTTCGATGCCGAAGGCCGGATTCCCGTGATGGGGGCCGTGCGCGAAGCCGAAACCGCGCTGCAGCGCGACCTCGGCCCGAAGCCTTACCTGCCGATGGTCGGCCTCGCCGCGTATCGCGACGCCGTGCAGGCGCTGGTGTTCGGCGCCGATCATCCGGCGCGCGCGGCCGGCCGCATCGCGACCGTGCAGACGCTGGGCGGCTCGGGCGCGCTGAAAGTGGGCGCCGATTTCCTGAAGCGCTACTTCCCGGACGCGCAGGTGTGGCTCAGCGACCCGAGCTGGGAAAACCACCGCTTCATCTTCGAGCGCGCGGGCTTCACGGTGAACACGTACCCGTACTACGACGAAGCGACGGGCGGCCTGAAGTTCGACGCGATGCTCGCGGCGATCGACGCGCTGCCGGCGCGCAGCATCGTATTGCTGCACGCGTGCTGCCATAACCCGACCGGCGTCGATCTCGACGAAGGCCAGTGGGAGAAGCTGATCGACGTGATCGAGGCGCGCGGGCTGCTGCCGTTCGTCGACATGGCGTACCAGGGCTTCGGCGCGGGCCTCGACGCGGACGCGTTCGCCGTGCGCGAACTGGCCCGCCGCGGCGTGCCGGCGCTCGTCGCGAACTCGTTCTCGAAGAACTTCTCGCTGTACGGCGAGCGCGTCGGCGGCCTGAGCGTCGTCTGCGACGATGCGGCCGCGGCCGAGCGCGTGCTGGGCCAGCTGGCCGGCGCGGTGCGCTCGAACTACAGCAACCCGCAAACCTACGGCGCGAAGGTCGTGGCGACCGTGCTGAACACGCCCGCGCTGCGCAAGCAGTGGGAAGAGGAACTCGCCGCGATGTGCCGCCGGATCGCGCGGATGCGCCAGTCGATCCACGACGGCCTGCGCGACTACGTCAGCGGCGAAGCCCTCACGCGCTACGTGAAGCAGCGCGGGATGTTCACGTACACGGGCCTGACCGAATCGCAGGTCGACGCGCTGCGCGAAGTGCACGGCGTGTACATCCTGCGTTCGGGCCGCATGTGCGTCGCGGGGCTGAACGATTCGAACGTCGGCATCGTCGCGGATGCGATCGGCAAGGTGCTGAAGAGCGGCGTCTGACCGGCGCGCCCCCGGGCGCCCGATCGCATCGCATGAACCGGCTGTCTCCCCCGCGGAGGCAGCCGGTTTTTTCTTGCGCGGCGGCGGCGCGGCGGTACGATGGCGGATCGAACGCAAGACGAAGGAGCGGCATGGCAATTCGAATCGTACGGCTCGGCACGCCGCGCGCGGCGGGCGAGGGCCTGAGGATCGGCACGGTGCGGCGGCCGCCGCGCGGGGTACCCAAGGCGGAATTCGCATCGCGCAACTACTATGATGTGTGGCTGCCGACGCTGTCGCCGAGCCCCGAGCTGGTCGCGCAGGCGCAGGCGGCCGAAACCGATGCCGAATGGCGTGCGTTCACGCGCCACTTCCGCGCGGAAATGGCGCACGGCGACGCACCGAAGGTGCTGGACCTGCTCGCCGCGCTGTCGGCGACGAGCGCGTTCTCGATCGGCTGCTACTGCGAGGACGAGCGCCGCTGCCATCGCAGCGTGCTGCGCGAACTGCTGGCGGAGCGCGGCGCGGCGATCGACGCGGAAGCGGGCTGAGCGCCCGTCGGGCGTCGCTTCGTGCGGCGCAGCGAACCGGTTGACGTGGGTCAAGCGTGCGGTGCCGCGGGCCGCTATGCTCATGTCATGAATTGCCCCGACGATGAAGGCGGACAGATGCAGATTGCCTTTCCACCCGAACCGCCCGAATATTGCGCGCGCGATCTGGTCGTCGCGTTTTCGGCGCTGGTCGACGGCCGCTGCGTGCAGTGCGCGATCACGGCCGAAGCACTGGAAGACCATTTCGGTGCGCCGTCGCTGCTGGAGCGGGATTTGCTGCACGCGTTCGATGCGCACCGGTCGGCGATCGAGGCGAAGGCACGACAAATGCTCGACGAAATCGGCGGCCGGCCGGTGTTGCTGCACAGCGGTCACTTCCGGATGGACGGCTGATTCCGCAGGAGGAGGCATGACACTGCAAGGCACGATTCATGAACGCGACTGGTCGGTCGAGATCGAGACGCGACAGTGCGAATCCGGCGAGTTCCGCTGCCGCGTGTCGGTCGAGCACGGCGCGGGCCCGGCGCGCTTTCACCACACGTTCGAGCACAGTCATGCGTATCCCACGGAGCACGAGGCCGCGATCGAAGGGTTGCGGGCCGGGATGACGTGGATCGAAATGAAGGCGTCGCAGACGTTCAGCATGTGAACCGCCTCGCGCCGGCGCGGCGCGGAGGCGATGCTGCCGCGGCAGTGATCGCCGCGTCCGTCATCGCGCCGCGCGACATGCGTGCGGGCGGATTCCACGGCGGCGGGACAGGGAAACATGGGGCAGGCAATCCGGTCGACGAGCGGCGACCGCGTCAGGAGGAACGACATGGGCGTGGGCATGCAGATCGTCTGCGTCGGATTCGCGGGTTCCGCCGCGCTCGAAGGCGAAGCGGGGGCGCAGCTGGTGCGGCTCGAACGATTCCGCGCGCGGTTCGACGAATGCCTGCTGGCGATCGAGTCGCGCACGACCGGCGACGGCGGCCGGACCTACGACGTACGCCTCGAACTGCTCATGCATGATCGCGCGCCGACGGTGCTGCCGGGCAGCAGCGGCGACGACGTGAACGAGACGATACAGCGCGTGTTCGCGCAAGCCGAACAGGCGCTGTCCGCCTGGCAGGCCGGCGAACCCGAGGCGGTCGCGCTGCATGCGGCCACGACGGGCGCGGCCGCGCAATGACGCCGGCCGCGCGTCGGGCGTCAGACCTGCGCGAGCGCCTGCGCGTCGAGGATCCGCACGCGCTTGCCGCGCGTTTCGACGAGCGAATCCCGATGGAACCGCGAGAACATCCGGCTGACGGTCTCGAGCTTCATGCCGAGATAGCAGCCGATTTCCTCGCGCGTCATCCGCAGGTTGAACTCCGATGCCGAATAGCCGCGCGCCTCGAATCGCGCCGACAGGTTCAGCAGGAACTGCGCGACGCGCTGCTCGGCCGACATCGTGCCGAGCAGCAGCATCTGGCTCGATTCACGGACGATCTCGCTGCTCAGCATCTGGTAGAGGAAATGCTGCATCGGCTTCATCTCGCGGCACGCCGCCTCGAGCGCGCCGAACGGGATGATGCACACGACGCTGTCCTCGAGCGCGATCGCGTCGCAGCAGTGCTGGCCGCTGCCGATGCCGTCCATGCCGAGCGTTTCACCGGCGATCTGGAAGCCGGTCACGTGCTCGCGGCCGTCGCGATGCATCATCACCGTCTTGAACGAGCCCGCACGGACTGCATAGATGCTGTGGAACGGGTCGTCGATGCGGAACAGCGCGTCGCCCTGGCGAACCTGCCGGGTCGAGCAGATGATCGCGTCGAGGCGGCCGTACTCGTCCGCAGTCAGGTCGGGCGGCAGGCACATCGAGCGCATCGCGCAGCCCGAGCAGCGCGCGGCCGGGGTTTTGACGGCGTCGGTGCGCGCGACCGCACGAAGCGGAGTCGTTGGACGAGGCGCGACGGGCGGGGCGGTGGCGCAGGCAGTGGCGGTAGACATGAGTCACTCCGGCTCGATCAGGGGTGGTGCGCGCGAGCGTGCACCAGGGATTCGATGACGCGGCATGCGGCGTCGAATTCGGCGGTCTTGTCGAAGAAATAATCGGCGCCGGCCGCCGCGCATGCCTCTCTGAATGCCGCCGCCGAGTGGTTCGTCAGCACGATCGTGACGACGCGCGGCGTGGCCTTCGACAGCATCCCGATCAGATCGAGACCGCTGCCGTCCGCGAGCCGCAGGTCGACGATCACGACGTCCGCGTGGCTGCTGCGGATGTGCATCCACGCGTCCTGGCCGTCTTCCGCTTCGCCGACGACCGCGACGCCGCGGATCGCGCCGACGAGCAGCGCGATCCGTTGCCGGACGGCGATGGCGTGATCGACGAGAAACACCCTGAGCGCGACGGCGGGTGACAGGCTGGCATTCATGCCGGCAGTATCGTGTTGCGCCGCCAAAAATGAAATCGGCTGAACTGGAAGTTTGTGTAGGCCGCTTCGACGTGTTGTAGGGCAATTCCTACAACGCGTACGGGAAGGCGGCGGCGACGCCCGAGCCGCGCTGGCTGGCGTGCGTGGTGCGGTCGGCGGGTTGCCGGTCGCCGCCGCCGTCGAGTCAGCCGTGCCGGCGCGCGGCCAGCGCGTCGCGTGCCGTGCGGCACGCGGCCAGATCCCATGCGGCGCAGCCGACGGTCTTGAACAGCAGCGGGCCGCCGCGCGCGAAGGCGCCGCGCAGCACGTCGGCGAGCGACGCGACCTGCTGCCAGTCGACCTGCGCGACGATCAGGTCGCCGGCCTCGTGGCGCGCGCCGGCCGGATCGTCGACGACGAGCCGGCTGTGGCGCACGGTATCGGCGTCGATCTCGGCGGCATCCGCGGTGAACGCGCCGACCCCGACCACGAGGCGGCCTTCGCGTGCTGCTTCGCGATAGACGGGGGTGCGGCTCGTCGTCAGCGTGACGACGACATCGATCGCATCGGGAATCGCGTCGCCGTCGAGCGGCGCGAGCTGCGGCACCTGCGCGCGGTGCGCGGCGCAGAACGCGGCCGCGCTGTCGGCGCGCGAGCCGCGCACGTGCAGGCGCGCGTCCGGAAAGATCGCCGCGAGCGCTTCCGCGTGATTGGCCGCCTGCTTGCCGGTGCCGATCAGCAGGATGTCACGCGGCGCGGCGCCGTGCAGCGCCTGGATGCCCAGCGCGGTAACGGCCGCCGTGCGGCGCCCGGTGACCGTCGGGCCGTCGAGCACGAAGCGCAGCTCGCCGGTCGTCGCATCGTATGCGCTCACCTGCCCGAGGATCGTCGGCAGCCCGCGCGCGCCGTTGCCGGGGCACACGTTCACGAGCTTGTGGCTCGCGAGGTCGCGCGCGCTCGACGGCATCGACAGCATCACGCCGCCGGCCTGCAGCGGCACGACCAGGCGTTCGGGACTGACGATCTCGCCCGCCGCGTATTCGGCGACGGTGTGCCTGAGCGTCGCGAGCAGCGCGGGGTAGTCGAGCAGCGCGGCCGTTTCGGCGGCGTCGAAAGAGGGAATCCGGGAGAGGGCGGTCATCGTGTCGGTCGGTTGGGGCGGTGGGCGTGGGAGACGGGCGCATCGCGCGCTCGCCACGGAGGCGGCCGGCTGTCGCGGTGGCAGGCGGTCTGGATCAAATCTATACCAGTTTCCGGCCACCCGGCAAGCCGGAAAAGCCAGCGGACGACCGATTTTGGTTCTAATATCCGTCCAGATGGGCGTCGCGCGCACCGGCGCCGGTACCGCTCCGGTATAGTGCGACGCATTCCCGATCCCCCACCCGACCGGGCAGGAGCCCCAGATGATGTCCGCACGTCCCGAATCGCTCGAAGCCGGTTTCCGGCCGCTGCAGATCTACGAACAGGTCGCCGAAAGGATTCGCGACGAGATTCGCGCGGGGCGCTACGCGGCCGATTCCAGGCTGCCGTCGGAGCGCGAGCTCGCGGCGCTGTTCCAGGTTGGCCGGCCGGCCGTGCGCGAGGCGCTGGGCGCGTTGCAGAACGAAGGGCTCGTGTTCACGAAGCGCAATTCGGGCACCTACGTCGTGCCGGCGCCGCTCGACGTACTCGCGCAGCGCGGCGACCCGGAAGGCGCGCCCGATGCCGACTTCAGCCCGACGTCGACGCTCGACGTGCGGCTCATCCTCGAGCCCGCGATCGCGCGCCTCGCGGCCGCGCACGGTCGCGCCGATCCCGTCGCCGAAGGCTATCTCGCACAGATGGAAACCGTCTCCGACATCGACGATCCGCAGCAGCGCGCGCTGTGGAACGAGAGCGACCGGCTGTTCCACCGGCAGCTCGCGCTGATGACCGGCGACGCGCTGATCGTGAAGATCGCGGACGAAGTCGCGAAGACGATGGACCAGCCGCTGTGGAAGCGGCTGAAGGACGACGGCATCTACGACGCGGGCCGCATCCGGCTCTACGTGTCCGAGCACCGGCTGATCTACGAGGCGATCGTGTCCGGCGACGCCGATGCGGCCGCGTTCTATGTCGAGCAGCACATTCTTCGCGTGCGTCGCGACATCACGCCGAAGTAATGCGCGCCACCTCGCTCTGGTCTAAAAAATGACCAGAATCGCAAAAAACTTTTTGAAATTGCTTGCATGGTGACCACATGTGTCCTACATTGGTTTCACACAAAACCAATCAGGAGACACCATGCGACACTTCGTTACCGCGCTCTCGGTGGCCGTTGCCGCCGGCGCGCTGAGCGCCGCGCACGCGCAGGAAGTCGTGATGATCGGCCATTCCGCGCCGCTCACCGGCCCGCAGGCCGCGAACGGCAAGGATAATGAAAACGGCGCGCGCCTCGCCGTCGACGAGCTCAACAAGGCGGGCGTGAAGGTGGCCGGCAAGACGGTCACGTTCAAGCTGGTGTCGGACGACGACCAGGCCGACCCGAAAGCGGGCGTGCAGGTCGCGCAGAACCTGGTCGACAAGGGCGTGGTCGCGGTGCTCGGGCCATACAACTCGGGCGTCGCCATCCCGGCATCGCGTGTGTACAGCAACGCAGGCGTCCCGATGCTGCCGGTCGCATCGAACCCGGCACTCACGCGGCAGGGCTTCAAGAACATCTTCCGCATCGGCGCGAGCGACGAACAGCTCGGCGGCACGATGGCGACCTTCGCCGCGAAGACGCTGAACGCGAAAACCGCCGCGGTCATCGACGATCGCACCGCGTACGGGCAGGGCGTCGCCGAGCAGTTCATGAACGTCGCGAAGGCGAACGGGATCAGGATCGTCGACCAGGAGTACACGAACTCGTCGGCCACCGATTTCCTCGGCATTCTCACCAAGATCAAGGCCAGCAATCCCGACGTGATCTTCCTCGGCGGCTATGCGGCGCAGGGCGCGCCGATGGCGAAGCAGATGAAGCAGCGCGGCTTGCGCGCGAAGCTGCTCGGCGGCGACGGCATCTGCTCGGCCGACATGGGCAAGGTCGCGGGCGAGGCCGCGTCGATCGTCTATTGCGCGCAGGGCGGCGTCGCGCTCGAGAAGACGCCGGCCGGCCGCGAATTCCTGAAGAAGTACCACGACACCTATCACACGGATACGCAGGTCTACGGCGTCAACTACTACGACGGCATGAAGCTGCTCGCCGACGCGATGGTCAAGGCCGGCACGACCACCGACAAGGCGAAGCTGATCGCGCAGCTGGCGAAGTCGAACTATGCGGGCGTCGCGGGCACCTATTCGTTCGACGAACACGGCGACCTGAAGGGCGCGCCGACCAGCGTCTACGTGATCCGCAACGGGCTGCCCGAACCGTACGCGAAGTAAAACCGTTACCGGAACGACGGCGCCGGTGCGCCGTCGTTCGTCTTCACGCATTCGATCTTCATGAAAATTTCCCGATCCCTTTCCACCGTCGAAGTTCATACCGGCGGCGAAGCGTTCCGCATCGTCACGAGCGGGTTGCCGCGCCTGCCCGGCGACACGATCGTCCAGCGCCGCGCATGGCTCAAGGAGAACGCGGACGAGATCCGCCGCGCGCTCATGTTCGAGCCGCGCGGCCACGCCGACATGTACGGCGGCTACCTGACCGAGCCGGTGTCGCCGAACGCGGATTTCGGCGTGATCTTCGTGCACAACGAAGGCTACAGCGACCATTGCGGGCACGGCGTGATCGCGCTGTCGACCGCCGCAGTCGAGCTCGGCTGGGTGCAGCGCACGGTACCGGAGACGCGCGTCGGCATCGACGCGCCATGCGGCTTCATCGAGGCGTTCGTGAAATGGGACGGCGAGCACGCGGGGCCGGTGCGCTTCGTCAACGTGCCGTCGTTCATCTGGCAGCGCGACGTGTCGGTCGACACGCCGTCGTTCGGCACCGTGACCGGCGACATCGCGTATGGCGGCGCGTTCTATTTCTACGTCGACGGCGCGCCGTTCGACCTGCCGGTGCGCGAGGCGGCCGTGGAGAAGCTGATCCGCTTCGGCGCCGAAGTGAAAGCCGCCGCGAACGCGAAATATCCGGTCGTGCATCCGGAGATTCCGGAGATCAACCATATCTACGGCACGATCATCGCGAACGCGCCGCGCCATCCGGGCTCGACGCAGGCAAATTGCTGCGTGTTCGCGGATCGCGAGGTCGACCGCTCGCCGACCGGCTCCGGCACCGGCGGCCGCGTCGCGCAGTTGTACCTGCGCGGCCGGCTCGCGGCCGGCGACACGCTCGTCAACGAGTCGATCGTCGGCACCGTGTTCAAGGGGCGCGTGCTGCGCGAGACGACGGTCGGCGACATCCCGGCCGTGATCCCGGAAGTGGAGGGCAGCGCGCACATCTGCGGATTCGCGAACTGGATCGTCGACGAGCGCGATCCGCTGACCTACGGTTTTCTCGTGCGCTGAGCAGCGGCGCACGGCACCGTTGTACCAGGCTTGGCGCGCGGCCCCGTTGCGGGGCGCGCGCCTTTTTTTGTTGTAAAAACGCACGCCCGGACGCCGTTCGCGCAGGCCCGGGACGGCCGCCGGCCGGTGGGCCGCGCGAGTTTTGGTACGATGCAGCCTTTCCAGCAGATCCCCCACCCGCGTGAATCGCCGAAACGTGTCGTCAGTGCGTGACCTCAGTGCCAAATGGGTCGCGCGCGCCCAACCCGTCGCGGCCGCTGCCGCCGTGCTCGTCAAGCGTGTCCTGGCCAGCGCCTGGCACCATCTCCGTCATCCGACGCGCCGCGGCGTGCTGCGCGCGGCCGCCGCCGTGCCCGCGCTGTTCCTGCTGTACGTGCTGGTGCTGATTCCGTTCACGCCGGGCATCGGCGACATCCGCAAGGCGCGCGTCGACCAGCCGGCGCAGGTGCTGTCCGCCGACGGCAAGGTGCTGGCGGAATTCAAGCCGTCGAACCGCGAATGGGTGTCGCTCAAGCAGATCTCGCCGCACATGGTCGATGCGCTGATCGCCACCGAGGACCATCGTTTCTACGAGCATCACGGTCTCGATTGGAAGCGCACGGCGTCGGCCGCGCTCCATACGTTCTCGGGCAGCCGCCAGGGCGGCTCGACGATCACGCAACAGCTCGCGCGCAACCTGTATCCGGACGAGATCGGCCGCGCGCCGACGCTCACGCGCAAGGTGAAGGAGGCGATCACCGCGCTGAAGATCGAGGCCGTCTACAGCAAGGACCAGATCCTCGAGACCTACCTGAACACGGTGCCGTTCCTGTACAACGCGTACGGCGTCGAGATGGCCGCGCGCACCTATTTCGACAAGTCGGCCGACGAGCTCGACGTGCTCGACAGCGCGACGCTCGTCGGGATGCTGAAGGGCAACAGCTACTACAACCCGGTGCTGAATCCCGAGCGCGCGCTGCAGCGGCGCAACACGGTGCTCGGCCAGATGGTGAAGTACGGCAAGCTGTCGCCGGCGCAGTTCGCGCAGTTGCAGCGCCGGCCGCTGCGCATCGACTTCGAGCGCCAGAAGGAGCCGCCGGGGCCCGCGCCGCACTTCGCGCAGCAACTGCGCAAATGGCTGATCGGCTGGGCCGACCGCAACGACTACAACATCTATTCGGACGGGCTGATCGTGCGTACCACGATCGATTCGCGTCTGCAGCAGATGGCGACCCAGGCGCTGACGCTACAGGCGAACCAGCTGCAGGGCATCGCGAACAATGCGTGGAGCGGCCGCGACGGCTGCGGCACCGACAACGAGGTGTTCCGCACCTTCATGCGCGAGTCGCCCGAATACAAGGCCGCGCAGGACGCCGGCAAGAACGATGCGGCCGCGATGAAGCAGCTCGCCGCCGACCGCGGCTTCATGCGCGCGCTGTGCAAGGCGAAGACCGACGTGCAGGCCGGCTTCGTCGCGATCGATCCGCGCGACGGGCAGATTCGCGCGTGGGTCGGCAGCCGCGACTTCACGAACGAGCCGTTCGATCACGTCGCGCAGGCGCGGCGTCAGCCGGGCTCGACCTTCAAGCCGTTCGTCTATGGCGTCGCGTTCGCGAACGGGATGAAGCCGGACGACACCTTCATCGACCAGGCGGTCGAGATTCCGCTGAAGGGCGGCGAGATCTGGCGGCCGAGCGACGACGCGCCGCCGACGGGCAAGCCGATGACGCTGCGCGACGCGGTCGCGCTGTCGCGCAACCGGATCACCGCGCAGGTGATGGAGAAGGTCGGTCCGGCGGCCGTGGCGCGGTTCGCGCGCGACATGGGCGTGCGCGAAAGCCCGCTCGAGCGCGTGCCGTCGCTTGCGCTCGGCACGAGCCCCGTGACGCTGAAGGAGATGGTCGCGTCGTACGCGACAATCGCGAACGGTGGGCTGTACGTCGAGCCGCAAATGGTGACGCGCATCGAGAACCGCCGGGGCGAGGTGCTCGCCGAATACGCGCCGGCGCCGCCCGAGCGCGCGCTCGACGCCGAAACCGACAAGACGCTGCTCGACGTGATGCGCGGCGTCGTGACGCGCGGCACCGGCAGCAGCATCCGTACGCGCTTCGGCATTCGCGGCGACGTGGCCGGCAAGACCGGCACCACGCAGGACAACGCGGACGGCTGGTTCATCCTGATGCAGCCCGGGCTGGTGGCCGGCGCGTGGGTCGGTTTCGACGACGGCCGCGTGACGCTGCGCAGCGACTACTGGGGGCAAGGCGCGCACAGCGCGCTGCCGATCGTCGGCGACTTCTTCCAGCGCGCGCAGCGCGCCCGGATCGTCGACACGAAGCTGAAATTCGACACCGAACCGTCGCCCGGCTGGTTCGCTTCGGTGCGTGAACGGGTGACGGACCTGGTCGACGGCTGGTTCGGGCCCGAGCCGAAGCAGGCGGCGGCGCCCGTCAGGACGCAGCGTATCGAGCGCGAGCCGGAGGCGGATGCAGCCGCGGCGTCGGCCGCATCCGGCGCGTCGGCGCCCGAGGCGGCATCCGGCGGCATCGTCGAGGAATGGGTGCCCGCGTCCGAGGTGGCGGCGTCGGCCGCTGCGTTGTCGGCGTCGCAACCGCCGGTCGCGCAGCCGCCGGCGGCGGGCGGCAACGCGACGAGCCCGGGTAACATCGGTGGCGGCCTCGGCTCCGCCCCGGCCGTCGCGCCTTCCGCTACGCCGGCGCCGACACCGGCTTCACCCGACGCGACCAGCGGTTCGGAGTAACGAGCCGTTCAGATTCCGCGCGAGGCTGCCGTAATAGCGTTGTCACGACAGCTCGCGCGGTCGCTCCGCGCCTTTCCGATGCGGCTCATCACCGATCACGTCGCGCTCGCGCGCGATGACATCTCCGCCGGCGTCCCGCTCGGCTTCGATCTCTACGATGCCGGCGGCGCCGCGCTGCTGCCCGCCGGCACGACGCTGCACGATCCCGCGCAGCATGACTTCCTGTTCGATCACTTCCGGCCCGTGCGCCGGCGCGATGACGCCGAGCCTGCCGCGCCGGCGCACGACACCGTGCCGGCGGCCACGCGCATGGGGCTGTCGGCCGGCGCCGCGATCGGCATCCGGCGGCGGGTCGGCGCGACCCGCGTGCTGCAGCGCTGCCGGTTGATCGGGGTCGGCGCATCGGGCGCGCTGTTCGTCGAGCCGCAGCCGGCGGTCGTGCTCGAGTTTGCCCGCGGCGACGACGTCGAGGCGGTCGCGATCGGCCGGTCGGCCGTGTCGCGCTTCGGTGCGACGGTCGAAGCGGTGCAGGCGACGGGCGCCGCGCCGTTCATGGTGCTGTCGCCGCCGGGCTTCGTCGACCGGTTGCGCACGCGCGCGGAGCCGCGCGTGCCGGTACGGATCGCGGCCCGCTGCACCGGCGGGCCGGCGCAGGCCGACGGCATCGGGATCGTGCGCGATCTCAGCCTGAACGGACTGTCGATCGCGCTCGACCGGCCGCTCGCGGCGGCCGGCGAGCCGTTGCGCGTGCAGTTGCCGTATGCGGACGAGGACCGTGTCGCGCTGCTGACGCTCGACGGGACGGTGCGTGCGGTGCATGCCGATCCGGCCGGGTCGGGCTGGACGCTTCACCACGCGGCGTTCGACGAAGTCGCTGCCGCCGACCGGATGCGCCTCAAGGCGCTGCTGTTCGACCTGTCGTCGGGGGCGGTGGAGGCGGAGCAGGTCCGCTGATGTGTCGAACGGAGAAGCGGGGCAAACGTGGCAACCGCTGGGCGGTCGTCCACGGCCCGGTGAATCGATCCGCACCGCGCGAGCCGGGCGAGAGCGCGCAGAGCCTATTGGCTGCGGCTGCGGCCATAATCATCTGATGATTCGATCGAATGCGCGGCAATTGTACGGTTTCGGTCAACAGTGAATTTGCGATTTAAGTATTTACCCTGATAGCCGTGCCGCCTAGACTTTCACTCATGCGCAACGACTACCCAGTCCGAAGCGCCTGACAAGACAAATCTGGAGGTAACGCATCATGAAATCGCTGATCAAGGCAGTTGCACTGGCCGCTCTGGTGGCCGCACCGGTCGTCTCGTTCGCTCAATCGAACCAGCAGCCGCTGACGCGCGCGCAAGTGCGTGCCGAACTGGCCCAGCTGGAAAAGGCCGGCTACAACCCGAACGACTGGATCAACTATCCGGAAAACATCCAGGCCGCACAGGCGAAGATCGCGGCAGCCCAGAACACCGGTGCGCAGGCTGATGCAACGGGCTACGGCGCGAACCCGGCGGCGACGTCGCAGTCGGGCCAGCGCGTGACCGTGCCGGCCGCAGCTGATCGTTCGTCGGTGTACTTCGGTCACTGAGCAAGCCGTTCACCGCGCGGCCTCCGGGCCGCCGGCAAAGCCGTATCGAAAAGCCCGCACTCATGTCGAGCGCGGGCTTTTTTGCGTGCGCGGCCAAGCGTGGCGCCGGCTGACAATCCGCCGCGCGTGCGCTAGCATCCCGGTCGGCATCGCCACGCTACCGTAGCCGCAGCCGCGGCGAATGGGGTAGCGCCGGCCGGCCTGCGACGCCGCGCGCCGAGGCGCGGCGGCAAGCCCTGCATCACGTTCCACGACTTCAACGAAAACAAACAGGAGCATCCATGCGTGTCTTGACCGGTCTGCTGTGCGCGCTGGCGCTGACGGCGAACCTTGCCCACGCACAGGCGAATTGTGCGGACGCGACGGATCAGGCGGCGATGACGGCATGTGCCGATCGCGCGTACAAGAAATCCGACGCGGAGCTGAACCGCACCTACCAGGCTGTCACCGCGCGCCTGCGCGATGCGAAGCCGCTCGCAGAGAAACTCGTGAACGCGCAGCGCGCGTGGATCGCCTACCGCGATGCCGAATGCAACTTCTCCAGCGCGAATGCCGAAGGCGGCAGCGCCTATCCGATGGTCGTGTCGACGTGCCTCGACGATCTGACCAAGACCCGCACCGAGACGCTGAAGGGCTATCTGTCCTGCGAGGAAGGCGATCTCGCGTGCCCGGTGCCGGCGAAGTAACGGCTGCGCGACGTCCGGCCAGCTTCTAGCGCACATCACTCGGCCGGCATGGTTCGCCGGCCCGTTCGCCTAGACGTCGTCCGTTTCGTCGAGCAGCTTGTGCCGCAGCGCGTAGCGGACCAGCGCCGCTTCGTGCGGCATCTGCATCTTTTCCAGGATCCGGGTCTTGTAGGTGCTGACCGTCTTTGCGCTGACGCACAGCGCCTGTGCGATCTCGGTCAGCGTCTGCCCGGCGGCGATGCGGCGGAACACGTCGAACTCGCGATCGGACAGCCGCTGGTGCGGCAGCGTCTCGGCCGGCTCGTTCAGGCTCTGCGCGAACTGTTCGGCCATCGCGAGGCTCACGTAGACGCCGCCCGACGCCACCTTGGTCACCGCGCCGACCAGTTCGGCGCTCGCGCTTTCCTTGGTCAGATAGCCCGACGCACCGGCGCGGAACGCACGCACCGCGTATTGCTGTTCCGCGTGCATGGTCAGCACGAGCACGCGCAGCGCGGGCTTCTCGTCCTTGATCTGCTTGATCAGTTCGACGCCGTTGCGGCCCGGCATCGACAGGTCGAGCACCAGCACCTGCGCAGGCGTCGACCGAATGAGCGCGATCGTCGACGCTCCGTCGCATGCTTCGCCGGCCACTTCGAATCCGGTGGCGTTCTGGAGGATGTGCCGCAGACCGTCGCGCACGAGCGTATGGTCGTCGGCGATGAGCACCTTGATCATGTGAGGGTGGTTTCCTGTTGAACGGAACCGAGCGGGAATGCGACGGTGATCGAGAAGCCGCGCGCGAGCGCGGTGTCGATCGTCACGCTGCCGCCCAGCATGTGTGCGCGTTCGCGAATGCCGATCAGGCCGAACGATTTGTCCTCGTGGGCGGTGCCGACCGGTGCCGCGCCGCGGCCGTTGTCCGCGACGCGCAGCACGCAGAAGCCTTCCTCGATGTCGAGGCGCAGCGCGACGCGCGTCGCGTCCGCATGGCGCGCGACGTTCGTCAGCGCTTCCTGGACGATCCGGAACAGCGTGGTCGCCCCCGCGCTGGTGAACGTGAGGCCGCCCGTTTCGATGTGGCGCTCGACGTCGATGCCGTAGCGGTTCGTGAAGTCGTTCGCGAGCCACTCGATCGCCGGCACGAGGCCGAGATCGTCGAGCATCACGGGGCGCAGGTCGGCCGCGATGCGCCGCACCGACGCGACGGTCGCGTCGATCAGCCGGCGCATGCCCTGCAGGTGCGACAGCACGCCGACTTCGGGTTGCGCATGCTCTGGCGTGCGCAGTTGCTGCTCGATGACCGACAGGTCCATCTTCAGCGCGGTGAGTTGCTGGCCGAGGTCGTCGTGCAGTTCGCGCGCGATGCGGGTTTTTTCCTCCTCGCGCACGTTCTGCAGGTTCGCCGAGAGTTCGCGCAGCTCCTGGCGCGACTGCTTCAGCGCATTCTCGGCGCGCTGCCGCTCGGTGATGTCGCGCAGCATCACCGTATAGAGCTTGCCCGACGCATCGCGGATCTGCGAGATCGACGCCTCGATCGGGAACTCCTCGCCGTTGCCGCGCAGCCCGAACAGCACGCGCTGGCGGCCCATCTGCCGCTCGGACACGCCCGTCACGCCGAACTGGTCGACGTGCTTCGCATGCGCGGCACGAAACCGCTCGGGGATGAAGCGCGACAGCGGCGCGCCGATCGCCTCCATCGCCGACACGCCGAAGACCTGTTCGGCCATCGGGTTGAAGATCACCACCGTCTGCTTCTCGTCGATCGTGATGATCGCTTCCATCGACGAACGGATGATGCCCATCATCCGCGCCTCGTTCAGGATGCCGCGGCTGCTGGCGCCCGTATCGGCGTGGCCGGCGCGGCCGCGCAGCAGCGCATGGACGAGCGCCGCGAACGCGAACGACGCAATCAGCCCCGCGGCGAGCACCGTGCCGGCCGCGCGCTGCGCGCCGGTCGCGCTCGGGCGGCCGTCCGCGGAATAGGCGAGCTTCAGCACGGTTCCGCCGAAATTCAGCTGGTCGGTGCGCCGCATCAGGTCGGGTGACGCGGAGGCTTCGTCGGTCGTGGTCTCGGCGCTCGCGATCGGGTGAGGATCGTCGCCCGCGCTCATCCGCAGGTCGAGCCCGCGTTCCGCGTCGAGCGCGCGCTCGACCAGGCGATTCGGGCTCACTTCCGCGAACAGCACGCCGTCGGCGCCGGCGTCATGGGCGACGGCCGTGCGCGACGAAGCCGTCGCGGGGACGAACAGCGTGAGGGTGCGCGCATCGCGGGACGTATCGTTGTCGGCCGGATGGATGCCGAGCGCGATATCGCCGGTCCGCAGCGCGTGCGCCAGCGGAGCCTGGTCCGGCGCGCCGAAGCGCACGCCGGCCGAGCTCGATGCCGGCGCAACGAGCGTGGCCACCGCGAGCGGGCCGGCTGGTATCGGCGCGTGGCCGGCGAGGGCGCTGCGCGCCGCGGTCGACAGCGGCGCATAGCCGAGCTGCCGGATCGGCGAACGCCCGCTGTCGAGATCGAGCGTGTCGGCATACCGGCGCCATTGCTCGGGGGTGATCTGCGGCGCAAGCGCGAATGCGCCGCGCGCGCTTTCGAGCACGGCGACGCTGCCTTGCAGCTCGTGGCGCAGCATCGCCGTCACGTGCGTCGTGCGGCGTTCGAAGCGCGTATGGACGGCGCCTTGCCACTGCTCGCGCACGAGCAGCGCGACGCCGAGCGACAGCGCCGCGCCGGCGAACAGCGTAACGACGCCAGCCGCGAGCGGCTGGCGTAACATGATCTGGAAACGCGCGGGCCCTCGGGCGTCACGCGACGGGGTTCCACTGGCGGTGGTCATTCGATGGCCATTCTGGTGTCGGGGCCGCCCGTGGCACGCGGGCAGCGCGGCAAAACCGGGAAAAACCGGGAAAAACTCGCACCGGCCGCGTGCGACGTCTATTTTCAAGATGAAATTGTGCGCGTTTTACGCGTTTTTTGTAATAGGGTCAGCTAAAAATGAGATAGCCGGGCGGTGTAGCGGGCGTCCCGGCCGCATTTGACGCGCGTCAACGGGCGCGTCGGCACGTGGGGCAGACTGTTCGGCAGGCGAGCCGGCATCGGGCCGGCTTGCGGTGACGGGGACGCCGTATGCGCGATGCGCGACGGGTGCCCGGTCGGAGGGTGGACCATGTACAAGCGGATTTTCGTCGGGCTCGATGGCAGCCCGAGTGCGCGTCTCGCGCTGAACGAGGCAATCCGGATCGCGGCGGCATCCGGCGGCGAGGTCACGTGCGCGTATGTCGTCGAGCACCGGCCGCAGCTTGTCGACGTCGATGCGGGATTTGCGGCCGAACGCGATGGCGACGCGGCGGCAACCGCTGCGGCGACGCCCGTGCTCGACGACGCGAAAGCGGCGCTCGCGCAGCGGCAAGTGGCGGGCACCGTACGCGCGATCGACGCGTACGGCGAGGATGTTGCCGCAGTGCTGATGCGCACGGCGGCCGAGGTCGGCGCGGATCTGATCGTGATGGGGACGAGCGGGCGCCACGGCCTGCGCCGACTGCTGCTCGGCAGTGTCGCGGAATCGCTGCTGCGCGCGGCCGACCGGCCCGTGCTGCTTGTGCGGCACGACGAGCCGGCCGCGGCGGCGACCGCGTGACGGGGCGGTACGGCACCGACGCGTGAGCGGCGGCGGGCAGGGGCTGCCGCGCGGGCGCCGGCGTGATGTGGGTTCGATGGTTCGTCCGTTGCATCGATCGCCATGCCGCGCATACGCTGCGCCGCAACGGCGGTGTCACGTCGCGCCGGTTGCATCGTGGCCTGCACCTCTGGCAGCATCGACCGGCGTTCGCTTCATCGTCGCGCGCCGCGTTGCGCGCGCGACCCGGTCGCCGCGTGCATGGCCGCGGCGATCGACGCAGCAGCACGCGACGCCGGTCAATCGCATCATCGATCGGATGGGCCGCGCGTTGCGTGTCCGGTTCACTCCTTCATCGACGTCATCCGCCATGCCGATCTCCGCCGCCGACCTGATTCAACAGTTCGATCTGCAACCGCACCCCGAGGGCGGCTATTTCCGCGAAACCTACCGCGCGGCCGATACGGTCGTGCGTGCGGCCGACGGCGCGTCGCGTGCGGCGTCGACCGCGATCTACTACCTGTTGTGCGACGGCGCGTATTCGTCGTGGCACCGGATCCGTTCCGACGAGGTCTGGCATTTCTACGCGGGCGATCCGCTCGAAGTATGGGTGCTCGACGAGCGCGACGGCCTGACGATCCACCGGCTCGGCAACCCGCTCACGCACCCGGGCACCGTATTCCAGGCGGTCGTGCCGGCCGGGCGCTGGTTCGGCGCGCGCTGCGCGTCGCCGGAGCACGTCGCGCTCGTCGGCTGCACGGTCGCGCCGGGGTTCGAGTTTGCGGAATTCGAACTCGCGGACGCGACGGCGCTGGCCGCCGCATTCCCCGAGTATGCGGAATACGTCGCGGGGCTCGCGCAGCGCTCCGACGCGTGAGCGCGCCGGCGGCCATGCCGGCCGCCCCGAACCGCCTTCGACGGCAGCCGTTCCGCGCGGCCGCGGCCAAACCCGTTTAGAATGCACGGTGGTGCAGGATCGGCCGCGGACGTGCCGCGGCGATCGCTGCTTGCCGTATCGACGGCCGCCCCCGTCGCACGGTCCGCATGTCTTCCAGGAGCGCCGCCGTGTGGCACTTTCCCATCGCGATTCCCTCGTCGCTCGGCCCGTGGGCCGTGTTCGCGAGCGTACTGATCACGCAGCTCGGCGTGCCGGTGCCGGCCGTGCCGATGCTGATCCTCGGCGGTACGATGGCGGCGATGGGGCAGGCGTCCTGGGCGAGCATGTTCGTGGCGGCGATCGGCGCGGCGATGCTCGCCGATTCGCTGTGGTTCTTCATGGGCCGCACGCGCGGCCGGCGCTTGCTGAACGGGCTCGTGCGATTCTCGCTGTCGCTCGACACGACGCTGCGCTTCGCGCGTAATGTATTTGAAAGATACGGCGCGCCGCTGCTCGTCCTCTCCAAATTCCTCCCTGGCCTCGGCCTCGTGTCGGCGCCGCTGCTCGGCACGACCGCGATCGGCGTCGGCGTGTTCCTGTTCTGGGATCTGGCCGGCGCGTCGCTGTGGGCCGCGTTCTGGCTCGTCGGCGGCGCGGCCGTGCACGACCAGATCGTCCAGTTCGTGCTGTGGGTGCGCGCGAGCGGCGGCACGATCCTCGACGCGTTCCTCGCGATCTTCATCACGTTCCTGCTGTACCGCTGGGTGCGCCGCGTGCAGTTCCGCCGCTACCTCGCGCAAGTGCGCATCTCCCCGCCGCAACTCGTCGAGATGATGACGTCGAACGAGCCGCCGCTGATCTTCGATGCGCGGCCGCGCGCGATTCGCGAACGCGAGCCGTACCGGATTGCCGGTGCGGTGCCGGTCGATCTCGATTCGCCGGACCTGCTGGATCCGGAGCTGCTGAAGCGGCCGATCGTCGTGTATTGCGTGTGCCCGAACGAGGCGACCGCGAAGCGCCTGATCGCGAAGATGCAGCGCAAGAAGATGCTGCACAACATCAAGGCGCTGAAGGGCGGCCTCGACGCGTGGGAGAAGCACGGCTATCCGGTCGAGCCGCTGCCGGCCGATCTCGATTCATCGAGGTATTTCGTGCGGCCGGAACATGCGGCGCTCGCAGGCGAATATACGGTGCGCGCGACGTTGTCGAAGTGAGTCGTGCGCGGGATTCCGTTCATGACGGAAAGTGTCCGAAGCGTGCACCCAATTCGTGTGTGGTCCCGAACAGCCCAAGCGGATCAGTCCCTTTGCCAACACGTCGTGAAGGTGGAATAAATCTGCAGGGGCATACGCGGGATGCGCGTCGATCAGCCGGCCTTTCTGGGTTCTTTCTTTTTGTCGCGGCTCGCAGACCAGATGCTGCTCTTTCTGGTGCCGCTCGTCGTCTTTCAGGTCACACGGAAAGCGACGTGGTCCGGGCTCGCCTTTTTCGTCGAGGCGTTCCCGCGATTCATCGCCTTTCCGGTCTGTGGCGCACTGAGCGACCGTGTGTCACCGATCCGCGTGCTGCGAGCGAGCCAGACCAGCCGGGCCGTCGCTTGCGTGATCGGCATCGCCGGCTATGTCGCCTGGAGCGGAATCGGATGGCTGATCGCATTGTCCGCCGTATGCGGCGCACTCACGAGCCAAGGTCTCGTCGCTCGTGAGGTGTTGCTGCCGCAGATCTTTCCGCAGCAGCGCTTCGAAAAAGTGTTGTCCTATACGCAGCTCGCCGATCAGCTGGGCGTCGTGCTTGGACCGATCGTCGCGGCGGCGCTGCTTGGGTATCGCGACTGGGAGTGGGCTGTCGCTTCCGCGGCGCTGCTGTTTGTCTCGGCGGATTTGCTGGCATTCGTCTGGCAACGGACCAGCACGGCACGCGTTGCGCCTCCGGAACGCTCGGTGGGGCCGTGGTATGCACCGTTCGGTGTGGCGCTGAAGCATGTCGTCACGCTGCCGGGGCTGTTGCGGCTGATCCTGCTCGCAGCGGCGGAAAACCTCGTGATCGGGACGACACTTGCGACGTCGGCTGCGATGGTCACCGGTGCGTTTCGGCAGTCCGGCGGTTTCTATGCCGGACTGCAGGTCACGGGTGCCGTCGCGACAGTCGCGATCCTGCTGTTCGTCGCGCGTATCGAGGTAGAGCGCGAGCGGCTCGGCATCGTCGCATTCGTCGCGATCGCGGCTGGCGGTCTCGCGATGGGCATGGCCGGCTCGATTGCGATGTACGTCGCCGGTTTCCTTTTGGTCATCGGTTTCGACAAGATGTTCAACGTGTACATACGCAGCGCCCGGCAGGCCATCATTCCCCCTCGGGACTATGGCAAGACGACGGGCGTCATCGTCCTGCTGAATAACGCGACGCAGCCGCTTGCCGGGCTGCTTGTGGGGCTCTTCTCCGGTCACGGGCGCGTTGCGCTCGTCGTGACGCTGACCTCGATCGGCATGGCAATACTCGGTGGCGCGGTCATTGCCGTTGGCGCCGGCCGGCCGCGAGCGACTGCGCGCGTTTCGGACTGACGCGGCGGTACCGCAAGGAATACGGCGCTGGCGACGCGAAACCGGTGTTCGGCGTGGTGCGAGATGAAGTCGCTGCATTCCCGGACGTGATCGTGACCGGGGCGGGGCAGGCGCTCGAACCCGGATGCGGGGCGATCGTAATCTCGCTGCATCGACCGGATCGAGCCTGACGGGTATCGACAGGGTCGACAGTCCGGCCGTTATCGAAGTAAATCGTGCGCGGGATGCCGCGCACGTGCCGATTTCGCCTCCGATCTCACGCTTCCCGTTTCCGGGAAAATCGGCTGGCGCGAAACATCCGATTATTCTTATAATCCCGCCTGCATATTGCGTGCGCTTGATTGCGCACATTCGACGCGCGTTCGTTCGCGCCGAAAGCGATTGATCCCATTGCCGCCCGCCACGCGCACAGCCGTGTCGCGCGGGCCGCACGGGCGTATTCCGTGAAAGGCCAGATCCGTTTTTCCGGATTGTTCCGGAAAATACCGATAATCAACGGTAATTCCAATCGGAGTGACGCAGTATCCGCAGCGTTTTTCATCCGGAAAACGGCGGCGGGGATTTTTCGTTTTCGGTTTGCCGGTATCGGCATGAACGGTCGCGCATTGACATCGACAATGACGGCGGCCCGTTCGCGGCTGCCAGGAGACGGACTTGAAACAACCAGAAGACCAGCTGCACCGCGGGCTGGAAGAGCGGCACATCAACCTGATGGCGCTCGGCGCGACGATCGGCGTCGGCCTGTTCCTCGGCTCGGCCGCCGCGATCCGCACGGCCGGCCCGGCCATCCTGCTGACCTACCTGCTGGGCGGCATCGCGATTTTCCTGATCATGCGCGCGCTCGGTGAAATGGCGATCACCAATCCGGTCGCCGGCGCCTTCAGCCGCTATGCGCGCGACTACCTCGGCCCGCTCGCGGGCTACCTGACCGGCTGGACCTACTGGTTCGTGTGGATCGTCACCTGCATGGCGGAAATCACCGCGGTGGGCGTCTACATGCACATGTGGTTCCCCGGCGTGCCGAACTGGATCTGGGCGCTCGCGGCGCTCACGGCGATGGGCGCGGTGAACTTCATCGCGGTCAAGCTGTACGGCGAATTCGAGTTCTGGTTCGCGCTGATCAAGATCGTCACGATCGTGCTGATGATCGTCGGCGGCGGCCTCATGATCGCGTTCGGCATCGGTAACGGCGGCGTCGCGACGGGCATCTCGAACCTGTGGGCCCACGGCGGCTTCATGCCGAACGGCATCGACGGCGTGATCGGCGCGCTGCCGATCGTGATGTTCGCGTATCTCGGCGTCGAGATGCTCGGCCTCACGGCCGGCGAGGCGCGCAATCCGGAGAAGTCGCTGACGAAGGCGGTGAACTCGGTGTTCTGGCGCGTGCTGATCTTCTACATCGGCGCGCTGTTCGTGATCATGTCGCTCTATCCGTGGGACCAGATCGGCACGCAGGGCAGCCCGTTCGTGATGACGTTCTCGCGGCTCGGGATCCCGGCCGCCGCCGGCATCATCAACTTCGTCGTGTTGACCGCGGCGCTGTCGTCGTGCAACAGCGGCCTGTTCAGCACGGCGCGGATGCTCTACAACCTCGCGCAGCAGGGCCAGGCGCCGGCCATGCTCGGCCGCGTGAATCGCAACGGCGTGCCGGTGTACGGCGTAGCCGTGTCGGTCGCGCTGCTGCTGATCGGCGTGCTGCTCAACTATCTCGCGCCGCAGCACGTGTTCACGTGGCTGACGTCGGTGTCGACGTTCGGTGCGATCTGGACGTGGTGCGTGATCCTGATCGCGCAGGTGCGCTTTCGCCGCACGCTGTCGGCCGACAGGATCGCGCGCCTGCCGATCCGCGTGCCGTTCTATCCGCTCGGCTCGTTCGTCGCACTCGGGTTTCTCGCGCTGGTCGTCGTGCTGATGGCGTTCTCGCCGGATACGCGCGTCGCGCTCGTGATCGGCCCGGTCTGGATCGTGCTGCTCGGCATCGCATACGCGGTGTTCCATGCGAACCGGGCGAGCGCGCCCGCGTCGACGAAGTCGTAAGCCAAGCGGCCGAAAGTCGCCGCGCCGCGCGCCGCACAGGCGTGCGCGGCGCATCGCGGCCCGCACGGGTATTGATCGCGATCATGCACGTGCGGGCCGGACGACATATGCTGTCTGAATCGCTTGTCCGCGCTTCGCATGGCCGTCCGCCGATCCGCGCGACCGCGTCGGCCGTCCGTCCGCCGTTCGTCGTTCGCCGCTGCCCGCGCGAAGCTCCGGTCGTCGTTCGCGACGACGCGTCCGCAAGGAGGCCTTCGCCATGCAGTCCACCCCGACCATCCCGCCGCTCGCGCGGATCTCGCTGGCCGTCGATCTGACGCCGGAGTCGCTGTCCGCCGCGCGCTACACTCGCACGCTGCTGCGTCCCGGCATGCAGGTGCGCATCGTCTGCGCGATCGACAATCCGCGTCTCGTGCTGCCGGACATCCCGCGCGTCGACGCGCTGCTGACCTCCGCGCGCGAGGAGATGACGCGTGAAGCGCAGGCGACGCTCGAACGCATCGCGGCACTGTTCGCCGGCAGCGGCGTGGGGATCGAGCGGATGATCATCGATACGTCGCTCACGGGCGGCACGGTGGCCGATGCACTCGCGAACGACACGGCGGCATGGCACGCCGACGTGCTCGTGGTCGGCGCCAATCCGCACCATGGGCTGCTGCGGCTCGTCGAGGGGGCGGTGTCCGACACGCTGGCCGCGCGCGCACGCTGCGCGCTGCTGATCGTGCCCGCCGACTATGCGCGGCCGTCGGACGGGCCGCTGCAGCGCCTGATGTTCGCCGTTGACGGCAGCGAGCCGTCGCTGCACGCGGTGCGCGTCGGGCTCGGCTTCGCGGTGCCCACGACGCTGCTGTACGCGCTCTATGTCGTCGATCGCGCGGTTCGTCTGACGGATCTCGTGCCGGTGCGCGCGCTCGAAGATGCGTATCGCGCGGAGGGCGAGGATGCGCTGGCGCGCATCGGGCCGCTGTTCCATGCAATGGGGAATCCGACCAAGCGCGGCATCGTCGAGACCCGTCCGACCAGCGACGACGTCGCCCATGCGCTGATGCGCGACGCGGTGCACTGGCATGCTGAACTGCTGGTGGTCGGCACGCACGGCCGGCGCGGCATCGCGGCCTGGCTGATCGGCAGCGTGGCGCGCCGGGTCGCGCATCTCGCTCAGGTGCCGGTGCTGCTCGTGCGCGAGGCCGCGTGAGGATTGCGCTGCGACGAATGCGAAGCGGGCTTTCATTGACCTGCATCAGAAACGTCGCGCATTTTGCATGAGATAGTCACACGACGTGCGTGTGCATGCGGCGGATGGTCCGTCGTCCGTGCCCGACGCCGCGATTCGACACGTCGGTCCGGAACCGCGCGAACCGGCGCCTGTCCGACGCCGTTGCGATTCAGCCGATTTCCGGAGCCGTGCCGCGCAGCGCATCGCGCATCGGCCGATCACGAACTCTCTGGCACGAGGGTAGGCAGCCGGCGGCTGCCTTGGATAACGGACGGGGTGCATTGCACCCCGTCCGCTTTCCTGGCCCCGTGCTGACTCTTTTCCTCGCAGGTATTGTTTTCGTCGATGTCGCCGTGTGGAACGGCGCGTGATGCCACGCGATCGCGCGATCGCGGAGTCGGTCTGGATCGCGGCATGCGCTGCGTGCCCGGCGCGGTGCCGCGGCCTTCACGCGGCCGCGTGCGGCGTCGGCTGCGTAAAGGCGCTGCGTTCAGGCCCCGCGTCCAGGCCTTTACGCGGAGCGAGGCGCTCGCAGGTCGCGCGGGCGGTGCGCGTCGCGGCATACGCGTGCACCGCGACGCACGCCATGCAGTCGGCCTCGTCCGCCCGGCGTGCGATCGCGCAGCCGCGGCCAGCCGGGGCGCGTCTTGCGGCGCGGCCTCACGACGACCGTTGCGCCGGCACCGGCCCGCGCGCGGAGAGCCGCGGCGAACCGCTGCAGCGCGAGCACCGATCCCGCGACGCTCTGGTACTTTTCGCGGCCGATCTGCCCGTCGAGCGTGATGAGCAAGCCCGATTCGCGCGCGAGTGCGAGCAACGCGTCGAGATCTTCGGGCGGCCGGATTGCTGCCGGCACGGCGGTCGCGGCCAGCATGCGCGTGCGCCGCTGTCCGTCCCGCGCCGGGAAGTTGCGATGAATCATGATGGGTCTCCCTGCGCCCGACCCCGCGTGCCGGCTCGAGGGCCGGCTGAGCGATGACCGGGTATGAACGCATCGTTCATGACATCAGTATCCGCCGCGGAGACCGCGCTGCCAATCGGTGCGTGCTGAAGTCGCTGTCAGACGTTGCGTGCGAGGTATCGGAATCCGCTGACACGTCGGACCGGCGAGCGGCCGCTGCGGCGCGAGGCGGGCAGGCGGGCAGGCGCGATGTGCGGCGCCCCCGATGTGCGGCGCCCCGATCCGGTGCATTCGAACAGACGAATCGCGGCCGTCGCGCGTCGCTTGACGCAGGACTTTCGCGGGTCTAAGGTCCCACACTGCATCGGCATCGCGCGACGGTTCATCGTCCGAGCGATCGCGCGGTGCCGCACCTCGGGGTGGCGTGGCAATCCTTCCAGTCGTTCGCGGGCCCTGGGCGCCGCGAATCCTGCGCGCGAGCCGGTCCGGCGACGGATCGGCGCGGCGGCACGCAAGGTGCCGTTGATCGCGCGCAACCACGCTTCGGCGCATCGTACGCCGGGCGGCTGTCCAGCCTTTAATCTTCCGATAGCGTCATGTTTTCCTTTCGTTCCTCGACCGTCAGGAGCCCGTCGATGTCACAGGACAATTTGCTTGATGCCTTGAAGGCCGTCGCCGCAGAGCGCGCGATCGGCGCCGATCAGTTGCGCACGATGCTCGACGATGAAGTGCGAGCGTTGTCGTCCGATGCCCGCGTGCACGATTACATCCACGTGTTCGCGATCCGCCACCTGCGCGAACGGATGCGCAGGCAGGACGAACTCGAGCGCGACACGCCGGCCAGTACGCCGCGCGACGAGCCGGATACGCGTACCGGCCGCCGTCTGTAAGGGACGATCGGCGCGACCGGCGCCGCGGTGCCTCATGACAGCGGAAGGCCCCTGAGCGCCGCGCGCGCCTCCGGCACCGCTGCACGCCTGCATACCGACAACGCGCCTGCCTGCCGGTCGCGCCTTTCTTCATATATTTGACCGAATCGACACAACGGCCTCAAGTAAGCGGCGCGGATGCCGTTTACCCGGTGAATTCGTCCACCGGGCGTTCGCGCTCCCTTACCGAGTCGTTGCCATGTTCTCGTCCATCCGCACCCGCATCCTTGCCGCGTGCGTCGCCATCGTCGTGTTCGCGCTCGTCGCCACCACGCTGATCAATTACTTCATCGCACGCGCGTACAACAACGACGCGATAGACCGCAACCTGACCTCCGTCGCGAGCGGCCACGTGGTCGGCATCGGCGACTGGGTCGCGACGAAAAGCCGGATGATCGCGTCGTTGCAGGACGCCGCGCTGTCGCCCGATCCGCTGCCGGTGTTCAAGCAGATGGCCGCGGCGGGCGGCTTCACGAACGTCTACGCGGGCTATGCCGACAAGGTGTTCCATTTCTCCGACCCGACCGGCATCCCGCCCGACTACGACCCGACCGGCCGTCCGTGGTACAAGCAGGCCGCCCAGGCCGGCAAGCCGGTCGTCACGCCGCCGTACGTCGATGCGGGCACCGGCAACCTGGTCGTCACGTTCGCGGTGCCGATCCTGCGCGACGGTGCGCTGAAGGGCGTCGTCGCCGCCGACGTCGCGATGGACAGCGTGATCGCGAACGTGAAGTCGATCCACCCGACGCCCGCGAGTTTCGGGATGTTGATCGACAGCAGCGGCCACGTCGTCGCGCATCCTGACGCGAAGCTCACGCTGAAGCCGGTCGCCGACGTGTCGCCCGACCTCGGCGGCATCGGCGCCGCGACGCTGGCGGCGTCGAGCGCGCCGGTCGAAGTGCACGTCGGCGGCGACGCGAAGCTGGTGCGCGCGCAAGCCGTGCCGGGCACCGACTGGTACGCGCTGGTCCTGCTCGACAAATCGGAAGCGACGGCCGGGATGCGCTCGCTGCTGACCGCGTCGCTGATCACGCTGGTGGTGATCGTCGGCGTCGCGTCGCTGATCGTCGGCGCGATCACGACGACCGCGTTCCGCCGCCTGTCTCAGGTGCGTCAGGCGATGGCGTCGATCGGCTCGGGCACGGGCGACCTGACGCAGCGCCTGCCGGCCGACGGCCGCGACGAGGTGGCCGATATCGCGCGCTCGTTCAACAGCTTCGTCGACAAGCTGAACGACGTGATGCGACAGATCCGCGACGCGAGCGAATCGGTGCGCACGGCCGCGAACGAAATCGCCGCGGGCAACCAGGACCTGTCGTCGCGCACCGAATCGGCGGCGGCGAGCCTCGAGGAAACGGCCGCGTCGATGGAAGAAATCACCGCGACGGTCGGCCAGTCGGCGGCCGCTGCCGGCCAGGCCGATGAACGCGCGGCCGCGGCGTCGCGGATCGCGTCGCACGGCGGCGTGGTCGTATCGGACGTCGTGTCGACGATGGAGAAGATCGAGGAAGCGTCGGGCCGGATCGGCGACATCATCGGCGTGATCGACGGGATCGCGTTCCAGACCAACATCCTCGCGCTGAACGCGGCCGTCGAAGCGGCGCGTGCCGGCGAGCAGGGCCGCGGTTTCGCGGTCGTCGCGCAGGAAGTGCGCAGTCTCGCGCAACGCAGCGCGCAGGCCGCGCGCGAGGTGAAGGTGCTGGTCGAATCGACGGTGGCGAGCGTGTCGGCCGGGTCGGGGCAGGTGCGCCAGGCCGGCGAGACGATGCGCGAGATCGTGTCGAACGTCGCCAACGTGACGACGATCATCTCCGAGATCACGCACGCGGCGAACGAGCAGACGCGCGGCATCCAGGAAGTGAACCGCGCGGTCACCCAGCTCGACGAAATGGTGCAGCAGAACGCGGCACTCGTCGAACAGTCGACCGCGGCCGCGACCGCGCTGCAGACGCAGGCGAACGCGCTCGCGACGACGGTCGGGCAGTTCAAGGTCGCATGACCTGCGCCGGTTGACGCAGGGCGCGCCGCGGCGCGCGGCGGCGCTCAGGGGCGGCCGTCGTCGCGCATCAGCGCGAGCCGGTTGTAGAGCGTCTTCAGGCTGATGCCGAGCGCTTTCGCGGCTTGCGGCTTGTTGCCGTCGAAGTGCTGCAGCGTCGCCGCGATGAAACGTTGCTGCGCATGGTGCAGCGTCGCGCCGAGTGGCAGCGCCATCGCGTCGTCCGACGTGTGGTCGGGCGGCGCTGCCGGCCTCGGCAACGCGACGTCGATGCCGTCGTCCGCGAGGATGTACGCGCGCTCGATCGTGTTGTGCAGCTCGCGCACGTTGCCCGGCCACGAATAGGCGCGCAGCGCGGCGATCGCCGCGTCGGTCAGCCGCTTGTGCGAGCGGTGCCGCGCGTTGAGCGCATCGACGAACTCATGCGCGATCGCCTCGACGTCGCCGCTGCGCTGGCGCAGCGGCGGCACATACAGCGCGAACGCGGCGAGACGGTAGAACAGGTCCTCGCGCAGCCGGCCGTCGCGCACGGCATCGGCCGGATTGTGGCGGGTCGCCGACAGGATGCGCACGTCGAGCGGAATCGAATCGGTGCCGCCGACCCGAATGATCGTGTTCGATTCGAGCGCCCGCAGCAGCTTCACCTGCAGCGCCGCGGGCATCTCCGCGATCTCGTCGAGCAGCAGCGTGCCGCCGCACGCGGCTTCGAAAAACCCCTCCCGTTGCGCGATCGCGCCGGTGAAGCTGCCTTTTTCGTGACCGAACAATTGCGCTTCGGCGATGTCCGCCGGAATCGCGCCGCAGTTGACGGGCACGAACGGCCCGTCGCGTCGCCCGCTGAGGTCGTGCAGCCGGCGCGCGACGATATCCTTGCCGACCCCGCTTTCGCCGGCAATCATCACGCTGGCGCGGGTCGGAGCGATTTTCTCGATACGGCCGAGCAGCGTGCGCATCGCCGCGGAGCGGCCGGACAGCCGGCGCGCGTCGGCGCCTTGCTTCGGACGGTTTGCGGATTCAGCCATAAGCGTCGGCGGCCCGTTTTGAAAATCGGCACCGCACGTTCCCTTCATTGCAATATCTATCATCGACAGCGAAACCGCACGGAAGGTGCCGCGATTTAGAAATTTACAATGTCCGGTGCGGGGATCGAAGAAATACGCGATCACGGGGGCACGATGCCGACAGGCGGCAGCCGACACCGCGTGTCGATGCTTTTTTGCAGCCGACCGATGAAAAATCGCAAGTCGGCAGCGCCCGCGTTCCGCGCAAATGCGGCAGGGCGGCCGAGCGACGCGGCGCGGCGGCACGCGCAGCGCGCCGCGCCGCGAAGCCGCCGCGCGGCCGTGCCGCGGGTACGCGCGTTGCGCCGGCCCTTGGGCTCGCCCCCGAGCGCTCGACGGCACATGCCGGCCGCCGAGGCGGGAGCCGTCGAGCGACGGTCGCCGGGGCGATGCAGGGACACGATGAGGATCCTTACCCGTGAACTGTTCCGGCAGGGCGCATGGGTCGTGCTGGCCGTCGGGGTGGCGTCCGCGCTGCAGGCGTGGGCGATGCACGTCGTCGGCGTACATGCACCGTTTGCACAGCTGCCTTTCTACGCCGGTGTTGCGGCTGCGGCCTGGCTGACGTCGTTCGGCGGCGGCCTGGCCGCGATCGCCGCGAGCGCGGTCGTGATCGGCGCGTTGGGCTGGCGCGAGGTGACGCTGCCCGCGCTGCTCGCGCAGGCCGGCGCCTTCGTCGCGATCGGTTTCGTCGAATGCGTGCTCGTGATGGTCGTCAAGCCGCTGCTCGCAAACGATCGGCTGCACGGGGCCGAGGATGCGGAGGAAAACGACGCACGCATGCCGCGTCGCGAACCGGCACCCGCGGCGCGCTCGCTCGACGACATCCTGCTGCGCCGCGTGGTCGATGCGTCGCCCGACGCGATCGTCGGCGTCGATGCGGTCCGGCGGATCACGAGCTGGAACCCGGCCGCGCGGCGCCTGTTCGGCATCGATGCCGCGGCGGTGATCGGCCACGACGTCACGACGCTGATCGCGCCGCGCTGGCTGCGGTTGCATCCGGTTCCCACGACGTTCGCGAACGCGCGCCCGCCTGCAGGCCCGCTCGACATTCTGTGCCTGCGCCACGACGGCGGCCGCTTTCGCGCGACCTTCGTGGCGGCGCCGATCGTCGACGCGCAAGGCAACTGCACCGGCATGTCGATGACGCTGCGCGAAGCGCGCGAACGCCGCCGAAGCGAGCGGCGCAACCTGCGTTCGTTACGCGGTGCGCGCGACGCGCGCGTGCAGGCCGACGAGTCGAACCGGCTGAAGGATGAACTGCTCGCCACCGTATCGCATGAACTGCGCACGCCGCTGAACGTGATCTACGGCTGGGTCGAGGTGATGCGCAGCGCCGACGGCCAGAGCTTCGCTCACCAGGCGATCGATGCGATCGACCGCAGTGCACGCTCGCTGTCGCGGATGGTCGGCGACCTGCTCGACGCCTCGTCGCTCGCAACGGGGCGGATGCGGCTCGAGCGCGCGCCCGTCGATCTCGTGCGCGTCGTGCGGGAGGCGGTGCGCGAACTCGGCGCGACGGCGGAGGCGAACGGTCTCGAACTGTCGATCGCGTGCGAGATGTCCAACTGCGTGATCTCCGCGGACGGCGAGCGGGTGCGCCAGATGCTGTCGAACCTGCTGTCGAACGCGATCAAGTTCACGCCGCCGGGCGGCAGCATCAAGGTGTCCCTGACCCGGGCCGGCGCGCGCGTGCGGCTGTCGGTCGCCGATACCGGCCAAGGCATTTCGGCGGAACGCCTGCCGCATCTGTTCGATACGTTCAACCGGCCGGAAGGCGCGTCGGCCTCGCCCAAGCGTGGGCTCGGACTCGGCCTGTCGATCGTGCGCAACATCGCACGGCTCCACGGCGGCGAGGTGACGGCTGCGAGCGATGGCGCCGGGTGCGGCACGACCGTGACCGTGATGCTGCCGGTGGACTGGGGCGCCGACATGCCGAACGGCCAGCCGTTACGGCCGAGCGGTGCGTCGACGGCGGTCGCGCTCGACGGCCGGCGCGTGCTGGTGGTCGATGACGATGCGACGTCGCGCGCGAGCCTCGCGGCGGCGCTCGAAACGCTCGGTGCGCAGGTGTCGACCGCGCAATCGGGGCGCGACGCGCTCGACGTGGTCGCGCGGCAGCACCCGAGCGTCGTGCTGTCGGATCTCGCGATGCCGGACGGCGACGGCTTCTGGCTGCTCGACCACATCCGCCATTTGCCGAACGGCAGCGGGCGCCTGCCCGTCGTCGCGGTGACCGCGCATGCGGGTGCGGCGGACCGGAACCGCGTGATGGCCGCCGGCTTCGACGCGTATCTGTGCAAGCCGGTCGACATGCCGACGCTGGCCAGCGTCATCGTCGACGTGTCGAGCGCCGAGCGGCATCGCTGACGCGCGGCGGCCTCCGCATCCCGCGCCAGGCGGCACGATGAAGGGATCGAACCTTGCCCGGCGCATCGGCTCCCGGCGGCAGGCCGAGTCGACGGGCGGCGTACCCGACGAGCGGCGACGCGCGACGGCGATTCGGGTCGTGCAAGACATCGACGGTGCGCGCGCGGTGTGTGCGATAGGCTGCGGATCCGCGGGAGGTCACGTGACACGACGTTCGCTGAGCACACGCTGGCGACCGGCGCATTGTGGATCGAGCGTGTCGAGGGTGCATGGAGCAAAGGCGCGTTGACCGATTTCCCGCGTCTGCGCATCGTCCCGCATGACGGGCCGGTTGCCGCGTTCGGCAGGGCCGATCCGTCGACCGATACGGAGGTCCGGATGAAAACGAGCGACAGGAATCTCCGCCGAGCCACCGCGGTTGCCGCCATCGTGTGCCTGCTGGGATCGGGTGCGCTCGCGGTATTGCGCGTGCCGGCGTTCGCGCCGGCGCATGCGCAGGCGCCGCCGGCATCGTCCGTTCAGGTCGCGCCGGGCGTCGTCAGTCCCGGCCCGACCGCCGACGAGGCGGACATGACGCGGCGGCCGAGCGGCATCGACGCCGAATTCATCGACAAGGCGGGCATCGTCGGCAAGACGGAGCTGCAGGCGAGCCAACTCGCGCTCGACCGGTCGTCGAATCCGCGCGTGAAGGCCTTCGCGCGCCGGATGATCGACGATCACGTTCGCATGACCGCGGAATTGCGCCGGCTCGGCGCGCAAAAGGGCTTGCCCGTGCAGACGCGGATGCTGGTCGATCCGGCGGTGAATGCGTTGCGAAGCAAGAGTGGCCATGCGTTCGACAAGGGGTACATCGAGCTGGCGGGAACGAACGCGCACGACGCGGCGATCCGGCTCTACTCAGCCGAGGCGCGCGACGGCCACGACCCGCAGCTTCGCGCGTTCGCGGTCAATGCGCTGCCGACGCTGAAGGCGCACCTGAGCGCCGCGCGCGCACTCGAGCGTGCGATCGCGGCCGCGCACTGATCCGCACGGCGATCCGCGCGCCCCGGCGCGTCCGTCAGTGCGGCCGCGTGTCGCTTTCCGGGCCCTCCGGCGACGCCTCGAAGGGCGGCGCATCGAGTACCGTTTCGCCTTCCTCGATCAGCCAGTACGGCGATGCGCCGTAGTACGCGTGCAGCCCCTCGGCCCAGGCGGGATCGGCCATCGTCGGCCAGCGGTCTTTCTCGAAGCCGGGCGCGTCGCGCACGCGCTCGGTCGAAACGGGCAGCACGAAGCAGCGGCGCCCGGCGTCGAGCGTCAGCACGTTCCACGGCACCGCGAGCAGCTTGTCGCCGATCCCGAGCAACCCGCCCGACGACACGACCGCATACGCGATCCGGCCCGAGCGGATATCGAGCATGATGTTCGTGATCTTGCCGATGTCGTCGCCGTCCAGCGTCAGCACGCGATCGTCTTCCAGCGTGCTGGCGGCCATCACGTCCGGCCCCGGCCCGCCGGCCGAACGGCCGCGGTCGCCGACGATGCGCGCCTGCGTGCGCGACGGTCTGTCCGTTGTCATCGCTGTTCTCCTGGTCGAAGCGGCGCGGCGCACACGGCGCGCGGGCCGGGTGAGGTGCCGCGGTCAGCGGCGGCGCGGCAGGGACACGTCCTCGAGCGTGTTCGCCAGCTCGTCGCGCGCCGGGCCGCCCGCGCGTGTCGCGATGTCGCCCAGCGACACGATGCCGACGATCTGGTGATTGGCGTCGAGCACCGGCATCCGGTGCAACTGCACGTCGGCCATCCGCTGCTGGACGTCGCCGACGCCGTCATCTTCCACGCACCACTGCACCGGCGCGGATGCGACCACCTTCACCGGGGTATCGGACGAATGCCCGTGCGACAGCGCTCGCACTGCGAGGTCGCGGTCCGTCACGATCGCGACGAGCCCGGTGTCATCGCAGACCGGCAGCACGCCGATGTCGAAGCGCTGCATCAATTCGGCCGCATGGCGAATCGTGTCGGTCGGCGCGACGCAGACCACGTCGCGCGACATGATTTCATTGACGCGATACATGAACGCCTCCTTCGTGAACGAGACGACATGGAAGCAGAACGCGTGCCGCCTTCAATCGGCACAGGCCGGGCCTGGGCGGCCGGGCCACGGAGAAATTTGCCAGCCGGCTTGTACATCTTCCACGGCGGCAGCCGCGGCCGGGCCGCGAGCGACGCTCAGTGGCCGACGCCCGTCATCACGACGATTGCGAGGACCAGCGCACTCTCGATCGCGGCGAGCGCCGCGACGCCTGCGGCGCCGCTGACTTCGTGCCATGCACGTTCAATGCGTTTCATCACTTCACTCCGGTTGGGCCGGCCGGGCGACGCTACGCTGCCGCGCATCGCGGGCCGGGGTGCCGCCGTCAGCCGTGATCGCGGGGCGGTGGCGGGGCGTCGGGCGCGCGACGTTCGCGTTCGCCGGACGGCCTGGCGGGGTCGATGCGGGTCGCACCGCCGACGGCGGGCGGATCGCTGGCCGGGAACGTCTCCTCGAGCCCTTCGTCGATGCGCTCTTCCGTCTTGTCGTCAGACGGCTTGCGCGACGTGGCCAGGGAGAGCGGGCTGGCAGCCGGTGACACGGCGTCTAGGCTACCGGGGGCGGATGCGGTCATGATCGAACCTCCTTATGGGTACGAGGGGTGCAAGCACCGTACCCGCGCAGCGCGGGCGGCATGACGCTTGCAGCCGTCGAGCCGGCCGGGCGGGCTGAGACGTGGCCGGCCCGCCGCCGGCGTGGACGAGAGGACATCGTGATGAATGAACCCAGGGAAAGAATACGTTACGACGCGAACGTGTGCGGCGGCGATTTCAGTCAGGTGCGCGAGTGTTTCGACACATGGAAGCGCGAATCGCGGATCCACCGGCCCGAGCGGCGCATGTTCGACGGGAAGGACGAGGTTCGCGAGCTGAACCCTACCGTCTACGCGGGGCCGGAAAGCGCACGGCGGGCGCTCGCCGCGCGACGCGCGCCGTCCGATCGATTCGCACTCGCGGCGCGCCTCGCCGCCGAAGGGCGCACGCTGTGGCTGGTGATGGCGGCCTACGATGCATGACCGGTGCGCGGCTGCCCACCGGGCAGGCACGCCGCTTGCGCGCGCTCGCCGCACCCATCGACACGCGCGAGCCGCCGCGCAGGAGCGACATGAGTACACGATCCATGCTGCACCGTCCGGAGCCGACGCCCGACTTCGATCCCGATCCGGCGCTGCCCGAGCACGACGATCCGTTCGATCCGCCCGTGCTCCCGGGCCTGCCGCAAGGCGATCCGCCGTCGCAGCCGCCGCCGATGCGGATGCCGGGCGAGGGCAGCGAACCGCGGCCGGCCGCGCGATCACAGAAAGGAGGACCATCATGGACATTCACGTGCAATCGCCCGACAAGCGCGCGATCGCCCAGGTGCTGGGCCGCTATTTCGAGTCGCGTTCGTTGCGTTACCACATCGAGGAGTTGCCGGGCGGCGTGCTGCATATCGGCTTTCGCGCGAGCGGGCGCCCGGTCGCCGTCACCGTGTCGTTCGACGACACCGCCTACGACACCTACACGCACTGGGACGCGAGCCAGAAGCAGCTCGCGCTCGGGCGTCTCGCGGACGGCTTCTCGCGCATGATGGCGAAGCGCAGCCCGGCCGCGCTCGCCGGCGACTATCACGTCGAGCGTTTCTGATTCCGCAACCCAGCGCCGGTTCATGCCGGAATACGGCAAAGTGCCCGCGTTCAACGGGCGCTTTGCGGCTTCGCGCGCGCCAGCGTAGGATGTTCACAATTCAGCGCACGCTACGTTCGCGCCGTCGGCTGCTCGCCGTTGCAGCCGGCCAGGCTGCGACGCGCTTTCCCTCAGGTTCGTTTCGTGCAACCGACGGAGACCGCCTTGATGACAGTTGCCCGCCCGTTGTTGTCGCCCGGCACCCGCCGGTTCGTGTCCGGCCTGTCGGCCTGCGCCGCGCTCGCGGCGGCCGGTGCCCGCGACGCGTCGGCCCAGACGCCGTCGCCGCTCGGCGAATGGCAATACTCGGCGGGCGTCCCGCTGCAGAAACTGTTCAGTCCGACCGTCCCCACCTGGCAGGTCAGCGTCGGCGCGGCGATGACGCTGCAGCCGCGCTACGCGGGTTCCGATCGCTATCGCGTGATGGGCGGCCCGAATCTCGACGTGCGCTATCGCGACCTGTTCTTCCTGTCGACGGGCGACGGGCTCGGCGCGAACGTGTTGCGCGGGCCCAACTGGCGTGTGAGCCTGTCGGTCGGCTATGACCTCGGGCGCCGCTCGGCCGACGACCTCGACCACCTGAACGGGCTCGACAACATCAACGCGGCGCCGGTGATGAAGCTCGCGGCCGACTACGTGATCTCGAAGGATTTTCCGCTCGTGCTGCGCGCGGATGTGCGGCGCAGCATCGGCGGCTCGAACGGCTGGGTCGGCGATTTCTCCGCGTACATGCCGATGCCGGGCAGCAACGAACACTTCTTCTGGTTCGCCGGGCCGACCGTGTCGTTCGCCGATTCGCGCTACATGAACAGCTGGTTCGGCGTGCCCGCGGGGGCGTCCGCGCGCTCGGGGCTGCCGGCCTATTCGTCGGGCGCGGGGATGAAGTCGTTCGGCGCGGGCGTGACGATGGTGTGGTTCGTCAACAAGCACTGGTTCGTGACGATGGACGGCGCGATCGAACAGCTCGTCGGTCGCGCACGGCGCAGCCCGATCACGCAGCAGTCGACGAACGGCGTGTTCGACATGTCGGTGAATTACCAGTTCTGACCGCGATCGGCGACGGCCGGGCGGCCGCGTCGTGGTGCGCGGCATGCGGCATCTTTCGTCACATTTGATATGATTCCGACCTGTACAAACGTACAGTGATCGATCCCCGTGACGCCTGCATCGCCGACGCCCCCGGCGTTTTACTACCTGACCAATTTCGAACGCGCGCTGGCCTGGCTCGGCGAGCGTTACGACGACCTGCTCGATGCGAGCGAACATGCGTTTCTCGCACATTTCGCGCAACTGCCGAAAGCGTCGCGTGCGTTGCTCGTGCGGATGCTGATGCGCAGCGGCACCGACTTCCGCGCGAGCAAGCTCGCGTACGACGAAATCGGCAGCACGCTCGACGCGGCCGCGCCGCTTGTCGAGCTCGGCTGGGTCGATCCGGCCCCCGCGCTCACGCTCGACGAGTTGTTCGTGCTGTCGACCAAGGCCGACCTGCTGAAGATGTTCCCGTTGCTCGCCGCGCACGCGGGCGAGCGCAAGCCCGAGTGGCTCGAGCGGTTGCGGCCCGCGCACGACGTGGCGCAACCGCTCGACGCATGGTGCGCGCAGGCCGACGATCGCGTGCTGCGCGTGACGGTCGGCGCGCTGTGCGACCGCCTGCGGCTGATGTTCTTCGGCAATCTTCATCAGGACTGGAGCGAATTCGTGCTCGCCGATCTCGGCGTGTTCCAGTACGAAAGCGTGCCGTTCGCGCCGTCGTCGCGCGCGTTCCAGCAGCGCGACGACGTCGACGCGTATCTCGCGCTGCAGACCTGCCGAGAAGCACTCGACGCATGGCCCGACGACCAGCCGTTCGACGATCTGCTGCAGGCGATCGACGCGGTCGGCTGCGCGCAGCCGTGGCTCGCGACGCGCCGCGCGAAGCTGCTGTTCACGCTCGGGCAGACCTGCGAGCGCCGCGCCGACTGGGCTGCCGCGCTCGACGCGTATGCGCGCAGCGCGTGGCCCGGCAGCCGGCACCGGCGCATTCGCGTGCTCGAACGTTGCGGCCGCGACACCGATGCGCTCGCGCTGGCGCTCGATGCGCGCGGCGGCTTCGAAAGCGACGAGGAGCGCCAGCGCGTCGAGCGGATGCTGCCGCGCCTGCAGCGCCGTCTCGGGCAGCGGGTCGAACGCGCGGGCAGCACGCCCGACGTGCCGCGCGAGACGCTCGTGCTGATGCGCCCTGAAGCGTTCGTCAGCGTCGAATACGCGGTGCGCGACCATCTTGCGCAGCCCGATGCGCCGGTTCACTACGTCGAGAACACGCTGATCAATTCGCTGTTCGGCCTGCTGTGCTGGGAGCCCGTGTTCGCGGCCGTGCCCGGCGCGTTCTTTCACCCGTTCCAGCGCGGCCCGGCCGACCTGCACGCGCCCGATTTCGCCGTGCGCCGCACGGACGCGTTCGCCGCCTGTTTCGCGCAACTCGACTCGGGCGCGTACCGCGACACGATCCGCCGGCACTTCGCGACGAAGACGGGGCTGCAATCGCCGTTCGTGTTCTGGGGCGTGCTGACCGGCGAACTGCTCGACGAGGCGCTGGCCTGCCTGCCGCCCGAGCACCTGCGGCTGTGGTTCACGCGCCTGCTCGCGGATATCCGCGGCAACCGCTCGGGGCTGCCCGATCTCGTCCGTTTCTGGCCCGGCGAGCGGCGCTATGAATTGATCGAGGTGAAGGGCCCCGGCGACCGCTTGCAGGACAACCAGACGCGCTGGCTCGCGTACTGCCTCGCGCACGGCATGCCGGTGCGTGTCGTCGATGTCGAATGGGCCGGAGCCGGTGTCGAGCAGGCCGAAGCGGCGGGATTGTCCGCATGAGCTACGTCGTCGCGGTGCGGGCGATGTGCGAATTCACCGCGCGGCGCGGCGATCTCGACCTGCGCTTCACGCCCGCGCCGACCGCGCTCGAAGGCATTGCCGGTCATGGCGCCGTCACGTCGAAGCGCGGCGCGCGCTACGAAACCGAGATCGCGCTGACCGGCACGTGGGGCACGCTCACCGTGCGCGGGCGCGCGGACGGCTACGATCCGGTCGCGAACCGGCTCGAGGAGATCAAGACCTACCGCGGCAGCCTCGACGCGATGCCGGCCAATCATCGCGCGCTGCACTGGGCGCAGGCGAAGGTCTATGCGCACCTGATGTGCGACGCACGCGGACTCGCGGAAATCGACGTCGCGCTCGTGTATTTCGACATCGTGTCGGAGCGCGAGACCGTGCTGACCGAGACGCTCGGCGCAAGCGCGCTCGCCGCGTTCTTCGCCGAGCAGTGCGCGTGCTTCGTCGGCTGGGCCGAGCGCGAGACCGCGCACCGCTCGGCCCGCGATGCGGCGCTGCGTGCGCTGACGTTTCCGCACGGCCGATTCCGCAGCGGCCAGCGCGAGCTGGCCGTGTCCGTCTATCGCGCGGCGCGCGACGAGCGCTGCCTGATGGCGCAGGCGCCGACCGGCATCGGCAAGACGCTCGGCACGGTGTTTCCGCTGCTGAAGGCGTGCGGCGAGGGCGAGCTCGATCACGTGTTCTTCCTGACCGCGAAGACGCCCGGTCGCGCGCTCGCGCTGGAAGCGGCGACCACGCTCGGCGCCGGCACGCCGGCGCTGCCGCTGCGCGTGCTGGAGCTCGTCGCGCGCGACAAGGCGTGCGAGCATCCCGACCGCGCGTGTCACGGCGAATCGTGCCCGCTTGCGCAAGGCTTCTACGACCGGCTGCCGGCGGCGCGCGACGCGGCGATCGGCGCGGGGCTGCTCGATCGCGATACCGTGCGCGAGGCGGCGCTCGCGCACGACGTCTGTCCGTACTATCTCGCGCAGGAGCTGGCGCGCTGGTCGGACATGGTAATCGGCGACTACAACTACTACTACGACGGCAGCGCGATGCTGCATACGCTCGCGCAGCAGAACCAGTGGCGCGTCGGCGTGCTCGTCGACGAGGCGCACAACCTGCTCGATCGCGCCCGCAAGATGTACAGCGCATCGCTCGACCCGTTCGCGTTCGCGGCCGCGCGCGAGGCGGCGCCCGCGGCACTGCGCAAGGCGTTCGACCGGCTCGCGCGCGCGTGGGGCACGCTCAATCGCGCACAGGCCGCGCGCTATGCGGCATACCCCGAGATTCCGGGGCCTATCGTGTCGGCCGTGCAGAACCTCGTCGCGGCAATCGGCGAACACCTGACCGATGCGCCGCGCGCGAACGGCGACGCGCTGCTGCGCTTTCATTTCGAGGCGATCCAGTTCGGCGTGCTCGCCGATGCGTTCGACGGCGCGTCGATCTTCGACGCGACGCTGCACGGCGAGCCGCTGCCGCGCCAGCCCGGGCTCGACGGTGTCGCACCGGCCGGGCGCCGGCGCCGCATCCAGTCGACGCTGTGCGTGCGCAACGTGATTCCGGCCGGCTTTCTCGCGCCGCGTTACGACGCCGCGCGCGCGACCGTGCTGTTTTCCGGCACGTTGAGCCCGTTTCATTTCTATCGCGACACGCTCGGGTTGCCGGCCGACACCGGCTGGCTCGACGTCGACGGGCCGTTCCGCGCCGAGCAACTGACCGTGCGCGTCGCGAGCCACGTATCGACGCGCTGGCGCGACCGCGACCGTTCGCTCGAACCGATCGTGGACCTGATCGCCGCGCAGTATGCGACACGGCCCGGCAACTACCTCGGTTTCCTCAGCAGCTTCGACTATCTCGGGCGCGTCGTCGCGCTGATGCAGACGCGTCATCCGGACGTGCCCGTGTGGGCCCAGGCGCCCGGCATGGCCGAAAGCGAGCGCGACGCGTTTCTCGCGCGCTTCGACGCGGGCGGGCGCGGGGTCGGCTTCGCGGTGCTGGGCGGTGCGTTCTCGGAAGGCGTGGATCTCGTCGGCGAGCGGCTGATCGGCGCGTTCATCGCGACGCTCGGGCTGCCGCAGGTCAACGATGTCAACGAACAGATGCGGCGCGCGATGGAGGCGCGCTTCGGCAACGGGTACGACTACATGTATCTGTACCCGGGCCTGCAGAAGGTCGTGCAGGCGGCCGGGCGCGTGATCCGCACCGAACACGACGAGGGCGTCGTGCATCTGATCGACGATCGTTACCGGCGGCGGGAGGTGCGCGATCTGTTGCCGCGGTGGTGGCGGATCGGGTGACGGGCGTGACGGATGTCGTGCGCGCGGCTCGCGTGAATCCCTAAAGCACGTTGAGCATCGCGAGCGCGGTTTCCTGCAGATGCGGCAGCACGCGCCGCACGGCCGCGTCGGTCGTCTCCGCGCCGATCGGCATGTTCGTGCTCAGCGCGGCGACGACTTCGCCGTGACGGTTCTTCAGCGGCACCGCGATGCCGCGCACGCCGACCTGCAATTGCTGCTCGATCACCGCGAAGCCCGCGTCGCGCGCGTGGTCGACCTGTTCGAGCAGGCGTGCCTTGTTGGTGATCGTGTGCGGCGTGAACGGCGCGAGTTCGGTGTCGTCGAGCCACGTGCGGACGGCCTCGCGATCCGGTTGATGCGCGAGCAGCACGACGCCCGGCGACGTCAGCGGGGCGGGCACGCGCGCGCCGAGCACGAAGCCGGTCGTCATCACGCGCGACACGCCGTTGCGGGCGATGAACACGAGTTCCCAGCCGTCGAGCACGCTCACGTACGCCGATTCGTTCAGCGACGCGCTCAGTTGCTGCAGATAGGGCTGGACCGTGCGCGGCAGGCGCGCCGAATCGAAGTACGACCAGCCGACCCGCAGCACGCGAGGCGTGAGGCCGTACAGCTTGCCGTCGGTGTACACGTAGCCGAGCGATTCGAGCGTCAGCAGGTAGCGCCGCGCGGCTGTGCGCGTGAGGCCGGTGCGGGCGGCGGCCTGGGTCGGCGTCATCCGCGCGTGCTGGCTGTCGAATGCCTCGAGGATCATCAGGCCCTTTTCGAGGCCGGCAATCCAGTCGCGTCGGTCGAGGTCGGGCTTTTTCATGGTCGGGGGCGCGTCGTGCGCGGTGTTCGTGCGGGAGTGGGCGATTATCGCGCGGCGCGGCGGACAATGCGACATGCGGCCAGCCGGCGCTATCCGTTCGGCCTTGCAGCCCGTGCATCGTGGCAACGGCCTCGATCGAGGGCTGCGAGTACCTGTACACCGAAGATATGCATGACGGCTTGCGGGTGGAGGGTGATCCAGTATTGCGGAATCCGTTTGTCTGAGCGCCGGCGGTTTCGGGCACGCGCTCGTCCGGCGTTCTGGTCGCGACGGGCGGTCAGGCAGCGCGAGGTTCTCGGGCTCACGTCTGTTCGTGACAAAGCGCGGCAATCCGCCATCGGGTGTCGCTCACGCACCACAGCTCCAGAAAATCGAAGCGAGAATCCATCGTTCCGTCGTGCCAGACGAATCCAGTTCCGGATATCGTCGCCCATTGCGCGTGCTCGGCGATCTGTATCGCGTCATCCCGGTATGCAACACGACGTGTGACCGTCGCCCGTTCGGCCGACAGGGCGCGCATTCGAGCGAGAAACTGCGCTTTCGGACGAAAGCGATTTTCGTGCTGGATAAAGAAGTGCGGGCTTGCCACGAAATCGAGTTGCTCGACGTCGGCGTGGCGATACGCATCGATCCAGACTTCGCGCATCTGCATCAGTGGGAATCGAGGTTCCATGTCGCTTGCATTCCGGTTGAAGTGCGAGTTGCCGTGTGTGCGGCTATTCGCTTGGGCAGGAACGCAGCCTATGGCTTCGACAGGTGTTTGGGCAATCGGACAGGTCTGAATCTGGCGTTCGGCGAGCGATGCAATGCATTGGCGCCGGCGACATCCAGCTCATGCGCTCGAGCAATCCCGGCCGAGGGGCCGTGACCGTAATGGTGTGATCGATGCTGCCACGTCGACGCGAACGACGTCGATGCCGGGACGGGAAGTGAGGCGGGGGCGTGGCCGATACGCACCCGACGGCGGCCGATGGCTGAAGAGGGGGCAGCGGCGCGTCGGCGCCGCCGGTCGAATGCAAAAAGCGGCGGATGCGGCGCGCCTGTTACGCCCGCCGCATCCCGATTGCCATTACTCGCTGCTCGTCCACTCGACGTTCGCACCGACCGAACGCAGGTTTTCGACGAAATGCGGGTGCGCGCGGCGGATCGGCAGCGCGTTCATGATTTCCGAGCGGCCTTCGATGCTCGCGGCCACCATCAGCAGCGCGATCGCGACACGGATGATGTACGGGCTCTCGACGCGCGCCGGCGTCAGTTGCAGGCCGCCGAACGTGATCAGCCGGTGCGGATCGGACAGCAGCACGTGCGCGCCGAATTTCGACAGTTCGCCGGACCAGCCGAGCGCGCCGTCGTAGACCTTGTTCCAGAACATCGCGCTGCCTTCCGCACGCACGCCGAGCGCGATGAAGATCGGCAGCAGGTCGACCGGCAGGTACGGCCACGGCGCGGCTTCGACCTTGGTCAGGATGTTCTGCGTGAACGGCCGGCGCACGCGCAGCGGGCCGTCGCGTTCCGCACGGGACCAGCCGTCGCGGTGCGTGACGGTCACGCCGAACTTCGCGAACGTGCGGTCGATCAGCGGGAAATGCTCCGGCGACGAGTTGCGCACCGTGATGTCGCCGCCGGTGATCGCGCCCAGCGCGAGGAACGTCGCGATTTCGTGGAAATCCTCGGCGAAGCGGAATTCGCCGCCGCCGAGCTTGCCGCCGCCCGTCACGCACAGGCGCGACGTGCCGATGCCTTCGATCGCGACGCCGATCATCGCGAGGAACTGGCAGAACTCCTGCACGTGCGGCTCGGACGCCGCATTCATCAGCGTGGAGGTGCCGCCGGCGGCCGTCGCGCACAGCGCGAAGTTTTCGGTGGTCGTCACCGATGCGTAGTCGAGCCAGTGATCGTTGGCCGTCAGCGGGCCGTCGGCACGGACGATCAGCGAATCGGGCGTGCGCTGGATGTGCGCGCCGAAGCGCTCGAACACTTCGACGTGCGGATCGATTTCGCGCACGCCGAGCGTGCAGCCCTTCACGTCGTTCTCGAGGCGCGCGACGCCGAAGCGTGCGAGCAGCGGCGGAATCAGCATGATCGACGAGCGCATCGCCTCGGGCAGGCGGTGAACGGCCGGGTCGAACGTCGTGTTGCGATGGTGGAGTTCGAGAATGCCGGTCGTGAAGTCGACCGACACGTCGCTGCCGAGCGTGCGGAAGATGTCGAGGATCTTGCGCACGTCGGTGATGTCCGGCACGCCGACGAGGCGCAGCGGCTGATCGGTCAACAGGGTGGCGCACAGGATCGGCAGGACGGCGTTCTTGTTCGCGGACGGCTTGATGTCCCCGCGCAGCGGAGTGCCGCCGTGGACGATGAGATTCGACATGATATGGGGGCGTATCTGTGACTGACGTAGGCCCATATGATGCCATTGGTCGGCGGGTGACGTGGAATGTTCAGAGGGCAAAAAGGGCTTCTGCGCGCGGGATTGACCGTGTTTGACGTTGGGCGAGGGCCGGGCCCGTCCGGCTCGCCGGGGATAGTAGCCGGCGCGTATTGCGGCCGGCCCTCCGGTCATATCCTCACTCCGCCGCCCGCATCCGCGCGGCGACCACCAGCGAGATCAGGCAACCCACCGCGAGATAGCCGGCGACCAGGTGCCATGAACCGCCGGCCAGGCTGACCAGCGCCACCGCGATGAACGGCGTGAACCCGCCGCCGACGACGCTCGCGAACTGATATCCGACGCCCGCGCCGCTGTAGCGGTATTCCGCACCGAACAACTCGGTGAAGAGCGGCTGCTGGACGCTCACGATCATGTCGTGCGCGGCATTGGCCAGCAGGATCGAGAAGACCACGATCCACGCGATCGAGCGCGATTCCAGCGCGACGAAGAACGGCACCGCCGACGCGAGGCCGATCAGCGCGCCGATCAGGTAGATGCGGCGCAGGCCGAAGCGGTCCGCCAGCCATGCGAAGCACGGGATCGTCACGCAGCTGACCGCGCCGACCAGCAGGCCGATGTTCAGGAACAGGTCGCGCGACATGCCGAGGTTCGACGTCGAATAGCTGAGCGCGAACGCGGTGACGATATACATCGTGAACAGTTCGGCGAGCCGCAGCGCGACGATCAGCAGGAACGCCTTCGGATGGCGCGTCAGCGCCTCCAGCACCGGCAGGCGCAGCTTGCGATTGCCGTGCTCGACCTTCTCGACGAATTCCTGCGACTCGTCCATGCTCTTGCGGACCCACAGCCCGATCAGCACCAGCACGATGCTGAATACGAACGGCAGGCGCCAGCCCCACGACTTGAACGCGGCCTCGCCGAGCGTATGGCTCAGGATCGACACGATCCCCGTGGCCAGCACGAGCCCGACGCCGTAGCCGACCTGCACGCCGCTGCTGTAGAACGCCTTTTTCTGCTTCGGTGCGCTCTCGACGGCCATCAGCGCCGCGCCGCCCCATTCGCCACCGACCGCGAAGCCCTGGATCGCACGCATCAGCACCAGCAGCACGGGCGCCCACCAGCCGATCGTCGCGAAGCTCGGCAGCAGGCCGATCGCGACGGTCGACAGCCCCATCAGCATCACGGTCAGCACGAGCATCCGCTTGCGGCCGAGCCGGTCGCCGTAATGGCCGAACACGACGCCGCCGAGCGGCCGGAACAGGAAGCCGACGCCGAAGGTCGCGAACGCCGCGAGCGTGCCCATGGTCGGGCTGACCTTCGGAAAGAATTCGGAATTGAAGACGAGTGCGGCGACGATCCCGTACAGCAGGAAGTCGTACCAGTCGACGACGGCACCGACGAAGCTGCCGATCGCGGCCTTGCGGGCCTGGCTGCGCGCGCGTGCGCCGGCGGCGGCGTCGAGGGTGTCGAAGGTTGGGGTCATGGCGAAGTCTCCTGGCATGGCGCATCGTGGAATCGTGGCGGCGCCGCGTCCGATGCTGCATTGAAGTCGATGGGTGGACGGAGAATAGGGCGCGCGCCGCGCGACGGCAATTGGCCGATCGGACAAAATGCGCGATTATCGCTCTTTTATGTGCGATTATCGAACGAATCCCGGGTTTGCACTAGGCGAGGCATTCGTATCCCGTTCGGCCAGGGTGTGCCGGCGTGAACGATCTGGTTAAAATCGGGACCATCAAAACCTTGCCCGAATCGGGCGGACACCCGGCCACCCCATCGGCCGGGGATGCCGCACGCGCGGGCGTCATCCCCATCGACCGCATACCCCCGGAGACTGTAATGCCCGGCAATTCCCACCCCCTGTCCAGCGATACGCCGCCCGTTGCCGATCCGGCCGCCAATCCGCTCGGGATGGCCGGACTCGAATTCGTCGAGTTCGCGGCGCCGGTGCCGGACGCGCTCGCGCAACGCTTCGAGCAGCTCGGATTCAAGGCGATCGCGCGCCATGTCAGCAAGAACGTCACGCTGTACCGGCAAGGGCAGATGCAGTTCCTGATCAACGCCGAGCCCGATTCGTTCGCTGCGCGCTATGCAGAGGAATACGGGATGGGCGTGTGCGCGATCGGGCTGCGGGTGGCCAGCGCACGGCGCGCGTTCGAGCGTGCGATCGAGCTCGGCGCGTGGGCGTTCGAGGGCGAGCGGATCGGGGTCGGCGAGCTGAAGATTCCGGCGATCCAGGGGATCGGCGATTCGCACCTTTATTTCGTCGATCGCTGGCGTGGGCGGGACGGCCAGCGCGGCGGCGTCGGCGACATCTCGATCTTCGACATCGATTTCCGGCCGATCGACATCGCGACCGCGCATACCGATCTCGATTGCGCGGGCACGGGCCTGCAGCAGGTCGACCATTTCACGCAGACGGTCGGCGCGGGGCGCATGCGCGAGTGGCTCGACTTCTATCACGACCTGCTGCACTTCCGCGAAATCCATGAAATCGACGCGCACTGGCATGTGTCGGAAGAGTCGCGCGTGATGGTGTCGCCGTGCGGCGCGGTGCGGATTCCGGTCTACGAGGAAGGCACGCGCCGCACCGAGCTGATGCACGCGTATTTGCCGGACCATCCGGGCGAAGGCGTCCAGCACGTTGCGCTGGCGACCGACGACATCCTGGCGAGCGTCGATGCGCTGCGCGCGAACGGCGTCGAATTCATCGAACCGCCGGCGCGCTATTACGACGAAGTCGATGCGCGGCTGCCGGGGCACGGCGTCGATCTCGACGCGCTGCGCCGCCGCGCGGTGCTGGTCGACGGCGAAATCGGCAGCGACGGCGTGCCGCGCCTGTTCTTCCAGACCTTCGTCAAGCGCCGGCCCGGCGAGATCTTCTTCGAGATCGTGCAGCGGCAGGGGCACCACGGATTCGGGGAAGGGAACCTCGCAGCGCTGGCCCGCGCCCGCGACGCCGGGTGAGCGGCAGAGGGCGTCGTCGCGGTAGTGGCCACGGCTGCGAGTGCGACTGAGAAATCAGCGACCGCGTAACGTCACCCGCCCGCGGCCGGCACACGGTTCGGCGCCGGATCGTTCGGCGCCTTGAGCGCGCATGCGGTACCGCCCGGCGTGTACATCGACACGACGCAGCGATTGCATGACGTGCAGCCCGATTGCGCGATGCGGCCGTCGCGCAGTTCGTTCACGAAACCCGGCTCGAACACGAGCGCGCGGGCGAGCGCCACCGCGTCGAATCCTTCGCGCATCGCCAGCGCGACGTTCTCGCGCGAGCGCACGCCGCCGAGATAGGCGAGCGGCATCCGGACGGCCGCTCGCACCTGCCGCGAATGCTCGAGGAAATACATCTCCCGAAACGCGCCCATCTTCGGCTCGGTGAGCCTCTGCAGCGCCATCGCGGTGCGCACGATCGCGTTGTCGGCGTTCGCGCGCGCCTCGCCGGGCAGCGGGCTGCCGAACAGCTGCCACACCGACTCGACGTTCATCCCGCCGCTCAGCACCAGCAAGTGCGCGCCCTCGGCCTCGAGCCGCCGTGCGATCTCGGATGCGTCGTCGGGCGTTCCGCCGCCACGCACCCCTTCGGTCACGCCGATCTTGCAGACCACGGCGAGATCGCGGCCGACCGCATCGAGCACGCGGCGCAGCACCTCGACGGGGAACGTCGCGCGACGCGCCGCATCGCCGCCGTATGCGTCGCGGCGGCGGTTGTACAGCGGCGACAGGAACTGGCTCAGCAGATAACCGTGACCCATATGGATCTCGACCGCGTCGAAGCCCGCGTCGCGCGCGTGGCGCGCCGCGCGTGCGAATTCGTCGGCGATGACGGTCATCTGGTCGCGCGTCATCGCCTGCTTCAGGAAGCGGCCGCTCATCACGCCGACCTTGTTGAACCCGCCCGACGCACTCAACGGACGTTTCGTCGACAGCGACGGCAGGAACGTGAAGCAGCCGCCGTGGGTGATCTGCGCGGACGCCGCCGCGCCGTGGCGATGCACCGCGTCGGTCAGCGCGCGGAATTGCCGGACCGTGGGCGCATCGAGCCGCGCCTGGTCGACGAACGTGCGGCCGTCGTCGCTGACCGCGCAGTACGCGACCGTCGTCAGCGCGGCGCCGCCCGCGGCGATGCGTTCATGAAACCCGACGAGCGCACGCGACGGCACGCCGTTCGGCGTCATCCCTTCGTTGGTCGCGGATTTGATCAAGCGGTTGCGCAGCGTCAGCGGGCCGATCTGCAGCGGGCTGAATGCAGTATCGAGGGCGGCAGGTTCCATGTCGGGCGTGCGTCGGAATGGGGATGGCGACCATTGTGCGGAGCCGACGCCGGATCGCATCGTCCACGTGGATGATCCGCCGCCCGCCGCCCGGGCGCCCGCACCGCCTAGTCGGCCGCGCCCAGCTTGCGCGCCTGGCGGCGCATCCCGTCGAAGATCGCATCGGCCACGTCTGACGGGAAATCCGCCGGAATGCGCGACGCGACGCCGGCGATTACCGGTTCGGTGCGTGCCGCCACATCGGCCATGGCCGCGCGTACGACGTCTTCGGTCAGACCGACACGCGCGCCTTGCGCGATCCAGTGACGCGGCTGGATGTCGCCGATCACGTAATGGCGATTCTTCCCGCACACGGCCATCGCGAGCCGGGCGCGCCGCGGCGGCAGTTGGTTGCGGCGCGTGCCGATGATCGGATGCGCCGACAGCACGTCGTACAGCGGCGTGCTGCGATACGTGTTGCCGGGCAGGTGCGCGATGCTGAAATTCTTCGCGTGGCCGTCGATGGCCGCGAGCACCCAGAACACGAGCTGCGTGACGAAGAAGTTCGTCCGGTCCCGCGCGGCCTCGGCGGAATTCGCGAGGATGCCCATGATCGTCGCGATGCCGGGGCCGCCGTCGGATTCGTATTTGGCGCCCGACGGCGTGCCGGTCGCCTGGCACATGTCCTCCTGCGGCAGCCGCAGGATCCAGGTGCCGTCGCGGGACGGACGGCGGTCGAAACGCTCGACGATCAGCGCCTTCTGGTCGTCGAACCGGCCGATGTCGCACGCGGCGACCGGCAGGCCGTACGCGGCGACGATCTTCGAACACAGCCATTCGTTCTCGACCGACGTGCGCATGTCGGCCTGCATGTTCCCGACGCGCCCCAGCGGCAGCTTGAAGATATGCGTGGTCGGCGTGCTGCCCGCCGGCAGCAGCCAGCGATCGCCGTCGCGCAATAACGCGGTTTTTTCCTGCGCGCCGGCGATCGACAGGCGCAGCTCGCCGTCCGGCTCCGCGTGGCCGGGCAGCGGCGCGGCGGTCGCGTGGCGCAGCACGTCGGCCACGGCCGTATCGTCGAGCGCGGTGCCGTCGATCGATTCGAGGTCGACCGGTGCTTCGTCCGGGGGCAACAACTGCAGCGCCCCGACGCAATCGCGGCCGATCGACGCGAGCAGTTCGAACGGCGCCGTCGACCCGAGCCGGTAGCGCTGCGCGATGCGGCGGCGGATCGGCTGGCTGTCCGGCAGCAGGTTGTCGAAGTAGTCGGCGACGATCGCGCCCTGGTGCGGCTGATTGCCCGGCGTGAACGGCAGCGACAGCGACAGCGGACGGCCTTGCGGATCGTCGACCCACGCCGGCAGGTAGACGAGGCGCTCGACGCCGCGCCGGACTTCCCAGTAGCCGACCGGGATGCCGTTCATCCACAGGTCGAGGCGGTCGTGGCGGGGGCGGCGGGCCATCGTCACCAGTCCTCCCGCGTGGTGCCCCGAGGCTTGCCGGGCGTGGCGGCGGCGGGCCGTTTCCGCGTGGCGGCGGATGGGGCCTTCGCAGCGGCCGGCGGGCGAGCCGGCAGCTCGGACGAACCGGGCGAACCGGACGAGCGACCGCGCGCGGCCGGCGTGCGCTTGGGCGCCGGCGCGGTGCCAGCTGGCGCCGCTGCGTCGTCCGGCGTGCCCGGCTCGAGCGCCAGGCGAACGCCGAGCACGTTCAGCACCTTGAAAAGACGTTCGATACTGACCGCGGACGGATTGGCTTCGAGCTGCGCGTACGACTGTTGCGTCACGCCGAGGCGGGCAGCGAGCTGCGCCTGCGTGAACCCCGCCGACTTCCGGAAGCCGACGAGGATCGGGCGCAACTGGCTCAAGGTCTGGACAGGGAATGCCATGGGCTCTCCGCGCAATGACAGGCGATCGTTTGTAATCGAAAAATACAGTCTATGGTATGTATCGTCAAAATACAAACCTGAGACTGTATTTCATAAAAACAAACGATAGCCTGTCAAGCGGAAACCCGTGGGGCGGCGCCAGGACGCGCGGCACGCGCCTGTCAGCCTGTCGCCCGTCAGCCCGTCAGCCCGGCATCATCACGCCGCCCGCAGCGGGCTCGCATCGGCGGCGCGCGCGCTTTCCGGATCGTCGTCGCCGAGCGGGATGAACGCCATGATTTCCAGGTCGTGCCCCGACAGCGCCGGCAGCCGGAACGGACTCGACAGCACGTTCAGCCGCCGCACGCCGAGCTCACGCAGGATCTGCGAGCCGATTCCCGTCACGCGGCCGTCACGGCGTGCGTGGCCGGCCGGCGTTCGCATCGCGTCGCCGCGCATGTCGCAGTCGAGCAGCACCGCGACGCCGCAACCGGCCGCATCGATCCGCTGCAGCGCCGCGTGCAGCGGCCACGAATGCGCGGACGGTTCCGCGTCGAGCAGGTCGAGCAGCGAATGGCATTCGTGCACGCGCGTCAGCACGGGTGTCGACGGATCGGGCTCGCCGCGCACCAGCGCAAGATGCGGCGCACCGTGCACGGTGTCGCGATACTCGATCGCGCGGAACCGGCCCCACGGCGTATGCAGCGGCCGTTCGCCGACACGTTCGACGAGCGACTCGTGCTCGCGGCGGTAATGGATCAGGTCCGCGATCGTGCCGATCTTCAGCCCGTGATGCGCGGCGAACGTCCGCAGCTCGGGCAGCCGCGCCATCGTGCCGTCGTCGTTCATCACCTCGCAGATTACCGACGCGGGCGTGAGCCCGGCGAGCGCCGCGAGATCGCAGCCGGCCTCCGTGTGTCCCGCGCGCACCAGCACGCCGCCCGGGCGCGCGGCGATCGGAAACACGTGGCCGGGCTGCACGAGATCGTCGGGACGCGCGCCCGCGCGCACCGCCGCGCGGATCGTTCGCGCGCGATCGGCTGCCGAAATGCCGGTCGTCACGCCTTCGGCCGCCTCGATGCTGACGGTGAACGCGGTACCGAATGGCGTGCCGTTGCGATCGGCCATCGGCGGCAGACGCAGTTGCTCGCAGCGCTCCGCGGTCAGCGTCAGGCAGATCAGCCCGCGCCCGAAGCGCGCCATGAAGTTGATCGCGTCGGGCGTCACGTGATCGGCCGCGATCACGAGGTCGCCTTCGTTTTCGCGGTCCTCCTCGTCGACGAGCAGGACCATCCGTCCCGCACGCAGCTCGTCGACGATTTCCCGCGTACCGGCGAGCGTCATTGCGCCTCCGTCGCGTCGAAGGCGCGGCGCAGCGCGTCGGCGCCGAAGGTCAGCACGCGATCGGCCGCGTCGATTGCGCCGAGCATGCTCGCGAAGCCGTGCAGCTGCCCCGGCCAACGCACGAGCGAGACCGGCGTGCCGGCCTGCGCGAGGCGCAGTGCGTACGCTTCGGCCTCGTCGCGCAACGGATCGAATTCCGCGCTGACGATGGTGGCCGGCGCCGCGCCCGACAGGTCCGCCACGGCGAGCGGGCTCGCGAGCGGCGATGCGCGGTCGGCGCCGTCGTCGAAATACTGGCGCTTGAACCAGCGCATCGCGTCCGCCGTCAGGAAATAGCCTTCGCCGAGCGATTCGTACGACGGATGCTCGTTCGCGCAATCGACGACCGGATACAGCAGCAACTGGTGCGCGATCGCGATGCCCGAGCCGCGCAACTGCAGCGCGGCGACCGCGGCCAGGTTGCCGCCCGCGCTGTCGCCGGCCACGGCGATCGCCCCGGCGCGCGCGCCGAGATCGCGCGCACCGGCGGCGGCCCAGCGCACCGCGTCGCAAGCGTCCTGCGCGGCTGCCGGGAAGCGCGCTTCGGGCGCGAGCCGGTAATCGACCGACAGCACGAGCGTGCGCGCCCGCCTGGCAAGACTGCGGCACAGGTTCGCGTGCGAATCGATCCCGCACGCGACGAAGCCGCCACCGTGGAAAAACACGGTCAGCGGCAACGGCCCGTTGGCATCGGGCCGATACAGTCGTGCGGATAACTGACGACCCGGCGCCGGGATCTGCCAGTCCTCTTCGGCGGCAATCGCGTCGCCGGGCGCGAACGCGCTGCCTCCGGCGAGGCTCGCACGGTACGCGGGCACGGTCAGTCGATCGAAATCGATCGGGGGCACTTGGGCGAGCGCGGCGAGCAGCGCCTGCGCCTGAGGGTCGAGCGGCATTGGAACTCCTGTCTGAATCGGATGCGGTCTGAATCAGGTAAACCCGCATCGCGGTTTTCCCTGAGCCCGCGCCGGACGCTTGCCGGCACGGCCTGACGGGCATTCCAGCGCAGCGGGCAGGGCGCCACATCATCCGATTGGACGATGGTTCGCACGTCCGGATGGCCAAAGCTCACCATTCAGTGAATGTCCCGATGACGCCGGAATTAAGACACGTCTTAATCATGGCGGCGCGGATGAATCGCACCGAACACAAGTTGCATGGAGGATGGAGCGTGCTGATGGAGACGAGATGGGCCCCGCAAGAGAGCCAGTCAACGAGCGAGGAGGCCGACATCGGCGTCGCTGATTTCAGCGAGCTGATGGCGCGCATCTACCAGGGGCCGATGGAAACGCCGCCGTGGGCCGGCGCGCTCGAGATGGTTCGCCGGCTGCTGCAGGCCAGCTACGTGACGCTGATCCTGCGCGCGGCCGCGAGCGACCGTCGCGCGCCGCTGTCCGTGCATGCATCGGAGTTCGGCCCGGTCGTGCCGGGGGACGGCGAGGCGTCGTACAACAATTACTACTATTCGCTTGACCCGTTCGTCGGCCTGCCGGCCGATCGCGTGGTCACGGTCGACGACGTGTTCGGCGATACGGGCTGGCTGTCGAGCGAACTGTACAAGCAGTTCCTGAAGCCGCAGGACGTGCGCTACATCCTCGGCGCGGACCTGCGCACGCCTTCGGGCGTCGAGTGCCGGTTCCGCGTGTGCCGCAATCATGCGTCGAAGCAGTTCTCCGCGCGCGACAAGGCGATCTGCGCGCTGCTGCTGCCGCACCTGAAGCGGGCGGTCGAACTGCATTCGCGGCTCGACACGGCCGAGGTCGAGCGGTCGATCTATGCCAACGCGATCAACCGGATGCAGATCGGCACGATCACGCTCGACGAGAACGGCACGATCATCGACATGAACGGCGTCGCCGACGAGATCCTGAAGCAGAACAACGGTCTGACGATTGCGCGCGGCACGATCGAGGCGACCGATGCGCAGGAGAACCGCACGCTCAAGCGGCTGATCCGCCACGCGGTGATGGGGCATCACGGCACGGCCGCGGCGATCGTCGAGGCGATGCCGATCACGCGCGGCTTCGACAAGCCGCGCCTCGGGCTGCTGGTGCGCACCGTGCTGCTGTCCGACTGGTCGGAGGACAACAAGCGCCGGCCGGCCGTCACGCTGTTCCTGCGCGACCCCGACCGCAAGCCGCAAGGCGCGCAGGAAATCATCCGCAAGCTGTTCGACCTGACACCCGCCGAGACGTCGCTCGCGCTGCTGCTGACGAACGGGCTGACGCTCGAGGAGGCGGCGGAGGAATCGGGGATCAGCAAGAACACGGCGCGCACGCACCTGCGCGCGATCTTCTCGAAGACGGGCGTGACGCGCCAGGCGACACTCGTGCGAATCCTGCTCGGGAGCGTGGTGCCGCTGGGATAAGTAGAGGCCGATGTCGATCCGTCGGAGTCGGCCGCATTCCTCTGGCGAGCCAGCGACAACGGTCGACGGGGCACGTGACGCTCGGCGATGGAGGCATCATGCAAAAGAGGCTCGCCCGTACATCCGGTTGCCGCTTTCTCGTTTGCCTTTTCAAAGGCCGCGGAGCCGGCCTTCGACATGCGTGCGGGTCTTGCCGCCGACCCAGATTTGACCAGCCTCGTCGCGGGTCAAATGAATGCGGCCATGGCGGCCGAGGCGTGTCCCTTGGGCGGCGACATAGTCGTCGTCAACCACACCTGTCGCGAACAGCCACTGCGCCATTGAAGCATTGAGGCTTCCCGTGACCGGGTCTTCGACGACGGTGCCCAGATGGTCGCTGAAGAAGGCGCGAACCTCGAAGGCCGCGTTGCCGCCTGTTGCATGAGGGCCGATAACGCCGACATCGATCCGGCCGGGCCAACCGCGGAGCGGATTGAGGGCGAGCACCGTTTCCGCCGATACCAGCCTGATGCCCAGCCATCCGGGACCGTTGTCGATCCAGGCGGCATCAAGGACATCGCCGGATTCGATCCCCAGCAGTCGCCGGGCCTGGTCCAATTCATCCTGTGTCGGCGCGCCGGAGCGGATCAGCGGCGGGGCGGCGAAGGAAAGCCGCTCGTGATTGCGTCGGATCGGAACCAGCCCGGCTCCGCATTCCTGGACGATTTCCGCTTCGCTCTTCGGCACGCGGCCCGTCGAGAGCCACGCATGACAGCTGCCGAGCGTCGGGTGCCCGGCAAAAGGCATCTCCCTGTCCAGCGTGAAGATCCTGACCCGGTAGTCCGCCTCAGGATGCGTGGGTGGCAAGAGAAAAGCGGTCTCGGACAGGTTGAACCACCGCGTCAGCCGCTGCATGTCATCCGTTGCCAGGGCATCGGCACCGATGACGACCGCCAGCGGATTGCCCGAAAGCGGCCCGGCGCCGAAGACATCGATCATATGGATCGCAAAGGTCATGACATCGCTCTTTCAATTCAGGTCAGTTCGCGATGGCGCCGACAAGCCGGGATATCAACGTTGCCAGGCAAGCAGATTGACTCCCGCAACGGCGAACACCGCGGATAGCGTGCCTTCGATCCAGCGCCGGAGACGGGTATACAGGGCGATCATCCGAGCGGTCGAGAAGAGGACCGCATAACCACCGAACACGATGACGCCGAGGAACGCGCAACCACCGATGATCGCCGGCAAGGTGCCGCCGGGGGCGTGCTCCTGAAGCCCAAGGGACATGATTGCCATCCAGGCCAGAACCGCCTTCGGGTTCCCGATATGCATGAGAATGCCCTGGCGGTAGAGCCGCCGATAGCGAGGTGTCGAGCGTCCTGGTTCCATCTTCGCGAAGCCGGAGCCCGGTTTCAGCGCCGATCTGCCCGTGCGGAACGCCAGGTAGAGCAGATAGACACCCCCAACCATCTTGATGACGAAAAGCGCCTCGGCATAGGCTGCCAGCACGGCGGAAACGCCGGTCGCCGCCAGGATCGCCCAGAAGAGTGAGCCCGTGATGACGCCGGCAGCCAGAACGAGGGCCGGCAGACGGCCGTCGCGCATCGCTGTTCCCATGATCGCCATGTTGCTCGGTCCGGGGCTGGCGGTGGCGATCAGATAGGTGCCGTAGGCGAGTGCGATCTGACTGGCGATCATTCGAGTTTCTCCAAAGATGCGGGGCGTCTCCAGCGTTACGGCTGGAGGTCTCCGCGATGAACGATATGGACCTTGTTCCCGTCGGGGTCGCGCAGATACGCGCCGAAGTAGCCGTCACCGTAGTGGGGGCGTAACCCGGGTGCACCGTCGTCCGTCCCGCCGTGCTCGAGACCGTTCGCGTAGGCCGTGTTCACGGCTTCTTGCGAGGGGGCCAGAAAGGCGACCATGCTGCCGTTGCCGATGGTCGCCGGCTCACCGTCGTACGGGATGTAGACATAGAAGCGCGGCAGCGGCGATTGACCGGTTACCCAGCAAAGCGCCGGAGGCCCGCCATCGGACGTGACGACGCGACGCTTCAGTCCGAGCGGAGCGAGCAGCGCGTCATAGAAACGGCCTGCCCGCCCAAGATCACGCGCCCCAACAGTTACATGGCTCAACATTCGACTCTCCACACGCCTGTCATGGCGATCAGGCGCCTCCAGAAATGCATGACCTCATCCCATCACATCGCGCATGTTACGCTTGTTGCTTTCATAAATAGTGTCACGTGACACTAATATTTGGGCGGCGAACATGCTTCTGCAATCCCCTTGGTCACCACGACTTGCCGACATCGACGCGAATACCGCCGAGCGGTTGGTCCTCGCCCTGGCCGACGACATCATCGAGGGGCGGCTGACGGGAGGCGACCGTCTGCCCGCTCACCGCGATCTCGCGTTGAAACTGGGGATTGGCCTTGGCACGGTGACGAAAGCCTATGCCTCGCTTGAACGGCGAGGCCTGACGCGCAGCATCAAGGGCCGAGGAACTTTCGTGGCGATCCGCCAGGCGCATCACGATCGCCAGATCGACCTTTCGTCCAATGTGCCGCCAGCCATGCTCGACGCGCGCTTGCTGGCGCGAACGTTGACGGGGATCGCACGCAAGATCGATGCGGACCATCTCAATCTCTATGCCCCGCCCGCCGGACATATGGAGCACCGACGTGTGCTGGCTCGCTGGCTCGAAACGCTGGGCCTGATGGTGGAACCGACGCATCTGGTGCTAACGAGCGGCGCCCGTCAGGCGCTATCGTTGGCCTTCGATCTTGCCTGTGGCTCGCAGGGGCTGCTTCTGACCGAGCGGATCACCTATCCTGGCGCGATCGCGCTGGCTCGGCGTAGCGGATATCGGATGCAGGGCGTCGAGACCGACGCGCAGGGGATGGCGCCGGGGGCACTGGCGGACGCACTCGACGGCATCGCGTCGACCGGCAGCAAGGCGGTCTATCTCACGCCGACGCTGCACAACCCGACCACCGCAACGATGGGCACGGAACGAAGGCAGGCCATCGTGGATATTTGCCGCCGGGCGGGCGCGTGGATCATCGAGGACGGCGTCTATGCGTCGGCAGAGCCGGCTTCGCCACCGCTTGCGGCGTTGGCGCCCGAGATCACCTTGCATGTGAACGGGCTGTCCAAATCGCTCGGCCCCGGTTTGCAGATCGGCGTGCTCGCGCTGCCGGCCGGACTCAACGACGCAGCGGAAGACGCGCTGCGGGACCTGCCAATGGCGCCGTCGGCGCTCTCTTGCGCAGTGGTTGAGGAGTGGCTGGCCACCGACGTCATCTCCTCGATCCAGCGGGACCTCCACCACGAGGCGCGGCGTCGATCCAATCTGGCCATCTCTCTGCTCGGCGCGAGCGAAGTGGTCTCGCATCCCGGCGCCTACAACGCGTGGCTGCCGATGGAGCGTGACGCTGCCAATCGTGTCGCATCCGTCGCAGCAGCGATGCGTATCAAGGTGACCCCTCCGGAATCCATGATGGTGAACCCGGAGGATCGGGCGAGCGGAATTCGACTTTGCCTCGGCGGCCCGTCGTTCGACGATCTGACAGAAGCACTGACCCTTCTGGCAGGGCTGATGAAGCAGCGCGCGTGACGCCACCGGGCGAGCACCGTACTAGCCGTTTGGTCGCAGGGTTTTGTATCTCTCCCCACTAACGGTAATTGGCGGCTCTTTGGTCCGGCGATTACCCAATCGTGCAAACGATCTGCTTCGATTCCACACGCCACACGCCTCGCTCATTTCAACATTATAGAAATAATGTCAAACAACAGGGGCGTGAAAATTGGATATTTAACGGTTTACGTTATATTATTAACGAAACTATCGACTCAAACCGTCATGTCCGACCTCGTTGCCGACGAATCCAGCCTGATCGCCGAAATCGACCGCCTGAGAGCCGATTTCCCGAAGACCCGTGAGCTCTATCGCGAGGTCTGCGCGTTGATGTTCTTCCGTTTCGGCGTCACGCCCACCGCGAACCGCCTTTACCAGCTCGTGCGCAAGGGCAGCATGAGCACGCCGACGGCGGTGCTCGGCGAGTTCTGGGCCGAGTTGCGGGAAAAGAGCCGGGTGCGCATCGAGCATCCGGATTTGCCGGCCGATCTGCAGGCGGCAGCGGGCGAGCTCGTCGCCGCGTTGTGGCGCCGCTCGAGTACCGATGCCGCCGCAGCGCTCGATGCACTGCGCGCCGAAGTCGAAGCCGAGCGGGCCGCGGCGAAAGCGGAGGTCGCGGCATTGCAAACCGACCTGTCCCGCACCGAAACCGCGCTGGAGCACCGCACGAGCGCGTTGCTGGCGGCCCAGGTGCGCATCCAGGAACTCGAGCAGGCGAGGGCGGCCGACGAAGCATCGCGCCGCGCGCTGCAAGCGGAAATCGAGCGGCTGAAGTCCGACAACGCGGACGCCGATCGCGCGCTGGCGCAGGCGCGCGCCGATTTCACGTCGCAACTCGACCGGCTGCGCGACGACGCGGGCCGGGCCGAGGAGCGCTTGCGTGCAGCGGAGAAGCGAGCGCTTCAGGAGATCGACCGCGAACGGCTCGCGGCCGCACGCGTTCAGAAGGAATTCGACGCGGCCACGGCTCGTGCCGAACAGCGCGATACGCAGCACCGCAAGGAGCTCGCGGCACTGCAGGCGCAACTGGCCGACACGCAACACCGCTGCGGCATGCTCGAAGGCCAGCTCGACGGGGCCCGCGCGGCCAATGCCGCGTACGTCGGCGAACTCGACGCATTGCGGGCCGAACGCGCGTCACGCGCCCCCGCGCGCCGGGCGCCGGGTCGACCGGCGGGCGGCGCCCTGCGTGCGGCGAAACCGGTCGCGAGGAAGCGCGCCCCCAAACCCGCGTGACTTGGGGCGCCACGGTGCGGCGACGGCGTGTCCGCGACGCGGTGCGATTCGGGAAAGTGCCGCTCAACTTGCCGGCTCGACGTTACTAGACGACCGGTCTAATCGTTGCTAAGATACGCCATCATGAATGCATCTTCGGGCGCGGAAGTCCGCCAGCACATCCTGAATATCGCGAAGCCGATCATGCTCCACAAGGGGTTTTCGGCGGTCGGTCTGAACGAGATTCTCGCCGCGGCGGGCATCCCGAAGGGCTCGTTCTACCATTACTTCGGCTCGAAGGAGGCGTTCGGCGAGGCGCTGCTCGAATCGTATTTCGAAGGCTATCTCGAGCACCTCGACAACCTGCTCAAGCACCCGGCCGGCACGGGCGCGCAGCGCCTGATGACGTACTGGGGCAACTGGCTGCGCACCCAGTGCGCGGACGATCCGGAAGGCAAGTGCCTCGCGGTGAAGCTCGGTGCGGAAGTGTCCGATTTGTCGGAGGCGATGCGCGCGGTCCTGCGGCGCGGCACCGGCCAGATCATCGAGCGGCTCGCGGGCGGCATCGAGGCCGGGTTGGCCGACGGTTCGCTGGGCGGCGTCGACGATCCGGCGCATACGGCCGCAATCCTTTACGAGCTGTGGCTGGGCGCGACGCTGCTGGAGAAGATTCACCGCGACCGCAAACCGCTCGAACGCGCGATGCTCGAAACACGGCGGATGCTGAACCTGCCGTCCTTCGAGCCTGACGGAGTGCAGTCGTAATGTGGGCGCGCGCAGGCGCGCCTTGTTTTTTGCGTGAGCGCTAGACGACTGGTCTACTTACGCTGAAGTCACATTGTTTTACCCGCGAGGCGGCGGCCCGGCCGCCGGCTGATTCGCCGGCAACGCCGCAGCCTCGCGCACCACGGTTGTCCAACGTTGATCCGATCGTGCCCGTGCACGTCCCTTCCTGTTGACGGAGGTTCCCATGCCGCAAGGCAAGGCAGCAAACCGCAGAATCATTCTGAATGCGCGCCCGGTCGGCGCGCCCACCTCGAACGACTTTCGTCTCGAAACCGGCGACGTACCGGTGCCCGGTGCCGGCCAGGTGCTGCTGCGCACGATCTGGCTGTCGCTCGACCCGTACATGCGCGGCCGGATGAGCGACGCGCCGTCGTATGCGCCGCCGGTCGAGCTCGGCGACGTGATGGTCGGCGGCACGGTCAGCCGTGTCGTGGCGTCCAACCTGCCCGCGTATCGCGAAGGCGACCTGGTCGTCGCGCGTGGCGGCTGGCAGGACTATTCGCTGTCGGACGGCAGCGGTCTCATTCCGCTCGGCCGCGACTTCGCGCATCCGTCGCATGCACTCGGCGTGCTCGGCATGCCGGGGTTCACCGCGTACACCGGGCTGCTGAAGATCGGCGAGCCGAAGGCCGGCGAAACCGTGGTCGTCGCCGCCGCGAGCGGGGCGGTCGGTGCGGTGGTCGGCCAGATCGCGAAGCTGAAGGGCTGCCGCGTGATCGGCGTCGCGGGCGGCGCCGACAAGGTCGCGTACGTGAAGGGCACGCTTGGCTTCGACGATTGCGTCGACCACCGCGATCCGCAATTCGCCGCCCGGCTGAAGGAAGCCTGTCCGAAGGGCATCGACGTCTATTTCGAGAACGTCGGCGGCGCCGTGTTCGATGCGGTGTGGCCGCTGCTCAACGAGCATGCGCGCGTGCCGGTGTGCGGACTGATCGCCCATTACAACGACACCGCGTTGCCGGCCGGCCCCGATCGCCTGCCGCTGCTGATGGGGACGATCCTGCGCAAGCGCATCCGGATGCAGGGCTTCATCATTTTCGATCATTACGCGACGGGCTACGCGCAGTTCCTGACGGAGATGAGCGAGTGGCTCGCGCAGGGCAAGGTGAAGGCGCTCGAGGATGTCATCCCCGATCTCGCCGATGCGCCGAACGCGCTGATCGGCTTGCTCGCCGGCAAGAATTTCGGCAAGGTCGTCGTGCGCGTGGGTCCGGACGAACTGGCCTGACACCGGCGCAAGACGACACACGACGATTGCACGCTGGCGTCGCGAGACGCCGGCTTGTGGCATGCTCGATTCCGTTTCGAAAGGAGTGACAAAGATGGCGCTTCACGTGATTGCTTCCCTGTTCCTGAAACCCGAACACGCGCAGGCCGCCGAGGCCGAATTGCGCAGCATGGTCGCCAAGACGCGCGTCGAGCCGGGCAACCGGCGCTACGACCTGTTCCGCGAGCAGGACGGTTCGCCGAACCTGCACCTGTACGAGATCTACGACGACCAGGCCGCGTTCGACGCGCACCTCGCCAGCCCGCATTTCACGGAATTTCGCGTGAAGTCGGCCGACTGGTTCGCGGCGCCGCCCGTCATCAAGGTGCTGTCGGGCATCGACGTGGCCGAGTAACGACGCGGTACCCCCGTCACGGCCCGTTCTCGCCCGGGACCGTGCGGCAGCCGTCACGCATGACGCAGCGGCGATGACAACGACAACGCGGCGCAGCGCATCGCGCGCCGCTTCCCCAATACACCGCCCCGGAGGCTGAATGGTCACCCTCAACATCAACGGCGAGAACCGCACGGTCGACGCCCCCGACGACATGCCCCTGCTGTGGGTCCTGCGCGACGTCGTCGGCCTGACCGGCACGAAATTCGGCTGCGGGATCGCGCAATGCGGCGCGTGCACCGTGCATCTCGACGGTGTCGCCGCACGCGCGTGCGTGCTGCCGGTCGCGGCCGTCGCGGGCCGCAGGATCACGACGATCGAAGCCGTCGGCGCGACGCCGGCCGGGCAGAAGGTCCAGCAGGCATGGCGCGAGCTCGACGTCGTCCAGTGCGGCTACTGCCAGTCCGGGCAGGTGATGGCGGCCACCGCGCTGATCGCATCGAACCCGAACCCGAGCGACGCCGACATCGACGCGGCGATGGCCGGCAACATCTGCCGCTGCGGTACCTACAACCGGATTCGCGCGGCGGTCAAACACGCCGCGAAGGGGGCATGAGATGAAACAGTCACCACGCTCACTTTGTTCGCTGCCCCGCGAGGGGGCGGTCAGCCTCGTTGAGGCGGCTCTGCGGAGGCTGACATGTCGCGAGGACTGATCGAAGCAGGTCGGGCCGGCGCGGGCGTGTCGCGCCGTTCGTTTCTCAAGGCGGGCATGTCGCTCGGCGCGGCGGCGGGCGGCGGCCTGCTGCTCGGCTTCAGCATGCCGGCGGCGGGCGATGATGCACGCCGCTCGGTGATCGGCGGCGATGCGGACGAAAGCGCGCGCGCCGGCGTATTCGCGCCGAACGCGTTCGTGCAGATCGACCGCGCCGGCAAGGTCACGCTGGTGATGCCGAAGGTCGAAATGGGCCAGGGCGTCTACACGGCGCTGCCGATGCTGATCGCCGAGGAACTCGAGGTGCCGCTGTCGAACGTCACGCTCGACCATGCGCCCCCGAACGAGAAGCTGTTCCTCGATCCGCTGCTCGGCGGCCAGCTGACCGGCGGCTCGACGTCGGTGCGCTACGCGTGGGAACCGCTGCGCCGCGCGGGCGCGACCGCGCGCACGCTGCTGGTTTCGGCGGCGGCGAAGCAATGGAACGTGGATCCGGCCACCTGCCGGGCGGCGAACGGCGAAGTGCAGCACACGGCGAGCGGCCGGCGCGCATCGTACGGCCAGCTCGCGGACGCCGCGTCGAAGCTGCCGGTGCCGAAGGACGTCGCACTGAAGCAGCCGGCCGATTTCAAGCTGATCGGCAAGCCGGTGAAGCGGCTCGACTCGCCGGAGAAGGTCGACGGCACCGCGCAGTTCGGGCTCGACGTGCGCGTGCCCGGCATGCTGTATGCGGTGATCGTGAACAGCCCCGTGTTCGGCGGCACGGTCGCGAGCGTCGACGACACGGCCGCGAAGAAGATCCCCGGCGTGCGCCAGGTGGTGCGCGCGGACAACGCGGTCGCGGTGGTCGGCGATCACACGTGGGCCGCGAAGCGCGGCGCGTCGGCGCTCGTCGTGAAGTGGAACGAAGGCGCGGGCGCGAAGGTGTCGACGAAGGACATCGTCGCCGATCTCGCGCAGGCCGCCGCGAATGGCAAGGGTGCGGTCGCGCGCAAGGACGGCGACGTCGGCCGCGCGTTCGCGAACGCGAAGACGCGCATCGATGCCGTCTACGAACAGCCGCTCCTTGCGCACGCAACGATGGAGCCGGTGAACTGCACGGTGCACGTGCGCGGCGACGGCTGCGAGATCTGGGTCGGCACGCAGGTGCCGACGCGGGCGGTCGACACCGTGCAGAAGCTCACGGGTTTCGCGCCCGACCGGATCGTGGTGCACAACCACCTGCTCGGCGGCGGTTTCGGCCGACGGCTCGAAACGGACATGATCGGCCAGGCCGTGAAGATCGCGAAGCAGGTCAACGCGCCGGTGAAGGTCGTGTGGACGCGCGAGGAAGACATCCAGCACGACATGTATCGCCCGTACTACTACGACCGGATCTCGGCCGGCCTCGACGCGAACGGCAAGCCGGTCGCATGGCAGCACCGGATCGTCGGTTCGTCGATCCTCGCGCGCTTCGCACCGCCGGCCTTCAAGGACGGCGTCGATCCCGATGCGGTCGAGGTTGCCAACGACCTGCCGTACGACCTGCCGAACCAGTTGATCGACTACGTGCGCCAGGAACCGCGCCACGTGCCGACCGCGTTCTGGCGCGGCGTCGGGCCGACCCGCAGCACGTTCGTCGTCGAGAGCTTCATCGACGAACTCGCGACGCAGGCCAAGACCGATCCCGTCCAGTACCGCCGCGCGCTGCTCGACAAGACGCCGCGTGCGCGCAACGTGCTCGACGTCGCGACGAAGGCGGCCGGCTGGGGCACGCCGCTGCCGAAGGGGCAAGGGCGCGGCGTATCGGTGATGCACGCGTTCGGCAGCTTCTTCTCGATCGTCATCGACGTCGCGGTGGAAGGCGGCGAAGTGCAGGTCAAGCGTGCCGTGTGCGCGGTCGACTGCGGGATGGCCGTGAATCCGAGCACGATCGAGGCGCAGGTGCAGGGCGGCATCATCTTCGGGATCACGGGCGCGCTGTATGGCGAGATCACGATCGAGGACGGCCGCGTCGTGCAGAGCAACTTCACCGACTACCGGGTGATGCGCATCAACGAGACGCCGCCGATCGAGGTTCATCTCGTCAAAAGCGCCGAGGCGCCGGGCGGAATCGGCGAGCCGGGCACCGCGGCGACCGCGGCTGCCGTGTCGAACGCGATCTTCGCGGCGACCGGCACGCGGCTGCGCAAGCTGCCGGTCGGCAACCAGCTGAAGACGGCTTGAGGGGAGGGCACGAACCATGCGAAACCTCACCTCGAATCGTCCGAACCGCCTGAATCGCGCCGCTCGCACGTTCGGCACGTCGTTGATCGCGCTGTCCGCACTGATGGCCGGCACGGCGGCGCACGCCGCGCAAGCGGCGGCCGCCGACAGCGCGCTGGTCGCACGCGGCGCGTATCTCGCGAAGGCCGGCGATTGCGTCGCGTGCCACACCGCGCCGCGCGGCACGCCGTTCGCCGGCGGCCTGAAGATGGTCACGCCGATGGGCGCGATTTACACGACCAACATCACGCCCGACCCGGACACGGGCATCGGCGGCTATACGGAAGCCGATTTTGCGAACGCGTTGCGCAAGGGCGTCGCGAAGGACGGCCACAACCTGTATCCGGCGATGCCGTATCCGTCGTACGCGAAGCTGAAGGACGACGACGTGAAGGCGCTGTACGCGTACTTCATGCACGGCGTCGAGCCGGTGAAGCGGGCGAACCGGGCGTCCGACATCCCGTGGCCGCTCAACATGCGCTGGCCGCTCGCGTTGTGGAACATGGTGTTCCTCGATACGACGCCATATGCCGACAAGCCGGCCAAGGACGCGATGTGGAACCGCGGCGCGTATCTCGTGCAGGGGCTCGGGCACTGCGGATCGTGTCATACGCCGCGCGGTGTAGGCTTCCAGGAGAAGGCGCTGGACGAGGGCGGTTCGGCGTTCCTGTCGGGCGCGCCGATCGACAACTGGTTCGCGTCGAACCTGACCGGCGAGCACAATACCGGGCTGGGCCGCTGGAGCGATGCGGATATCGCGCAATTCCTGAAGACCGGCGCGAACCGGCATGCGACCGCGTTCGGCTCGATGGTCAGCGTGATCAACCACAGCACGCAGGAACTGACCGACGACGATCTGGCGGCGATGTCCCGCTACCTGAAATCGCTGCCGGCAGCGGGCGGCACGGGCGCGCCGCCTTACCGTTATGAGCCGAAGGCGACGCAGGTCGTGCTGGGCCGGCCGGCGAACGATCCGGGCGCAAAGGTGTATAACGCTTACTGCCTGCATTGTCATGGCGCGGACGGCCGCGGCTACGCGCCGCTGCTCGCGCCGCTCGCCGGCAACCCGAACGTGCTCGAGGCCGATGCCGCGTCGCTGATCAACGTGACGTTGAACGGCAGCGAGTCGCTCGTGATCGGTGGCGTGCCGTCCGCGTACCCGATGCCGGCGTTCGCGAACCAGCTGAACGACCAGCAGATCGCCGACGTGCTGACGTTCATGCGCGCCGGCTGGAACAACGGCGCGCCGGCCGTGCAGGCGGCGGAGGTCGCGAAACTCCGCAAGGCGACGGCGGCCGCGCGCTGAGCGCGGAGCGCCGAGCGCGGCCGACCGCGGCGGACGACGACGGGCATGCGTGCCGCACGCCGGTCGTCGCACATTGCCGGGTGCAGGGCGCCCGGTGGCGCAGCTCTTTCTGTCAACCGGCGTGCGGCCGTTCGCGGCCGCGCGCGTTTTATCGACGTAAAACTGGGGTGTCTGGATGGCTAACGTGACTTATACGGATACGCAACTGCTGATCGACGGCGAGTGGGTCGACGCCGCGAGCGGCAAGACGATCGACGTCGTGAACCCGGCGACGGGCAAGGCGATCGGCAAGGTGGCCCACGCGGGCATCGCCGATCTCGACCGCGCGCTGGCCGCGGCACAGCGCGGTTTCGAAGCATGGCGCAAGGTGCCCGCGCACGAGCGCGCGGCGACGATGCGCAAGGCGGCCGCGCTGGTGCGCGAGCGCGCCGACACGATCGCGCAGCTGATGACGCAGGAGCAGGGCAAGCCGCTGACGGAAGCGCGTGTGGAAGTGCTGTCGGCCGCCGACATCATCGAATGGTTCGCGGACGAAGGCCGCCGCGTGTATGGCCGGATCGTGCCGCCGCGCAATCTCGGCGCGCAGCAGACCGTCGTGAAGGAGCCGGTCGGACCGGTCGCGGCGTTCACGCCGTGGAATTTCCCGGTCAACCAGGTCGTGCGCAAGCTGAGCGCCGCGCTGGCGACCGGCTGTTCGTTCCTCGTGAAGGCGCCGGAAGAAACCCCGGCATCGCCGGCCGCGCTGCTGCGCGCGTTCGTCGACGCGGGCGTGCCGGCCGGTGTGATCGGTCTCGTGTACGGCGATCCGGCGGAAATCTCGTCGTACCTGATTCCGCATCCGGTGATCCGCAAGGTGACGTTCACGGGCTCGACGCCGGTCGGCAAGCAGCTCGCGGCGCTCGCGGGCCAGCACATGAAGCGCGCGACGATGGAACTGGGCGGCCACGCGCCGGTGATCGTCGCCGAGGACGCGGACGTCGCGCTGGCGGTGAAGGCCGCCGGTGGCGCGAAGTTCCGCAACGCGGGCCAGGTGTGCATCTCGCCGACGCGTTTCCTCGTGCACAACAGCATCCGCGACGAATTCACGCGTGCGCTGGTCGCGCATGCGCAGGGGCTGAAGGTCGGCAACGGCCTCGAGGAAGGCACGACGCTCGGCGCGCTGGCGAACCCGCGCCGGCTGACCGCGATGGCGTCGGTCGTCGAGAACGCGCGCAAGGTCGGCGCGAGCATCGAGACGGGCGGCGAACGGATCGGCTCGGAAGGCAACTTCTTCGCGCCGACCGTGATCGCGAACGTGCCGCTCGAAGCGGACGTGTTCAACAACGAGCCGTTCGGCCCGGTTGCGGCGATCCGCGGTTTCGACAAGCTCGAGGATGCGATCGCCGAAGCCAATCGCCTGCCGTTCGGGCTGGCCGGCTATGCGTTCACGCGTTTGTTCGCGAACGTGCACCTGCTGACGCAGCGCCTCGAAGTCGGGATGCTGTGGATCAACCAGCCGGCGACGCCGTGGCCGGAAATGCCGTTCGGCGGCGTGAAGGATTCGGGCTACGGGTCGGAAGGCGGACCGGAAGCGCTGGAGCCGTATCTCGTCACGAAGTCGGTGACGGTGATGGCGGTCTGACGACCGGGTGGTCGCGTGCGTGCCACCGTTTCCGCGGTGCGCACGCGGCATGGCGTTGCCGAGAGCCGGGTGTTCTGCCCGGCCTTGTTTTTTCTGATTCGTTCACCGTCGGTCACCGCGGCGTCCAGTCTCGCCCGGATCACGAGCACTCCATCGCCACGGCGTTTGTCGATTGACTGAGCCTGATCTCGCCCAGGTAGGCGCTGTCGCCCAATCTGCACTCGCGCCAGGCATTGCCGCGGGCATGCCGGATTTGGACTCTGTAGAGGCCGCTGCCCCTGGCCAGGCCGTCGAACCGGAAATCGCCGAAGCCGTCCGAGACGGTTTCGGCCACCTGCCGATTACCTGCATATAAGACGACGACCGCATCCGTGACACACTCGATCACGTCTCCTGCCTGGGCACTGACACTTCCGCCGACGAAGCACGTTTCCCACCGCTCGAGGCCGCTATACCACACGCGGGGCTTCGTGCTCAGGTTGGGTCGCAATACCTTGAGTCCCTCGCGCCTGGCCTTCTCGGCCATCGCCGTGTCATCGAGCTTGACCGTCTCGAAGACATCGGTGGGGCACGACTGCTGACAACGCGGGCGGGACCAACCCTGGTCGAGCAAATGCGCATCGAAGATCCAGATCTGGGGCAGTTGCAGCTCTTCGTTCCAGACGATCGCCTTGTAAGGGCACGCCTTGACGATGTCCTTTCGGCCTCGCGCCTTGTCCGGATCGATGATGACGATGCCGTCGGCGCGCTTGCGAATGGCGCTGCCGCCCACACGCATGCAGGGCGCGTCGTCGCAGTGGTTGCACATGACCGGCAGATAAGTGGTCTCGATCATGTGCGAAGCACCCTGTACACGACGCAGGATGCGGATGGGGCTCTCGGCGCTGGCCGCGGCGGGTGCCGCGTAGCCGGGGAAATCATTGCCGACGTGCTCGTCCCGCGCGGCGATCACGCAGTTCTGGCAGTTCTCGCAACGGCCGACGTTGATGATCAGGTTCCACTTGCTCATTTGAAATTCCTCACGCTGCGCGACCGAGCATGAATGCCTCGGCACCGCGCCATTTCTCGACCTGCACCAGGCAGGAATTCGGGCTCATGCTGCTGGTGCCGGCGGTCTGAGGCCGGTCGGGGGTCAGCATGTTCATGCAGCCGCCGATCTCGACTTGCTCGCCATCGATTTCGATCAGCTGAAATTCAGCGCTTGCCTCGTAGGATTTCACGACTCCAGCGTTCACCAGGGGCGAGACATCGGCCGCACAGATCACGGCGCCGCGGTCGTTGTGTACTTTGACGAGATCGCGATGGGCGATGCATCGAACAGCGGCGTCTGCCGGGTTGAGCCTCAGCAGCCAGAACCGGTGCCCCGCGATCAGCGCGCGATGATCGTCGATGCCGTTCACGGCAGAATTCTTTCCGTCACCGTGGGTATGAAAGCTGTAGCGGCTGTGGGTGGCGATCAGTTGCAGCGGGTAGCGCCCCGCCAGGTCCGAGCGCAACCCCTCCCAGGAGGGGAGATATCGGTTGAGCGGGGGGCGCTCCGGATTGTCCGAGGTGTGCCGCTTCAGCAACTCGGGCACGAACTCCAGCTTGCCGCTCGGCGTCTGCAGGCCCTTGCCGAACCGTTCCGAGAACTGTGACGGCAGCGGATGAGGTTCCGGCAGGTCCTTCTTCCTGTCTTCCGCAAACCAGCGCATATCCACGGGATGGCGCAGTTCGGGCTTTTCGGGCGGCACGACGAAATAGCCTTTGCGGCAAAATTCGCGCCACGAAATGTGATCGGGCAGATCCGACGAGTCGAAGACGCGCTTGACCCAGTCGAGATCCCCGCAGCCTTCGGTGAAAATGCCACCCAGGCCCAACCGGGTCAGGATGGCAGTGAAAATGTCGTAGTCGGAGCGGGACTCGCCCAAGGGTTCGATGCACTTGTGCTGCAGCGTCAGCATGCGATGGTTGACCGTGCCATACCCGTGGTGGGCGTAGCCGCCCGAATTCGCCCATTCTCCGATGTCCCAACGCTCCAGCGAAGTGCACGCGGGCAGGATGATGTCGGCGAACTGGGCTTCGCCCTCCATCCAGATCGACTGATTGACGACGAACTCGATGCTCGAGTGCCGGTAGGCCTGCGTCCAGCGTCCGGAATTCGTCACGGTACTGAACGCGGATCCGCCGTAGCGATAGATCATGTGGATCGGCGAATAGCCGGGCATCGGGTAGGTGAATGGCGCAAACTGGGCTTCCTGGGACATGCCGTCCCAGAGATAACCGGTGGCGTGACCGTTGAGGATCGCATCGGGCATCTGCTGTCGCGGCACCATTTGCTTGACGGGATTCATGGTCAGGATATGCGGCATGCGCTGGTAGTTGTCCACCGCATTGGCGGTCCACGCCAGGTCGCCTGAAATGCCGCCGTCCGCGTAGCCGGGGAAGTAGAACTGGAGATCGTGCGGGACGCCGATTTCGAGGCATCCGAAATTCACCCCGGGCTTGCCCCAGCCCTGCATGGACATCATCATGATCATGCAGCGCGCCCATTGCGCGCCGGTCGCCCCGCGGCCCGCGCCACCGAATCCCGCGCCGGTCATCCCGACGGCGAGATGCACCTTCTTCTTCCCCCACAGGCGCGCAAGCGCACGGGCGTCCTTGGCCGGCACGCCGGTCTCGCTCTCCTGCCACTCGGGCGTCTTGGGGGTACCGTCGGTTTCGCCCAGCAGGTAGGCTTTCCAATCGTCGAAACCGGTCGTGCGCGTCGCGACGTAATCCTTGTCGTACAGGCCCTCCACCGTCCAGACGTACATGATGGCGGTCGCCAGCGCGGCATCGGTTTGCGGCCGGATCGGGATCCAGCGGCCGCCCAGCAGCTGTGCGGTGGGATTGCAGTGCGGGTCGATGTGAACGAACTCGATGCCGAGTTCCTTGGCCCACAGGCGGCGCGGGGTTCCCTCGAATCCTGCGTAGGCTCCGTTGGTACTTTCGGGGTCGCAGGACCAGAAGACGATCATTTCGGCTTCCTTGAGACCGTCCTCGAGGCCCCCGTAGCCGGAGGGCACGCCGACGCGCATCGAGTTGCCGAAATGATGCATGGCGCCCCAGTACCAGCCTTCCCAGCTGTCCGGATTCGCGGCGACCCGGGTGAAGCCGATCAGGTTGGCGAAGCGCGTCAGCGCGCTGAGGTAGTAGCCGACGTTGCCCCACTGGTGGTGGGACGACATCGGGAACGTGATGGAACCGGGGCCGTGAACACGCTTCTGCCGGTTGATCTCCCTGGCGACGATGTCCAGGGCCTCGTCCCAGCTGATACGCACATAGCCGGACTTGCCCCGGTTCTGCGGATTGCGCTCGCCGTCCGGGTCGAAGTCGACCCGTTTCATCGGGTGAAGGATGCGCTTGTCGGAGTAGACCAGCGACTTGAGGGTCAACGCGTGGGGCGCGACCAGTCCGCGCCGTGGCGGGCTGAAGCGGCGTCCACGTGCCTCGATCACCCAGCTTGACGCATCCGTATCGTCCAGCTCGATGGGCGTCACGCGGACGATGCGGCCATCCTTGACGTAGACGAACAGGGGGCCGCCATTGGTACAGGTGGTGTAGCGTCGGGTGCCGTCGCGCATGGGCGTGCCCATCGTCAGGCCGACCGTGCGCATCATGCTCAGGGTTTGCATGAGCCAAACCAGCAGTTCGTCCTCGCCCTCGGTGACCACCTTGAAGTTCTTGGCGGCGTGGACGATCTCGCCCTGGTCCGGGTTCGGGGAAAGGAACTTCAGGGCGGTGGCGACGTCCTTGAAGGCCATGCGCACATCGGGCCGCGCATGCTTGCCGGCGCGCGACCGAATGCGGCCATTCCTGAACTCGATGGCGCGACCGATGCTTTGATCCATGAGCCCGATCCACGCGACGAGATTGCGCTCCTTGAGGCGATCGCGGTAGGCGGGGAAGCGGCGCGCCGTCAGGTCCAGAACCTTGGGCAATGCAAAAAGAATGGTCTTGAGAGCCTGTCGTTTCATCGTTCGATCCAAAGTGTTGCTTCCATGCGGGGGGCTGGCATCGGGACGCACCCGCTAGAACGTGTAAGCGACGTTCAGGAAAACGTTGACGGGATTGAGTCGGAGCGTCGATGTGGAAACGATCTGCGTGCCGGTCGCGGTCTGTCCGTATAACGTGAGGTGGGTCTTCACCGGCATGTAGCCGACGGAAGCACCGACCGACCAGTGTTTGGTCATCGCGTAACTCGCGCCGAGCTCGAACACCGGGTTCCACGATGAACTGAGTGTCGCGCGCGCCGAGCCGCCCGGCCCGAAGCTGTCGGTGACGAACTGGCGATTGGTCGCCCGAACCTGGGTGAACCACGTGTAGTTGACGCCAAGTCCTACGTACGGACGGAATTTCGATTCGGCTGAAAACAGGTGATATCGAAGTTCGACGGCGGGCGGCATCGGCCTTGTCGTGCCGAGGGTTCCGTACTTCTGCAACGTCCCGTCACCGACAAGATTGACTGTCAGTGGCAGTCCGAACAGCATGGCGACACCAATGTTGTCGGTGACGTAGTACTCGGTGGTGATGCCCATCGTATCCGTCGAGCTGGCATGCGCCCCGGTACCACCCATTTGCTGATTCACCGTTACGCCGCCGACACTTTGCACGGTCAGGGGCGTCGCGTCGCCCTGGGGCGCGACGTGCAGCCATCCAACCGACGTAGTGATGCTTCCGGCCGTCTGCGCATCTGCGTTGTCGGCAAGTGCAGCCGTGCAGATGCAAACCATTGCACCTGCGAAACTCGTCGTTCGCCTCAATTTCATTTTGCGTCTCCTCTGTCTCGGTCCGATTGAATAACTACAGTTGCTTTGGATACCTTATTGATAGTGACAAGCCGCTCTCGGAATTTGTGTTGTCGCGGCTAGTCACGCGCCACCGTCACCGCAGATCTGTTGCTGCCGGACCGGACGACCGAAGGGGTTCCGCTGCGAACGAGATCGAAAACGCAAACGGAAAACGCCCCAGCACGAAGCGCGCGGCAGTCTCGAGCCCGGGATTGCTCAGCTCGACCGAGACCGACATTCCGCCGGAATCACTGGTCGAGACGTCGACTGATGCGCCGGGCGCTCCGCCCTGGTCCAATGCCGCGCGGAGTGCGTCACTCGTCTCGCGGCGCTTGAGTTCGGGTTTGAATATCTTGCCGACGCCGGTGAGCGGGATCGCCTCGACGATTCGGACGTGCTTCGGCAGGGCGGCGCGTTCAGCGATCTCCTGCTGCATGAACACTTCCAGATCGTGTTCGCTAGCCGTCATGCCCGGCTTGAGCTGAACATACGCGACCGGCAACTCGCCGGCATAGGCATCGGGGCGCCCGATCGCCGCTGCGATCTGGACTGCCGGGTGTCGATGCAGCGGTTCCTCGATCGTCGCCGGGTCGATATTGTGTCCGCCGCGGATGATCAACTCCTTCTTGCGGCCGGTCAGCCAGAAGTAACCGTCGATGTCGCAGCGGCCGAGGTCGCCCGTGTTGAGCCAGCGCTTGCCGTCGCCGAGATCGAGCCACAGGGCCTCGTTCTGGTCGGGACGCGTGTAGCCGGTGAACACGTTCGGCCCGGAGATGACGAGCAACCCCTCTTCGTTGGCTGCGCAGTCGCGCAGATACCGTCCCGCATCGTCCACGACGACCGCCTTCATCGCCTGGAAGGGGATGCGAAGCCCGATTGATCCCAGCCGACGCTCGCCGTTCGGCGGGTTGACGCTGCTCACGCACGTTCCTTCGGTCAGGCCGTAACCTTCGAGAATCCGGATGCCCGTTTTTTCCTGGAAGGACCTGAAGACGCCGACCGGCATCGGCGCGGCACCGCACAGGCCGTATTCGAGCGAGTCGATGACATGATCCTCGGAGGGAATGTCGAGCAGCGAAGCATAAAGCGTCGGGACGCCACTGAAGAAATTGATGTGGTGATGTTCGACGATTTCCCAGAAGCGTTTGACGACGCCGTCGCCCCGGTAACCCTGCGGTGTGCCGAGCACGACATGGGCACCGCGCGAGAATGGCAGGAGGCCGGTCACCATCGCGGCGTTGACGTGAAAGAGCGGCAAGCCGCAAAAAGTCGTTTTGCCGGGGCCGATACTGTCGCCGAAGAACCGGCCGGCGCTCCAGGCATTCGCCACTTCGTTGCCGTGACTGCGCATCGCGATTTTCGGCAACCCGGTGGTTCCACCGGTACAGAAGTAAGAGGACATGTCGCCGGGTCGAATGCGGCGCGCACTGTCGAGCGCCGTACCGGATTCCTGCGCGATTGCCGTACCGAAGTCGTGGATCTGGATGTGCGCAGGCACGGCGCTGCGCAAACCGCCAGCGCCGTACAACTGCGCACACGCGTCGTGCTGGAGCGTGCGTGCCGCCGACTGCGCCATGCCCCGCACGCGATCGGCCAGGTTGACCAGCACGAGATGCCGCAGCGGCTCGACCTCATGAAGGATGTCCGCGACCTTTTGCCAGAGATCGGTCCCGGGAAATGGCGCGAGCGTCACGAGCACGCTGGCGCCGGCGGCTTTGAGCAGCTGACCGATCGCTTCGCCTTCAAGCAGCGGATTGATCGCGCATACGATGCCGGTTGCCTGTCCGCCCCAGATCACGAAATGCGTTTCGGGCAGATTGGGCAGCACATAAGCGATCACCGACTGCGAATTCACACCGAGGCGCGCGAACATGTTGGCCGTGCGCGTGATGTCACGGACCAGCTCGCGATAGGTCCAGCACTCGGCGTCGCGGTGCGCGTCGGCGGTCATGAAAAAGGAGAGGGCGGGGGCGGACGGATCGATGGCCGCACCGGCGCAGATCATCTCGTACGTGCTGGCCGGAAGGTCCGGCGGAAGGCCCGGCGCTTCGATCGCCAGCACGTCGTCTTGGGTCGCGATGCCGTTCATGCTGCTTCGTCCACGATCTCGTTACGTTGCACGCCCAGGTCGATCGTTCCGTCGCGGCTCGCGATCCGGGCTTCGACGATGTCTCCGGCCTTCAGATACTGCGCTCGCCCCGCCTGCACCTTCATGAACATCTTCCATTTGACGGATTCGGGGAAAAGCGCGACGGCCCGCTGCTTGAGCGGCGACGGGATGCTGAGTGCGCAGCCGGCCGGCGTGCCGGTCGCGAGCAGGTCGCCGGCGTGAAGGTCGTGCACGCCCGACAACTCGGTCAACGTTTCCGCCGGACCGTAGACGAGGTTCGATGTCGAGTCCTGCTGGCGCACCGCGCCGTTGACGGTCAACGTCAGGTCGAGCGTCTTCAGCTTCGGGAAGTCATGCCGCTCGAGCAGGCACAGATAGGGGCCGACCGGGCCGAACGTCCGGAAGCTCTTGCCCTTGTAGAACTGCATCTGCGGGATCTGGACATCGCGCGCGGAATAGTCGTTGACGATCACGGTGCCGGCGACATAGTCGTGCAGGTTCGCGTCCGTGATCTGCTGATGAGACGTGATGTCGCGTTTGAGGATGAGGCCGAGCTCGATTTCGTAGTCGAGAAACCGGACGTGCCGGGGTTTCACGACTCGTGAGTCGGCGGCGACGATGCAACTCGTCGCCTTCGTGAAGATCATGTTGAATTTTTTCGCGTCCGGATCCATGCCGGATTCGATCATGTGCCGACGGTAATTCGCCCCCTGGCAAACGAACTGCTGGTTGGCGGTCACCGGTGGCAGCCACTCCACGTCCGACTCCGGAATCGTCGGTCCGTCGAGCGAGACGAGTCGTTCAACCGGATTCGCCGCGAGAAAGCTCGCGGTTGTCTCGAAGTCGCCGGGAATCGGCGTGACGGCGCCGTTGGCGACCACGCCCCATTGGGCGCGGCCATGATGCCGGAAGTGCAGGACATGCAGTGACATGAATGATCTCTCGTGAGTCGAATGGGCGGTTGGGGATCAGGCGAACAGCTTCGCCAGGGTCAGCAGCTTGCCGACCGTCAGATCGGGACTGCGGCGCAGGTTGCGGAACAGCGCCGCAAGGCTCGACGGCGTGAGCCGGGGCTTCGTGAAGCTGCGCGGCATCGTCGGGCCCCACTGCGCCATCGCTTCGCGGCTGACCGCGTGCACGCCCGTCGGCTCGTCGGCCGTGAACAGATCGCCGTCGCAATAGTGTTCGTGCTTGTCGCCCCACGGGTCCTGCCAATAGTCGAAGATCTGGCTGCCGAGAATGTGTCGGCCGATGCCCCACGCGTGTGCCCATCCGTTGTCGTGCAGCATGCGCTGGCCCATGCCGACGGCATCGGCGTCGACCAGTTCGTACGCGCTATGGCTATAAGTAGGCACGAACCCCTGGGCGAGCGCGAGCGTATGGTGGTCGGCCGGCCGGTCGCCGAGATCGAGCCGCATGAAGGCAACCGCGGGTGAGCCGTCCGGCAGCACCTGGACATCGCTGGGGATGAACCCGAAATGTCGCGTGTACCACGCGCAGGTTTCCTGGTAGTCGGCGAGTTCGAGCACGACGTGTCCGAGCCGAATGACTTCAGGCGCGCTCGCCGGCGGCCGCTGCGTTTCGTTGATCCGCAACGGCGTGTCGACCGAGTTGAATGAAAGCGCGGCACGGTGCGGCAACGTGTCGGCCCGGGTCTGGCCGGCAATCGCGTCGACCCTAAAACCCGACGGATCGGCGAGCCGCACCCGGAGGCCGCCGCCTGGCCAATCCGATGCCTCGATCTCCGACGCGCCAGGGATTTTGGCGAGCGCCTCGAGATCGGCACGACTGTCGACCTGCAATCCGAAGCCTACGAAGCGGGCCTTCGGCGCGTGGCGAACGACATAACAGAAGTGTGCGCTGCCGGTTCCGCGCAGCAGCAATTGCGTGTCATCCCGCAGCACCGTTCGGAGACCGAAATCGTTGAGAAAGTGCTCTGCTTCGTCGAGATCGGGGCGATCGAAGATCAGATAGGCGAGCGCCGATGCCTTCGTTGTGGGGTGCGGGTGGCGAGCCGGTTGTGTGGTGGTCAGTTTCATGGCGGATGACAATCAGGCAGGTCGAATGACAATCGCGAAGGCGGGCGCCGTCGCATCGAGGGGCTTGCCGCGCAACGGCGGGCATGCAATCTCACCGTCGCAGGACATCACTGGCCGGACCATGAATGTCGCGAGGTCGCTCGTCGATTTCGCATGGGAGCGGCGCGCCTCGCCGCCGGTGCCGTGACTGGCCGAAAAATGGCCCGATGCGGCGCCGACCGGCGTGAATCCTGCGATCAATACGCCGAGCATCGAAGGCAGCCCGCACTTCGGCGACGCGTGCGAGCTGTTGTGAATGGACGCGCTGGCGCCCGTGTGCATGTGTGTCTCCACCGTATCTCCATTCGTCGTTCGATCGGTTCTCGAGGCCGTGTTCTGCCGTCCTTGATGACATTAAAATCATAGATGATGACTTTGTCAATGTAGACATTTGAATCTATACTTGGGCACGAACAAGGATCGAAAACGTCATGACGAATACACCGAGCCGCCGGACACCAAAGCGCTCCGCTCCGGAAGCATCCAGTCCCGCGGTCGCCGAAGAGCGCGAGCCGCGTGGCGCGCGCCGCAAGCGGGAGACCCGTGCCCGCCTGCTGGATGCCGCGCTCAGGCTGATGGCCGAGAAGGGCATGGAAGGCGTTGCCATCAACGAAATCACCGAGGCCGCCGACGTCGGCTTCGGCTCGTTCTACAACCACTTCGAATCGAAGGAGGCGATCTACGCGACCCTCGTGGAATCGGTATTCGAGGAGTTCGCGGATTCGCTCGATCGCCTGGCCAGCGGCTTGTCCGACCCGGCGGAGATCATTTCCGTCTCGGTGCGACATACGCTGATGCGCGCGCGGCGCGAGCCGGTGTGGGGACACTTCCTGATACGCGAGGGCTTTTCGGCGCGCGTCCTGACGCTTGGCCTGGGTCAACGCCTGCTGCGGGACATGGAGCGCGGTATCGCCGAGAAACGCTTCGTGGTCGCCGACCCATTCGTCGGCTTCCTTTCGGTTGGCGGTACGGTGCTGACCGCGATTGCCGCCGAACTCAACTTCGTCGCTCCGGGCGCACCGGCTGCCGGTGTCCTGAAGGAACTCGGATTCAACGGAGAGCATTTTCCGGAACGCACGGCGGCGACGCTGCTGCATACGCTGGGGCTCAAGCGTGCGGAAGCCGAGAAGATCGCAAGCCGGCCGCTGCCCGTTGTGGATGCGGCCGAGACGGCGCAGTGACGTAATGGGGTGACGCAGGCGGCGGCCAAGCCACCCCGAGCGCTCGTGCGGTACCCGTCAGCTGACGGGGGGCGATGCGACGCCTGCGCTGTTCAGCCGGCGCTTGTCGAAGTGGAATAGCGCGCGGCGATGTCGTGGGCATCATTTCGGACGCAACCCACGCGGGCGTCGCATGAAAGACCTGCTTCGCGCCTATCCCGCGAATACCGACGACTACCTCACACGCAGTTTCTTGCAGTGCCGGACGGTGACTACCGACGAGCGTATCGCTGTCTTTTGAGCGTTTTCCCGGATCTCGCCGTGGCAAGTCGGCGTTTGCCGGTCGTGCGCCTGGCGCGCGCTCCATCTCGCATCAAGCAGGACCTGCGAACCTGGCGACGATTGGCATCGCCGAATCGAGATGGCAACACGCTATACAGGGAAGGTCCTCGTCGTGCCGGACACAATGCACGTCGATCGCGCTCGACCGGCGCGTTACCAGGACTGAAGGCGTACCGCGAAACTCGTCGCCGACGGCTGAGGCCCGGCGATCGTCATCGAGCATGACGCTTCGTGCCGGACCGGGCATTCCCGAAACGGTCAGATCGCGGGCTGCGCCTGGGCCTGCATCCGTGCATGTCCGCGTTCGAGCAGTGATGCAACGGGCGTTTCAATCGGCGGCAATGCCGTTTCGACCAACTTTTCCGCCTCGAGGTGCCCGACGCCCAGTGCGCGCAGAATTGCTGCGACCACGGGCTCCGGAACGACGTTTTGCGGGCCTTCGTTGGTGATTCTGAGGATCGTCGCGAGTGAGGTTCCGGCGATCACGTCGAGTGCGGTTCCGACGCCGACATCGCTGAAACGTCCCAGCGCCAGCCCCTGTTCGATGTGGGGTGGCAGGAACACGTAAATCAGGCTGCTCGGCCCCGCCGAATGCAGGCCGGCCGCGCAAATGAAGCGCGCCAGCAGCGGATACGCGCGCGCGGCGTGCAGGAACATGCGCACACCGCACGCGATGCGCAGCGCCGGATCCCCATAGCCGTGGACTTCCGTTTCGATCAGGCGCAGCAACTCGTCGTTCAGCTCCTGCGTCACTGCCGCGAGCAGATCCTCGTTGGTGCGGAAGTACTTGTAGAACGTGCCCTGTGATACGTCCGCGGCCGCAATGACGTCCTGGATGACGCTTGCGCCGACGCCTTTTTCCGCGAACACCAGCATCGCACTTTCGATCAGCCGGGCACGCATGCGCTCGCGACGCTCTGCCGCCACACGGGTCCGATGGTCAACGGTCGTTTCATTCATGGCGGAATTATAAGGCGACGCAGCAGGCGCTCCGAGATGCTAGGTGAAAACGAGAATATTGTCATGATGACAACTATCTCATTATTAACACCAAGCAAGTTCGATCAACCGTCTGGAGCGACCACGCCGTGAATGCCCCGTCCATGACTCACGCAATGATTCAACGTACCGTTCGGGTCGGTGCGCGGACCATTTCCTTTACCGAAGCAGGCGAGGGGCCGGTGGTGCTCATGCTCCACGGCGGCGGCCCCGGCGCTTCCGGCATGTCCAATTACGCCCGCAATGTCGGCGCGCTCGCATGCGTCCACCGGGTCGTCGTGCCCGACATGCCGGGCTACGGCAAATCGACGAAGGGGCTGGATCGCGGCGATCCGTTCGGCGACCTGGCGGCGAGCATGCTCGGCATGCTCGATGCGTTGCGCATCGAGCGCGCGCACGTCCTCGGCAACTCGCTCGGCGGGGCATGTGCGTTACGCATGGCGATCGAGCGTCCGGCCGCGGTGGGACGCCTCGTGCTGATGGGGCCCGGCGGCGTGGACACGACGCGCGCATTGCCCACGCCCGGCCTCAAACGTCTGCTGAACTATTACAAGGGCGAAGGCCCGACACTGCAAAAGCTCGCGGCGTTCATCCGGGGCGACCTCGTCTACGACGGCAGCCTGGTATCCGATGCGACGCTCCAGGAGCGCTTTCAGTCCAGCATCGATCCGGAGGTCGTCGCCAGCCCGCCGTTGCTCGGGCCCAAAGGCATTCCGAATTTCAGGAATCTCGATTTCACGCGCGATCCGCGCCTGGCCGCCGTACAGAATCCGACGCTCGTGCTATGGGGAACGGAGGACAAGGTCAATCGACCAAGCGGCGCACGCTCGCTGCAGCGGCGCATGCCGAACTGCGACGTGCACCTGTTCAGCAAGACCGGCCACTGGGTGCAGTGGGAGCGCGCCGACGAATTCAACGCGATGGTCGTGGCGTTTCTGGCCGAGGACCGCGTTGACGCGCGCGTCGTCCGCCGCGTCTGATCCGGAGCGCGTCGCCATGCCTACCATCGCCAGTTCGCCGGCCGCGCCCGACAGCTTGTTCGGTCGCGTGCATCTCGGCTATTTGCTGATCCAGTCCGTCCGCCTGGACGCATGGAGCACGTTCGTCACCGAGGGGCTCGGGCTGCATGCGGATCGTCCGCTACGCACGGTGCTCGCGTGTCGGATCGATGCGCACCAGCGCCGATTGATTATTCATGAGGGGCAAGCGGAAGACGTCGCCGCGATCGGCTGGCAACTGGCCGATGACGCGGCGTTGCAGCTCGTGCTCGCGCGGCTGTCCGTACTCGGCATCGATGTCCGGGAGGGCAGCGCGAACGAAGCCGCGCTGCGAGGCGTGCAGCGATTCTGGCACTTCACCGGACCGAAGCGGCTGCGCACGGAGCTGTTCACCGATGCGGTGCTGAGCGATTCGCCGTTGCAGATGAAGGCGAGCGGATTCGTGACCGGCGCATCCGGCCTGGGGCACGTCGCGATCACGACGCGTCGGCCGGAAGCGATGCAGGCGTTCTGGAAGAAGGTGTTCGACGCACGCTTGTCGGACGAGATCGAGGACAAGATCGACGGCCTGAATCTCGACTTCGCGTTTCTTCGACTGAACGAGCGCCACCATTCGCTTGCAACCGCGTCGACGCGCGGCATCCGTATGAATCCGCTGCGCACGCAGATCCACCACCTGAATCTTCAGTGCGTATCGCTGGACGACGTGACTCAGGCCTACTTGCGATGCCGGTCGATGGGATACCCGATCGCCAATGCGATCGGCCAGCATCCGAACGACCGCGAGCTGTCGTTCTACGTTCGGACACCGTCGGGCTTCGAGATCGAACTGGGCTGGAACCCGATCGTGGTGGACGAGCGCGCGTGGCGCACGACGACCTACCAGGGGATCAGCCTGTGGGGCCATCGCCCGGAGAACCTGACCTTGCGCGGCCGGCTGGGCCGTGCCCGGCGCGCGTTCGCATCGCTGCTGCATCCGGAATTCATCATCCAGGGAGACCAACCATGAACGCAGTGCATCAGGACGATGCGTGCGATGTCGCGATCGTGGGGCTCGGACCGACCGGCCTCGTGCTTGCGCACCTGCTCGGCCAGGCTGGCCATCGCGTCGTGGTGCTCGAGCGCGAGCCGGTGTTTTACGGCAATGCCCGCGCTGTTTATACCGACGACGAATGCATGCGGATCTTCCAGCATCTGGCGGTAGCCGACGAATTGCAGGCACGGATGATGATGGAAACGCCGGTGCAGCTCGTGCGCCCCGACGGCACGCCGATCACGCAATACATGCCGCGCAAGCGGCCGCTCGGCTGGCCGATCATCAATTTCTTCTACCAGCCGTATCTCGAAACGACGCTGTCGGACACGCTGTCGCGCTATCCGAACGTCACGATCCGGCGCGGGCGCGAAGTCGTCGATTTCTCGCAGGACGCCGACGGCGTCGGCATCGTGCACCAGGCCACGCGTGAAGCGCGCTTCAGCGATGCGACGGATGCGCGCACGAGCATGAACAACGATCCCGACGTGCGGTCGTTGCGGGCGCGGTACATGGTCGGCGCGGACGGCGGGCGCAGCATCGTTCGCACGCGGCTCGGCATCGACATGGCCGGCAAGAGCTTTCCCGAGCCGTGGCTCGTCGTGGACATCGAGCGCAAGCCGGGTACCGACGCGCTGCGTCACCTGCCGTACTTCAATTTCGTCGTCGACCCGAAGCTGCCGGTCGTGAGCTGCGTTCAGCCCGACAAGTTCCACCGCTTCGAATTCATGCTGATGCCAGGTGAAACGAAAGAGAACATGGAACGGCCGGAGACGGTGCGCGCGTACCTGTCCCGGTTCGTCGATCCGGACCAGTTCGTCGTCAAGCGCAAGCTCGTCTATACGTTCAACGCGCTGATCGCGGCCAAATGGCGGGTCGGCCGCGTGCTGCTCGCGGGCGACGCGGCACACATGACGCCGCAGTTCATGGGGCAGGGGGCCAGTTCCGGTGTGCGCGATGCGTACAACCTCGGATGGAAGCTCGACCTCGTGCTGCGCGGCGCCGCCGGCGACGCACTGCTGGACACCTATCAGTCAGAGCGCCACGCGCACGCCAAGGCGATGATCGACGTGTCCGTGCTGCTCAAGAACGTCGTGTCCGTGCGCAATCCGCTGGGCACGCTCGTGCGCGACACCTCGCTCGCGGTCATCCGGATGATCCCTCCGCTCAAGCGCTGGTTCCAGGAGGGGGGCTTCAAGCCGGCGCCGGTCTATAAAAAGAACGCGTACGTCGGCTTGCCGCGGCGGCGCCGCAACGGCCCGGAGGGCGCGCTCGCCCCGCAACCCGACGTGCGCCGGTTCGACGGCGCGAGGCAACGGATGGACGACGTGCTCGGGCGCGGGTTTTCGCTCGTCGGCCTGAACGTCGATCCCGCACGGTATCTGGACGATGCGTCCGCCGAAGCGCTGCAGGCATTGTCGGTGCGGTACGTCACGCTCTATCCGTACGGCGGCCGCCCTCAAGGGCTCGAGGGCGTCGAACGCGACAACCGCCACGGCGGCACGACCGAGGTCGAGGACATCGACGGCAACATGATCGCGTGGTTCGCGAAGGCCGGGTTTCGCGACAAGGCCGTGGCGATTCTGCGGCCGGACCGGTTCGTATTCGCCGTCGTGCCCGTGACCGAACTCGATCGCACCGTGGCGCGCCTGCGCGACCAGCTCGGTGTGCCGAATACCCCCAGCGGCACCCGTGCAGCCACGCCGGCCGAGGCATCGTCGCTCGCCAGGGCCGCCTGAATTCCGACTCTCTCGTTCCATCAATCATGTCTCCATTGCCCGATCACTCCCGTATTCACGCCGCCGCCGACGCGTTGCGCAATGCGCGCGCGACGCGCATCCCGATCGAACCGATTGCCGAGCGGTTCGGCATTGCCGGGGGCGCTGCCGCGTATGCGGTGGCCGAAACGAACACGGCGGCGCGGATCGCTGCCGGCGCGCGCATCGTCGGCAGGAAAATCGGCTTGACGTCGCGCGCGGTGCAGCGGCAACTCGGTGTCGATCAGCCCGACTTCGGCGTGCTGTTCGACGACATGGCGCATCTCGACGGCGACGATGTGCCGATGAATCGTCTGCTGCAACCGAAGATCGAGGCCGAGATCGCATTCGTCGTCGGGCGCGATCTCGACGACGACGCGCCGAGCTATGGCCGCGTACTGTCATCGCTGGCCTATGCGCTGCCGGCGCTCGAGATCGTCGACAGCGCAATCGCCGACTGGCGGATCACGCTCGAGGACACCGTCGCCGACAATGCGTCGTGCGGCGCATACGTGCTCGGTCATCAGCCGGTGGCACTCGGCCGGCTTTCGCTCGGCGAACTGGGAATGACGATGACGAAACAGGATGCAGTGGTATCGACAGGCGTCGGCGCCGCCTGTCTCGGCCATCCGTTGCGCGCGGTTTACTGGCTCGCCTGCACGATCGCGCGTCACGGACAGAGGCTGCGCGAGGGCGACGTGATCCTGTCCGGAGCGCTCGGCCCGATGGTGGCGGTGGCGAGCGGGGACGTCATCCGCGCGCAGATCGGCGCGCTCGGCAGCGTGCATTGCCGCCTGGGCGAAGGAGCGTCGCGATGAGCAGGAAACTCAAGGTCGGTATCGTCGGCAGCGGCAACATCGGCACGGATCTGATGATCAAGATCCTGCGGCACGGCGAACACGTCGAGATGGGCGCGATGGTCGGCATCGACGCGGCGTCGGACGGGCTGCGGCGTGCGGCCCGGATGGGTGTCGCCACGACGCACGAAGGCGTCGAAGGGCTTGCGCGGATGCCGGGCTTCGGCGACATCGACATCGTGTTCGACGCGACGTCGGCGTCGGCCCACGCGCACAACGATGCGTTCCTGCGTGCGCTCAAGCCCGGCCTCCGCATGGTCGACCTGACGCCGGCGGCGATCGGCCCGTACTGCGTACCGGTGGTGAACGGCGAGCGCCATCTGGATGCGCCCAACGTCAACATGGTGACGTGCGGAGGACAGGCGACGATCCCGATGATCGCGGCGGTGTCGCAGGTCGCCAACGTTCACTACGGCGAGATCGTCGCATCGATCTCGAGCAGGAGCGCAGGGCCGGGTACCCGCGCCAATATCGACGAATTCACCGAAACGACGGCGCGCGCGATCGAAACGGTCGGTGGCGCCGCGAGAGGCAAGGCCATCATCGTACTCAATCCGGCCGAGCCGCCGCTCATGATGCGCGATACGGTGTACGCCCTCAGCGATTTCGCCGACGAAGCGCGCATCGAAGCCTCCGTCGCGCGAATGGTGGAAGCGGTGCAGTCGTACGTGCCGGGCTATCGCCTGAAACAGCGAGTGCAGTTCGATCGCATCGAATCCGATCGGCCGATCCGCATTCCGGGCGTCGGCGAATGCATGTCGGGCCTCAAGACTTCGATCTTCCTCGAAGTCGAGGGGGCCGCCCACTACCTGCCTGCCTACGCCGGCAACCTCGACATCATGACGAGCGCAGCCATGGCGATGGCCGAACGGGTCGCCGCCCGCATGCTGCGCGACGCAACGTGAGTTTCCCGACCATGGACAAGAAGATTTACATCTCCGACGTGACATTGCGCGACGGCAGCCACGCGATTCGCCACCAGTACAGCATCGCGCAGGCGCGGAAAATCGCCATGGCGCTCGACGCTGCGCGGGTCGATTCGATCGAGGTCGCGCATGGCGACGGCCTGCAGGGCGGCAGCTTCAACTACGGTTTCGGCGCACATACGGATGTCGAATGGATCGAAGCGGTCGCCGGTGCCGTCACCCACGCGAAGGTCGCCACGCTCCTGCTGCCCGGTATCGGCACCGTGCACGATCTGCGCGCCGCGTACGACGCGGGCGCGCGCATCGTGCGGGTCGCCACGCATTGCACGGAAGCCGACATTTCCCGCCAACACATCGAATCCGCGCGTGAGCTCGGCATGGAGGCCGTGGGCTTCCTGATGATGAGTCACATGCACACGCCCGTCGGGCTCGCCGAGCAGGCGAAGCAGATGGAAAGCTATGGCGCGACGTGCTGCTACGTCGTGGATTCCGGCGGCGCGATGAACATGAACGACGTGCGCGATCGCGTCCGCGCGTTCAAGGACGTGCTGAAACCGGAAACGGAGGTGGGCATTCACGCGCATCACAACCTGAGTCTCGGTGTGGCGAACTCGATCGTCGCCGTCGAGGAGGGCTGCGATCGCGTCGACGCGAGCCTGGCGGGGATGGGGGCCGGGGCGGGGAACGCGCCGCTCGAGGTATTCATCGCGGCGGCCGAGCGCCTTGGTTGGCGTCACGGTACGGATCTGTACCGGCTGATGGATGCGGCGGACGAAATCGTTCGGCCGCTGCAGGATCGCCCGGTGCGCGTCGACCGCGAAACGCTCGCGCTCGGTTATGCCGGGGTGTACTCCAGCTTCCTGCGCCATGCCGAACTGGCCGCCCGAAAGTATGGCCTCGGCACGGTCGATATCCTCGTCGAGCTGGGGCGACGCGGCATGGTGGGTGGGCAGGAAGACATGATCGTCGATGTTGCGCTGGATCTGTCGAACGCACGGGCCGCATCCGGGCATGCGACCTAGCGACCGACTCGTTTTGCGCGAAGACGCGCCTGAATAATATTTTGTCATCCATATCAATGTTTCGCGCCGGAGCAGATCGTGCACCGAATCGACGTCCATCATCATTTCGTTCCGCCGGCCTATCGCGACGCAATGTCCAGGCATGGCATACAGAAGGTCGCCGGCGCGGCGTTGCCGGAATGGCATGCGCAAGCGTCGCTCGACGTGATGAACGTGAACGGGATTCAGGCGGCACTGCTGTCGATCTCGGCGCCGGGCGTGTATTTCGGCGACGTCGAAGAGGCACGCACGCTCGCTCGTCAATGTAACGAATATTCGGCGCAGCTCTGCGATGCGCATCCCGGCCGCTTCGGTTCGTTCGCGGTTCTGCCGATGCCGTTTACCGAACTGGCCTGCGCGGAAGCCGTTCATGCGCTCGACGTGCTGAAGGCGGACGGCGTCGTGCTGCTCGGCAGTACGGAAGGAAAGTTTCTCGGCGCGCCGGAATTCGACGAACTGATGGCCGAACTCGATCGCAGGCAGGCCGTCGTGTTCGTGCATCCGAACCTGCATCGGACAAGCGAGGCGCTCGGGCTGGGTGCGCCGGGATTCCTGATCGAATTCCTGTGCGATACGACGCGCGCGGCGGTCAATCTGCTGCTGACGGGGACGCTGGCGCGTTACCCGAACATTCGCTGGATTCTCGCGCATGCGGGCGGATTCCTGCCTTACGTCGCGTGGCGCGTGTCGCTGGCCAACCTGATGCCGGAATACCTTGCTGCGGTACCGGACGGCGTGCTCACGACCATTCGTCGATTCCACTTCGACACGGCATTGTCGCCAGCCGCGTATCCGCAGGCCGCATTGCGCGAACTGGTCGAGCCGACGCAGATCCTCTTCGGCAGCGATTTCCCGTTCGCGCCGGCACCGGTCACCGCCATGCAGCGCGACACGCTCGAACGGTCACCTGTTTGGGATACCGACGCGCGCGCCGGCATCGAGCGCGGCAACGCATTGCGCCTGTTCCCGCGTTTTGCCGGCGGCGCGGAGCGTGTCGCCGGTACGCCCTCGCCCGAGGACGGCCCGCTGGCGTCGCTCAGGCGTGCGGCTGCCGGCGCGGGCGTCCGGTTGATCGACCGGCTCAGAGACCGCTGAATCCCGTTTCGTCCGGAACCCTGGACGCGCATGCCGGGCGGATGACCTCCGTCCGGCGGCGACGCATGCCGCCGTTCCCCGGCGGCGCCATCCTGCACATCACAACAATCGGAGACACCATGAAGCATACGAGCGCGGCAATTCTTCTGTCGATCGCGGCGATGTCGTGCGCCCGCGCGCAATCGGCCGGTCAGTGGGTCATGAACGCCGGATGGCTGCACATGGCGCCGCAGGATTCGAGCGAGCCGCTGACGGTCAACGCGCTCGGGCGCTCGGGCACCGTACCGGGCAGCGGCGCGAGCGTGGCCGATACCGATACGTTCGCGCTGACGGCGACCTATTTCGTCACGGATCACGTCGCAGTCGAGACGATCCTGGGCATTCCGCCGAAATTGCATCTGAGCGGCACGGGCTCCCTGTCGTCGCTCGGCGAACTGGGGACGGCTCGCGCATGGAGCCCGGCGATTCTCGCGCAATATCATTTCGGCGAACCGTCGGCCCGGTTTCGGCCATACGTCGGCGCGGGCCTCACCTATGTATGGTTCAGGGACGTACAGCTGAGCGACAAGGTCGCGAGCGGCGCATTCCTGTATTCGCCGACGCTCGGCAATCGCCTGGAGGGCCCCACGTCGGTGGCGCTGAGCCATTCCTTTGCGCCGATCGTCAACGCCGGGCTCACGTACAACATCGATCCGCACTGGTCGGTCGGCGTGTCGGTCGCCTACGTGTGGCTGTCGACGAAAGCCGACCTGAGCACGCGATCCGCGGTCGGAACCGTGACCAGTTCGACGCGGATCAAGATCGATCCGATCACGACATTCGTATCGGTAGGGTATCGGTTCTGAGCGGGATCAAGCGGCCGGCGCCCATTCGACAGCCAGCCTGTGTGGAAGGCCGGCGTCCGCCATTGTCCGGATAGTCGTTCGGGACGGTCGGATTGATGGACCGGGCGGCCGCCCGAACGGCGCGCATCACGGTGTCTTGCGTCGGCTCGTCGTAACGTGCGTACTACGCACCGGCACGCATCAGCGCAACGCCGAGCACTGCCGCCCATTCGGCCGACGATGGCATGCGCTCCGAGGTGTCCGCCGCACCGCTCGCCGCAGCCGGCGGCGCCGGCTCGGCGTGCAGCCGGTCGACGATCTGCCGGATCCCGGCATCGCGCAGCGCGTACAGGTGCACCTCGACCCACAGCGGGAAACATTCCCAGCCGGCGGCGATGTCCGCGGAGCCAGCGGTGCGGGAGCCTCGGTGCTCATGCGTTGCCGGCCGCATTTTCGCCAGTAATTTCGGGCGGTCGCGACGCAGGATCTCGATCAACAGCTCGCGCTTGTGCCCGAAGTTCGCATAGAACGCGCCGCGCGTGTAACCCGCGCGCTCGACGATATGTTCGACAGTCGTGTCGGCGAAGCCCTTCGCGATGAAGCATTCGCGAGCGGCGGCGACGAGCCGCTCGCGAGTGTCGAGCCGGCGTTGCATGCGGGTCAGGCGGGCGGGTTTCATCCTGTGCTGTCCGTGCGGTGGAAATGGCTGAAGCGGAGCAATATCGCGCCGCGGGAAATGTCGCGTCGTCACGGCGCCGATTCAATCGTCGAGCGCGTCCGGCGCGCCGCGATCGACAGCGGGGCGTGCGATCGGGCGCCCGGGTGCGCCCGCGCGGCAATCTGCCGGCGGCGCGGCGTGCGCGGCCGCCGCGCGAATGCCCGCGGCGATCCCGAGCGCGAGCGCATCGAGCGCGCGACGCTGCGCGTCGACGAGTGCTTCGTAGCCCGTCGACGCACCGGACCGAACGATGCTGCGGCACGTCAGTGCCGGCTGTCCGGACCCGGAACTCACACTCCATGTCGCATCGAGCAGCACGTGCGATGCCGGCCAGGATTCGATTCGCTGGACGTCCACCGCGACCCGGTAGACGGGCGCGCCGTCCGGGTGGGCGACGCGATGAACATCGATCGTGCCGAGCCGGGACGCGACGCGCGTCGACAGTCCGCCGCGCATCTCGTCGCCGAGCGGCGCGGCCCAGCGCTCCTGCTCCAGGATGTCGGTCCGATCGGGGCCGCGTTGCACGACGAGCCGGTTGCCGTCCGCAGGCGCCGCGACGTGCACGGCCTGGATGTCGATCAGCCAGGCGGGATGCGCGGCGGTGGCCTCAACACCCGCATCGTCTGTCACCGCGAGGGTATGGAAATGCACCGGCGGCGACGCGCACGCGCTCAGCACCGCGAGTGCGACGCACGTCGCGATGCGCGCCGGCATACGGAGACGACCAAACGAACGCGCTTTCATTGGCGGTCCCCCTTCTTGCCGAACAGCAGCGATTCGGGATGACGTTCCAGATAGTCCGCAAGCGCATTCAACGACTGCAGCGTTTGCGTGAGCGACTGCATCGCCTCATGAACGTCCGACTGCATCGGCGAATTCTGCCCCAACGTCGACTCTGCCGCGCTGAACGTGCGTTGCGCGGCGGCCAGCGTGTCGCGCGCCTGCGGCACGACCTGCTCATCGAGGTGACCGAACAACTGGTTCGCATGCGCGAGCGCGCCGTTCAGATTGTTGCCGATCCGGTCGAACGGCACCTGATCGAGCTTGCGCGCGATGTCGGCGATCTGCACCTGCAGTTCGTCGAGCGTGTTGGGCACGGTCGGCAGTTCCACCGGCGTGCGGCGCGCGTCGACGCTCGCGTGCGGCGCCTTCGGGAACATGTCGAGCGCCACATAGAGCTGACCGGTCAGCAGGCTGCCGGTACGCAACTGCCCGCGCAGCCCCTGGAGCACCAGGTGTTGGAGCAGTTCGTGGCCGCCGGCCGTATCGGGCGCGGGCAGCGCCGTATCGCTGTGTCGGCTCAGTCGCGACGGATACAGCGCCATCGCGACCTTCATGCTGAAGTTGCGCGTGTGTTCGTTGTACTCGATCCCGATGTTCGTGACCTGACCGAGTACGATGCCCCGCAGATCGACTGGCGCGCCGACCGACAGCCCGCGCAGCGACTGGTCGAAGCGCATGACGACCATCAGCGGCGTGCCGTCGGGGTCGCGCATCGCGTCGGCTTCGTCGGGGGCGAGCCGGAACGGCGTGTTGTCGGCTGCCTGCGGCGCGTCCGCTTGTCCAGGCGGCGACTGAAACGCGAGACCGCCGACGATCACGGTCGCCAGCGACTGCGTGTTGAGTTTCAGGCCGCTCGAATCGAGCCGAAGATCCACGCCGCTCGCGTGCCACCAGCGCGTATTGACGCCGACGTACTTGTCGTAGGGCGCCTTCACGAACGCCTGAACGTCGACGCCCGTACCGTCCTTGTCGAGCGAGAATCCCACGACCTGACCGACCTGCACATGCCGGTAGAACACCGGCGAGCCGATGTCGACCGAGCCCAGCGAGTCGCCGTGCAGCAGAAAGCGTCGGCCCTGCTGGTCCGCGGTGACGGCGGGCGGCGTCTCGAGACCGGTGAAATCGGTCTGCTTCTGCGACGAGCGGCCAAGATCCGCGCCGATGAATGCGCCGGAGAGCAGCGTGCCGAGGCCGGAAATGCCGGTGGCACCGACGCGCGGTCGAACGACCCAGAAGCGCGTGTCGCGGTTCGCGAAGCGCGCGGCCTCGTGCGTCAGCTGAATGCCGACGACCACGCGCTTGAAGTCGGGCGTGAGCGTGATGGTCTGGACGGTGCCGATGTCGACGTCCTTGTAGCGGACCTTGGTCTTGCCGGCTTCGAGGCCCTCGGCGTTGGCGAACGTGACCGTGATCGTCGGACCGTTGGCGGTGACGGTCCGGATCACGAGCGACAGCCCGATCAGCGCGCACACGAGCGGCACGATCCAGACGAGAGACGGGATCCAGCGGCTGCGCGGCCGGATCTCGGGTGGCGAAAAATCGAAAGAAGACATCGTTTTGGAATTCGAAATAAAGCGGGCGCTTGCGCCGGTTCAAGGTTTGTGATGGGCGGCGGCGGGGCGGGGCGCGCCGTCCCAGATGAGCCGCGGATCGAACTGCATCGACGCGCACATGGTCAGCACGACCACGGCGCCGAACGCGAGCGCGCCGGGGCCGGGCGTGATGTCGGCGAACGAGCCGAAATGCACGAGCGCGATCGTGAGCGCCACGACGAATACGTCGAGCATCGACCAGCGGCCCACGCGCTCGACCAGCCGATGCAGCCGGGCTCGTTCGAGCGGCCGCCATTGCACGCCGCGATGGACGGCGATCGCCTGGAATGCGAGGGCCGCAAGCTTGAGCATCGGCACGAGCACACTCGCGATGAACACGATGACGGCGAGTGCCCAGTCGCCGGACGTCCAGAAGTACGCGACACCGCCGAGGATCGTGTCGTCCTCGGCCCGGCCGAGCGAGGTCGCGTGCATGACGGGCAACAGGTTCGCCGGGATATAGAGCAACGCAGCGGCAGCGACGAGCGCGCCCGTGCGCGCGATGCTGTGCGGACGGCGCGCGTGCAGCGGCGATCCGCAGCGCGTGCAGCGCTCGCCGCATGTGTGTGCCGGCTGCACGCGCGCGCAGAGGTGACAGGCGATCCATCCCGCGGCGCGGGCCGTCATGCCCGCCGATCCGCTGCTTTCCGCGGCCCGGGGCGCCGCATGTCGCGTCGTGTCGCGGCGGGGCGGTTTCGCACGCTCGGCATCGCCTGGCCGCAGTGCGACGAGTTCGTCGTGCGCTTCCCACAGTCGGGCCGGTTCGATCGTCGACAGCACGCAGAGCATCACGGTAAGCCCGGCGAACGCGAATAGCGCGGGCCCGGCAAGCACGTGTGCGAGGCTCGTCAGTTTGACGATCGTGATGAGCACGCCGAGCATCAGCACCTCGACCATGCTCCACGGCCGCAATCGGTGAATGCCGCGCAGCACTTGCGCGAAGTGGCGCGGTACGCGGCCCGCGCGCAACGGCGCGAGCAGGTACAGCCATGCGGCGAGCTCCAGTATCGGAAACAGCATCGTCGTGCAGAACACGAGCGCGGCCACCAGCGGCTGACCGTTCGACCATAGCGCGCGAACCGCGTCACCGAGCGTCGCATGCGACGCGATGCCGGCCGCATCGAGCGCGACGATCGGAAAGGCCTGCGCGACGCAACACGTCACCAGCGCGGCGACCGTCAATGCGCACAGCCGGTCGAGCGAGCGGCGGCCGTGCGCCGCACCGCTCACGCGCGCGTGGCATCTCGGGCAGTGCGCCGTCAGCGCGCGCAGGCGCGGCGGACGCTGAATCAGCAGGTCGCATTCGTGGCAAGCGACCAGGTTGTCGGATTTCATCGGGAATCAACCATGCGGGTAATGAAGGCCCGGCGCCGCGCGATGCACGGTACGCCGGGCATCGGGCTTCGAGACTGCGGACCGGTGCGGCCCGAAGGCGCGCAGCCGGTCCATCGACGCAAGCAGCGGCTATTGCCGGGCCGCGACCGTCGTGCCGGTGGCGGGCGGCAGTTCGCCCATTGCCTGCAGCAGCGCCGCGGTATCGGTCATCCGGCGGCTCGCGGCACGCACCGCATCGAGTTCCGCGTTCAGATAGAGCTGTTCGCTCGACCGTTGCGCGGACATCGGAACGGCACCCAATGTGCGGCGTTGCGCCGTTTCGTGGAAAGCCTCGCCTGCCGCGCGCGCCGCGAGTTCGTTCGCGGCCAGTCCTTGCGCGTCGTTGTCCAGCGCGGCGAGCGAATCGGCGACGTCGCCGAATGCGGACAGCACCGCCGCCTTGTACTGCAGCACCGCGGCGTCGTACGCATCGCGTGACGCCCGCCGGTGAGCCAGCAGCGCACCGCCGTGGAAGATCGGCTGCGACAGCCCGGCGCCGACGGCCCACAGCCCGCCCGCGCCCGACAACAGCGCTGGCCAGCTGAAGCCGCCGCGCCCCATCGTCGCGGTGAGCGACAGGCTCGGGAACAACTGGGCGGTCGCCTCGCCGACGTCCGCCGATGCCGCCTTCACGGCTGCCGCGGCCGCGCGGATGTCCGGCCGTGCCTTCAGCAGGTCGGACGGCACGACCACGGGCACGTGTTCCGGCAGCGACAGTCCAGTGTAGGAGGGGACCGGCGGCGGCGCGTCGGGCGTGCGGCCCAGCAGGATCGCGAGCGCGTGAACCGCGCTCGCACGCTGCTGGCGCAGCGGCGGCAGCGTCGCGGCGAGCGACGCCGCGCTCTGCGTCGACGCCAGCGCCTGCACGTGGGACACCGCGCCGAGCGCGTAACGCTGCTGGTCTTCGAGCGCGGATGCCTCGGCAACGGCGACCAGGCGCTCCGTCAGCAGGATCTGGCGGTCGAGCGTCGCGGCGCGGATGGCGGTGCCGACGATGTTGGCCGCCAGCGCACGCCTTGCCGCTTCGAGCTCGCAACCGCGCACGTCGACGCGCGCGGCGCTCGCCTCGTTCGCATATCGCGTGGCGCCGAACAGGTCGAAGGTGTAATGCGCCTGCAGTTGCCCGACGAAGACGTTGTAGCGCAGGCTTTGCGCGCCCGCGCCGGAGATGTCGGGCGTGCGCGTGCGGGCCACCTGCGCGTTCGCGTCGATCGACGGCAGCGTCGACGCCCCGATCTGCGCGCGCAGCTCCTCCTGCGCGGCGGCGAGCGTCTTTTCCGCCGCGGCCAGAGTCGGGTTCGCGCGCAGGCCTTCGTCGACCAGCGCGTCGAGCGCGCTGGACCGGTACAGGCGCCACCATTGCGGGACGGGCGCGGCGCCGACGTCGAACTGCTGCGCGACGCCTGCCGCTTCGGCGGTGCGCGGCGCCTGAGGCGTCGCGCCGTAGTGCGCCGGCGACGGCATCGCGGGCGGCGTGCTGCTCGGGGCCATTGCACAGCCGCTCAGGCAGAGCGCCGCGCTCGCGGCGAGCACCGACGTGGTAAGGGGAAATTTCATCAGCATGTCTCCGAGGACGCGACGTCCATTGCGTGCGACTCGCGTTCGTCGCTGCGCACCTTGAAGCAGGTCGCATAGAGGGCCGGCAGGAAGAAGATAGTCAGCACCGTCGCGATCGTGATGCCGCCCATCAGCGCGGTGGCCATCGGGCCGAAGAAGCCGGAACGCAACAGCGGAATCAGCGCGAGCACGGCGGCCGCGGCGGTCAGCATGATCGGCCGGAAGCGGCGCACGGTCGCGCCCACGATCGCGGTGAAGCGTGGCTGCCCGGCCGCGATGTCCTGGTCGATCTGGTCGACCAGGATCACCGAGTTGCGCATGATGATCCCGAACATCGCGATCACGCCGAGCAGCGCGACGAAGCCGAACGGCTTGCCGAACAGCAGCAGCGCCGCGACCACGCCGATCAGGCCGAGCGGGGCCGTCAGCACGACGATGAAGGTGCGCGAGAAGCGCTTGAGCTGGATCATCAGCAGCGTCAGCACCGCGATGATCATGAGCGGCATCTGCGCGTTGATCGACGTCTGGCCCTTCATGCTCTCCTCGGCTGCACCACCGATCTCGATCCGGTAACCGGTCGGCAGCGTGGCGCGCAGCGTCGCCAGGGTGCCGTCGATGGCGCGCGTCACGCCGATGCTTGGCGCTTCGCCACGAACGTCGGCCTGCACCGTGACGGTCGGCTGGCGGTCGCGTTCCCAGATCACGCCGTATTCGAGCGTGTCGCGCACGTGGCCGATCGTGCCGAGCGGCACCGGGCCGTGCGGCGTCGGGATCGCCAGGCCGGCGAGCTGCGACGGGTCGATCCGTTCGCGCTTCGGCGCACGCAGGTCGACGTCGATCAGCTTGTCGCGTTCGCGATACTGCGTGACCGTATAGCCGGACAGCGTCATCGCGAGGAAACTCGACACGTCTTCCGACGTCACGCCGAGCTGGCGTGCCTTCAGTTGATCGATTTCGAACGACACCGATCGCTCCGCCGGCTCGTCCCAGTCGAACTGCACGTTGCGCGTGCGGGCATCGGCGCGCATCTTGTCCGCCACTTTTTCGGCAATGCCGCGAACGGTCGCGATGTCGTCGCCGCTCACGCGGAACTTGATCGGAAAGCCGACGGGCGGCCCGTTCTCGAGGCGTGCGACGCGCGTGCGCACGGTCGGGAAACGGCTTGCCAGCGTCGACTCGAGCCAATGCGACAAGCGGTCGCGCGATTCGACGTCCTTGGCCGTGATCACGAACTGCGCGAAGTTCGGCTGCTGGAGCTGCTGGTCGAGCGGCAGGTAGAAGCGCGGCGCACCGGTGCCGACGAAATCGACGACGTGATCGATTTCAGGCCGACCGTCGAGCACCTTCTCGAGCCGCGTGGCCTCACGCAGTGTCGCGTCGAACGAAGCGCCTTCCGGCAGGCGCAGGTCGATCAGCAGTTCGGGGCGCTCCGAGTTCGGGAAAAATTGCTGTGGCACGCGCGTGAATGCCGCCATCGCGATCGCGAACAGCACGGCCGTTACGCCCAGCACCACCCAGCGGCGCTCGATGCACGCCGAGATCCATCCGGACAGCCGCCGGTAAAAGCCCGTTTCATAAACGTCCTGCCCATGTGCATGAGCGTCGTGATGCTGCTGCTCGGGAAGCATGTGGTAGCCGAGCAGCGGCACCAGCACGACGGCCGCGAACCACGACACGATCAGCGAGATCGCGGACACCTCGAAGATCGACCGCGTGTATTCGCCGGTGCTCGATTTCGCGAGCGCGATCGGCAGGAAGCCGGATACCGTGACGAGCGTGCCGGTCAGCATCGGGAACGCCGTGCTCGTGTAGGCGAAGGCCGCCGCGCGCGCGCGGCTCCAACCCTGCTCGAGCTTCACCGCCATCATTTCGACGGCGATGATCGCATCGTCCACCAGCAGCCCCAGCGCGAGCACCAGCGTGCCGAGCGACACCTTGTCGAGGCCGATGCCGAACACGTGCATGCACAGTGCCGTCACGGCGAGCACGATCGGAATCGTGATGACGACGACCATGCCGGTGCGCAGGCCCAGCGACACGAGGCTGACGACGAGCACGATCGCGACGGCTTCGCCGACCGCTTCGACGAAATCGTCCACCGAGTGCTTGACGGCATGCGGCATGCTCGACACCGCGGCCAGCTTCAGTCCGGCCGGCAAGCCGGCCCGGAGCTCGGCTGCCTTCGCGTCGAGCGCCTTGCCGAGGTCGATCACGTCACCGCCTTTTTGCATCGTGACGCCGATGCCGAGCACCGCGTGACCGTTCGTACGCATCTGCGTGACGGGCGGATCGTCGTAGCCGCGCGTGACCTTCGCGACGTCGCCGAGCCGGAACGTCCGGCCGTTCACCGTGATCAGCATGTCGGCGAGCGCCTGCGTGTCCTTGAACGCACCGCTCGGCCGCACGAACACGCGGTCGTCCGATGTCGTGATCGTGCCGACCGGTGCGACGGCGTTTTGCGCGTCGATGGCCTGCGCGAGCTGCTGCGGCGTGATCGCGAGCCGCGTCAGTTGCGCGTTCGAGATCTCGACGAATACGTGCTGGGCGGGGTCGCCGAAGTAGTCGACTTTCGCGACACCCGGCACGCGCAACAGCACGGTGCGCAGCTTGTCCGCGTAATCGTGCAGTTGCGCGGGCGAGTAGCCGTCGCCTTCGAGCGCATAGATGTTGGTATAGACGTCGCCGAATTCGTCGTTGAAGAACGGGCCGACAGTGCCCTTCGGCAGCGTCGCCCGGATGTCGCCGACCTTCTTGCGCACCTGATACCAGGTTTCCGGCACCTGGTCGACCGGCGCCGAATCCTTCATCGCAAAGAAGATCATCGACTCGCCGGGGCGCGAATAGCTCTTGATGTTGTCGACGTAAGGCGCGGCCTGGAGCTGGCGGCCGATCCGGTCCGTGACCTGTTCCTGCACTTCGCGCGCCGTGGCGCCCGGCCAATAGGTCTGGATCACCATGGTTCGGAACGTGAACGGCGGATCCTCCGATTGCGCGAGGCGCGTATAGCCGATCATGCCGAAGATCGTCGCGAGGCCGATCAGGAAGATCACCAGTTGCTGATGCTTCAGCGCCCATGCCGACAGATTGAAACCGCCGTCGTCGCGCGACGCGGCACCGCTTTGTGCGCCGAGCGCACCGTCCGTCGAGGACCGGTGTTCTGGACCGTTCATGATGCGAAGTCCTCCGCATGCAGCGGCGGCACCACGCGCACGTGCTGGCCGGTACTCACAGTATGGACGCCTTGCATCACGACACGCTCGTTTTCCGCGAGGCCGGACGTGACCGTGACCGTATGCTCGTCGTAGCGTCCGACCGTTACCGGGCGCAGTTCCAGCGTGTCGCTGCCTTTGCGAATGACCCAGACCGCCGGCGCTTCGCCGCGATGGAAGAGTGCGGTGGCCGGCAGCGTGATCGCGTGGTCCGCGGTGGTGTCGGCGGCGCCGTCGAACGAGATGCTGGCGGTCATCCCGGAGCGGACGTCCGGCCCCGGCGCGACCAGCGTCAGCTTCACGCGCCAGGTGCGGCTTTGCGGATCAGCGGCCGCCGCGACTTCGCGCACGCTTGCGTCGAGCACCTTGCCCGGCAGTGCCGTCAGGCTGACGTGCGCGGTGCGGCCGACCGCGAGATCGCGCAGATCGCGCTCGGCGACGTCGCAGACGATGTCAAGGTCGCCGCTCCAGTCCAGATGAAACACCGCCTGGCCGGGCTCGACGTTCTGCCCGGTATCGGCATCCTCCGACGTGATGACGCCGTCGTGATCCGCGACCAGCGTCGCGTAGCGCAGGTGATCGCCCGCGAGCGCCATTTGCGCGAGCGCGGAATCGCGTTGCGCGACCGCCGATGCATACGCGTCCTGCGTTGTCTCGAGCTGCGCGGGCGCGATCAGGTTGGCCTGAGCCTGCGCGCGGTCGCGATCCAGTTGCTGCTTCGCATAGGCGAGGCGATGCTCGGCGGCATCGAGCTGCGCGCGCGCGTTCAGCAACGTGTTGTGCAGATCGGCCGGATCGAGCATCGCGAGGGTCTGGCCGGCCTTGACGGTGTCGCCGATTCGCACGCGCCGCTCGACGATCTTGCCGCCGACCCGGAACGACAGCGGCGTCGAATATCGCGCCTGAACCTGCGCGGGCAGCACGCGCTGCACGGCGCCATTGTCCGCATGAACCGGCAGCGCGACCACCGGTTGCAGTTCGGGCACCGGGGCCTCGTGCGAGTGGCAAGCCGCGAGAAGAATCGCACAGCAGGCGAATGCGATCGGGGCGCGCCGAAGCGGTGGCGCGATGCGTGTCAGAAACGGGCGCGTTGAAGTCCGCGCGTCAAGTCCGGGTGATTTCACGATGTTTCCAAGACAAGTGAGGGTCAAACTAAAAATGATTCGGCGACCACGGCAGGTCACCCCGGTTTATGCAGGCGCGCGCGGGCGTCTCCGCCGACGGTGCGCATGACGATCAATCAGTACTCCGATGTTCGAGGTGCAGATCGTTCCGATTGCCGACATGACACGGCTTGCGCACGACGATCGCCGCCGAGTGTGCCGACGGGGCCGCCTGCGCGTCACCGACGCTCGCTGGCGTGGGTCCGGAACAGTGTCCGGACAGGAACCGGTTCTGCTATTTTCGAGATTAGACTCATAACTGATAATATTGTCAAGTATGAGTGAGTCATCTAGAATTGCGTCATGCAGAAAATTCTTATGGAAAGGGAAGGTGCGCTCGTGGACGACAAACCGGTCCGGCCGCGTCGCCCGAATGCGTCAGTGGCCGAAGCGGAACAGCGTCAACCGCGCGGCGCCCGGCGCAAGGAGGCGACACGTATGCGCTTGCTGCGGGCGGCGTTCGGCCTGATGGCGGAAAAGGGCAGGGACAACGTCGCGATCAGTGAGATCACCGAGGCGGCGGATGTGGGGTTCGGCTCGTTTTACTACCACTTCGAATCGAAGGACGGCATCTTCGCCGCGCTGACCGAGTGGGTGTTCGACGATTTCGCGGACGGGCTCGAGCGTCTTGCGAGCGGTTTGTCGGATCCGGCCGAGGTCGTGTCGGTTTGCGTGCGTCACACGCTGATGCGCGCGCGCCGCGAGCGGCTCTGGGGGCGGTTCCTGATGCGGGAGGGCTTTTCCGCGCGTGCGCTCGACCACGGGCTGGGCCGGCACTTGCGGCGGGACAGCGAGCGCGGAATCGCGGCACGCCGCTTCGTCGTCGGCGATCCGTTCATGAGCGTGCTCGCGATGACGGGGACGATCCTGGCGGCGATCGCGGCGGAGTGCTACGCGGCCGACACGGCTGAGGGCGAAGCGAGGAAGCCGGCGGGAGACGAAGGCCGGCTCCCCGAGCGGGCCGCGGCGATGGTGTTGCAGACGCTAGGCCTGACGCGCGCCGAAGCAAAGGACGTGGCGAACCGACCATTGCCGCCCGGCGACTTCATCGCTGCGGAGAGCTGTTGACGGTTGGTTGCCGTCGACGCGGGGCTGGCCGAAATAGTGAGGCTTTGACACAACGATCCTTGAGGAGTCGCGCTTGCACGACAGCGAATGGTGCGGATGCGTCGGTCCTGAATCACGGTAAACGAATTGTGCATCCAATCGCACGGAAATCCCGCATCGGGAAGCGGCCGCATGCCTTGGCCTCGAGGGGCAATCGACAGGCAACCCGGCGTAGGCCGTCTACGGGTAGGCACAAAGAGAGAAGACGTGCGGAAGTGAGCACGAGAGGCTGCGGCTTCGGACTCCGCCCGCCGCGTCCGACAGCGGCGAGCGCCGATTAGGCGAAACCGCACGAGGCAGTAGCTATGGTGTCCCCCATGGGTTACAATCCATTCATGTTCAAAGTCCTGACCACCCCCCAATTTGATAGCTGGCACGACGGGCTTCGCGATCCCGTCGGCAGCGCGGCAATCAGTCTGCGCATCGAGCGGGCGAAGCTCGGCAACCTTGCCAGTGGCGCGCAGTCGGTGACGGTGTCAACGAAATGAAGATCGACGTCGGGCCGGGATACCGGGCCTACTTCGTGCGGCGCGGAAAAATCATCGTCGTGGTGTTGTGTGGCGGGGACAAGTCGACGCAAAAAAAGGACATCAAGACGGCGAAGCAAATCGCCGGTGAACTGGAGGATTGAAGATGAAAATCAGCGAACTGGCCGAATTCGACGGCTCGAAGTACCTGAAGGACGAGGAAACGATTCGTCACTACCTGGCGCAAGCGTTCGAAGATGGCGATCCGCGCCTGATCCAGGCCGCGCTCGGGAACGTCGCGAAAGCTCGCGGCATGACCGCGCTGGCGCGCGAGTCCGGCGTAAAGCGCGAAGCACTCTATCGTGCGCTGTCGGATGGTGGGAACGCGGAGTTTGCAACGATCATGAAGGTTGTCGGCGCGTTGGGATTGCATCTGACCGTTGCGCCGGCACAGTCGGCGGCCGAAGCGACGCCGGAGCCAGCTCCGACACGAACGCGCGCCCGCCCGCGCGCCCGCACTGCGGCGCATGCGTAGCGTCACCGGGGCCGACCGCGAATGTCGCGCCGGTCCACTGTGGTCTATGCAGCCGGCTGGGCCGGCGGAATGGCGTATGGATCGAAGCTCACGACTTCTTCGTCGAGCCAGTCGTTCAATCACCGCGCGAGGGCGGCGGTGAATGGGCGGTCGTGCTTCGCGCGCGAATCGCGTCGACGACGTTCCTGCCACGCACGTAGTGCACGAGGTTGCGCTGGCTCGAAAAGTAATGCGACGCGTGCACGCCGAGCCAAGCGAGCATTTCGTCGGGCGTCAGTTTTTGCCGAATCGGAGCATCGGTTTGGTCAGCCCTCGTAGTTGACATAACGTGAATTAGCGCAAAATTTGAATGTAGTAGCTTTTTAGAAATGTCGTGTTCTGGCTACTTAGAAATGTCGTGTTTTGACCTCGGTATGCTGGCCGGTTC